>JAZUBZ010000095.1:0-69920 GCA_045638805.1 Eubacteriales bacterium
GCCCTTATCATTTCCTACTGCCTTCATAAGATATGCAGTATTAACAGGGGGATTTCCCGCCCAAATAGCGCTCATCACGTCAAATTCAGCATCGGGAAGCTTTACGCTGTAATCAACGGGATTAGCTCTCTGCTTTAATTCGTCGATCAATCCGTTTACACTATCAATATTCATAACTCTCTCCAGGTTCCATATTATTATAAAAGACACCTTACGGTCATACGCGTGAACATCTGCAAATGACAAATTACTAAATATAGTCACGCTTCATTTATTATTATACATATGTCTAATAGTTTTGTCAACACAAATTTTGAGTTTTTACGATCTCCAAAGCATTGAAAAAGAGCCTAAAAGCCACAATAAATTGGTTGATTGTCGAATATATCGGCACAAAAGGCACATTTATTGACAAATGACGCTATATATAGTATAATAATTTTCGAAGATATTTTTTAAGGAGGGCAGAAAATGTCTTACACTAAGGCGAAAAACACGAACAGATATAAGAAATACACCCTTATCATCGGTGCTCTCATGAATTTCGGTAGGATGAATACCGAAACCGTTGCAGAAAGTATCGGTATGTCTCATTCCACCGCTTCCAAAGCACTCCGTGTACTTTGTGAAATGGGGATTCTCACCACGTTGAGATCAGGCGGAAGCGTTTATTATTCGCTTGTCGACAGACCATGCGCGGTGGTCCTCGACGTTTCGGAAAATAAATATACTCTTCAAGTGACAAATTCGCTCAGCAGACCTATTGTAAGTAAAACCTACCGCCATGACGACAGATTTTTCACCGATGAGAATCTGTCCTTTTTCCTTAGAAGCTGTGCTTTGATGCTCGCAAACGAAAACTGCAATGAACTGCCGTTACATCTTATTGCAGACGATGATTTTGCATTAAAATATAAAAGCGTACACGACAGTTATAATCCTGTGGCACCTGTTCTTGCAAAGTACTTCGATCTGAAAAAGACAACTATCTCAACCGGTCAAAGCTGTATTGAGTACGGCGCAAAGCTTCTTGTGGGGTGTGACGGTGCCCTAATGTTTACGATAAGCCGAGGTCAAATACTCATGTCTTACGTGACAGATAACGCCGAAGTTTCACTTAGTCCTGTCAAAAGCATCGACAGTCGTGAATTGAAACCGTCAGAAGACACAGTGAAAACAGCGGCTACCCTTGCCTGCGCTGTCGGAAATACAGTGTCTCTGTTGAAAGTAAAGCATATCATCTTTGACTGCTGTGAGGCGTTCAGTCATCACGATTTTATACCTGCATTCACGTCAGTTTTAGAAAAGTATACTGCTTGTGAAACACGTGACGTTAAAGTCACTCTCTTGAACTACTCTCTGCGTCTTGGCGGTGCTGTATATGCTTGTCACAGAAGACATCTCAGTCTTATAAGAGACTATGAGGACTGACGCGATCATCCTTAAACTATCGAAAGTGTAATACCTATGGCTATATATCCTATCAAACTAACCCCTGTATTCAAGCAGATCATCTGGGGCGGCGAAAGACTCCGCAGTGAGTATAATAAAACATCCCCGCTTGATAAGATCGCCGAATCGTGGGAGTTGACACACCGTCCCGACGGAATGTCAACAATTGAAAACGGCGCTTATCGCGGAGAAACACTTGAAAAATATCTTATAGACCATCCCCGCGCAGTCGGCACAAACCATAGTGACGACAGATTCCCGCTTCTTATAAAATTCATCGATGCTGAGGACGATCTGTCCATTCAGGTACATCCCGACGACGAATACGCATTAAAAAACGAACCCGACACGGGAAAAACCGAAATGTGGTATATCGCAGAGGCTGACGAAAATGCATCACTTATATACGGGCTGAAAAAGCAAGTCTCTCGCGCTCAGTTAAAAAAACTGTTGCAATGCGGCGAAGCTGACGGTATTCTCAATAAGATCAGCATCAAAAAGGGAGAGGTGTATTTCATTCCCGCAGGTCACGTTCACGCTATCTGCAAAGGTGCGCTTATTGCAGAAATTCAGCAAAACTCAAACGTCACATACCGAATGTACGATTATGACAGAACTGATGCAAACGGTAAAAAAAGAGAGCTCCACATAAGTAAAGCTCTCGACGTTATAAAGCACCGTACGTCCCAGGAGATAGAAGCCATCCGTTTTGGCTCGGTTCCTCTCAGACGTGCCTCATTTGAGGACTGTGAGATACTGTGCGACTGCTCTTATTTCAGAGTGTCCAAGGTCTCGTCTGACAGCAGTTTCTGCTTCAGCGCAGATCATTCGTCATTCGCTTCGCTTCTGTTTCTGGAAGCGTCACATACCGCAGTTTCATGCGGAGATGAACGTGTTGAAGTCATCCGCGGAGACAGTATCTTTATTCCCGCAGGAAGCGGTGAAGTTAACGTAACGGGAAAATGTGAATTCCTCATTTCCGAGATATAGCTCTCAATTTTTAAATTACGTTTTTCACGAACTTTATACCTCCAAAGTCGGAAAGGACGTCATCAGACAAACAGACTATATCGTATCCGTGGGTATTTACGTACTCACGGATCTTTTCACCATCGGGGTGGAGCATAATATTTCCGAGGAAATATATTTTATTACCACACACACCCGAAGCTCCGCCGATAAATCCGGTGCCGTATCCGTCGAGACGGATATGGCCTTCTGTTATCTTAAGTACGTCGATTCCCACCGATCTTGCGGCTCTTTCGACTGATGGATCAGCAGTTACCATAAAACTGTCACATGAAAGTGTGGAGCAGGCGGCATAGCCCTGGCGAACGTTTACGTGAGTAAAGTTAAGACTTTTCAAAACATCAGTAAGTCGCCTTGAGGTATACTTTACAAGAGAAAAAGCATAGCTCCCGCATGTAAGTACATTGAGCGATATATCGAAAGGATACTCAGCGCCGCGTACACCGTCTGAAGGTATTATCTCAAGTCCGCACTTTTCACGCAAATGCTTTGCAAATCCACTATCCTCACAAACGTAACTTTCCGGCAACACCGCATAGTTTCCTACCAACGTAATTATCATATCAGCATGACACTGTACAGGCTTCTGCAAAAGCACGTCGGGATATACTGTGAGTACGTCAAATTCATTTTTGAGAAGAGGAATAAATTCTTCCGCCTCCTGTGAGATAATTGCAGTATACTCCTTCACTTAGCCACATCCTTTAAAAAGAGATTTACATAAGAGAAAAACTCCCTCGGAAGGGAGTTTATTTTCGGTATAAAATTATACTCGTGTAACCTTGCCTGAGCGCAGGCAGCGAGAGCATACATATACAGTCTTGTGCGCGCCGTCAACAACAGCCTTTACTCGTCTGATGTTGGGCTTCCACATTCTGTTTGTTTTGCGGTTAGAGTGAGAAACGTTCTGACCGAAAGTTACGCCTTTTCCGCATACAGAGCACTTTGCCATCTGAATACACCTCCGTTAATGGTAATGTCTTGATAATATACAAACTCAGCATTTGTTATTATATCATAATCAAAATCAAATTGCAATAGATTTTTGCAATTTTTTTATTTATTTCACGAGCTTTATTTGCTTTTTTCGCGGGTTTGAGTCGACTTTCACCGCATATTTTGAACACAAAGCGATTTTTCCACTATATCTATGGATAACCTCTGTAAAAGCTCTGTCAGTCTGCCTTGCGGTACACTCTAAGTACAGCGCCGTTTACCGATTCTGCTGAGCCAAGCGAAACAACGTTATCACCGTCACACAAAGCTTCGGTAAGATCAACAGTGTACGGCTTCGTAAGTATACGTTCAACGTCTGTACCGTTTACGCTAACGTCAAGTGACTTTCCGTATGTTTCATCTATCTCAAGTACGGCACGGTCACCGTCCACAAAGCTGAAGAACAACTTATTTTCGCCGCGCTTTAGTGCATGTATCTCACGGAGAATAAGCTCATCCTTCACTTCAAGGTTCGGCAGTACTTCAGTATCCCATGCAAGAACAGCGCACTCTCCCGGCATAAGACGTACAGATTCGTATTCCTCTGCAGGCATCCTGCAGTAAAGATCTCGTTTATCCCCGCTGACCGTGTCAAGTATATATGCCCGTCCACATGAGAGGAAACGACGTCTCAGAGTAAACGTCTCATCCGTGAAGTTAACGTAAAGCTCGAAGCGATGAGCACATTTTAGAGTTGTGTAAACCGTCAGATGCTTCGCGCATTCTTTACCGAATTCGTCAACACCCAAATGCTTCTTCGCAAATTCACCAAACTGACCGCCGCGGTAGAACTTTCCGCCGTACGCGGCAAATTCACCAAAGTGGCGCACACTTTCGCTGTCGAGACGAACTCTCTGATCCACGAGCATCGCGTTGTATCTGAACTTATCTATAAGAAATTCGCCATGATGACTTTTTCCTTTTTTGAATCCCTGAGAAACAGACGTGAAATTGAACTGAACGCCAAGGGCACGAAGCTTATCTGCACCCGAGAACGGAATAAATCCGTCATCGCAAAGAACAAGACATGAAGTATCGGGTGAGCATGAGGTACCAAGGGTGGAAAGACGTCTGAAGCTCATGGCAAGCTTTTTCATGTCCTCACGGCGTATATCCGATGCATCCATGTATGATGGATCAGAATACTCTGCACGGAGCATAAACATAGCGGAACCTGAGGCTGCAGCCAAGCATATCTCGCGCTTTACTTCTCCGATATCGGTAGATGCCACGGTATATACTGCTCCCGTAAAGCCTTCCCCCCGTGCTACGTCTGAAAGATATTTCACAGCCGACATACGCTCACTGTCTGTTGTAACGGCACCGTCAAACGCACGGTCAGTATAAACAGGGAGAGTGAAAGCGGACGTACAGCTTCCGATAAATTCGTAAGGAACCTCGCCCATAAACGCGAGAGAATTTGCACCGCACCAGCGTGACAAAGGCTCAAGATAGGCTTCTGCAACACGTGCTCCAACCGCTTTGGAATATAAACGCGCGCCTTCCTTACGGCTTCTCTTATCACTCTCGCATAAAAGTGACAAAAGTATCTGAGGTGTGGCACCTAGGCTCATAAATTCATGTGAAAGCTCGTATGACCATGGGATAGTATCTGTAGTGACGGTCGTAAGAGCAGACGTGTACACACCTGCAAAGGATGCTCCAACGTATTCCTTATACTTTTCAAGAAAGCTGTCGTAAACAGACACGAACATCTCACCTGCTTCAAAGGAAAGACGATCCACTCCCCCTGTCTTTTCGGTAAGGATAACGCTGTATTTACAGTATGTATCGTCTTCTTCGGGACATGTCTCAGCTGTGTCACACAGTACACCGTCATTAAACTTTAAAAAGTAATTATGTATGATCTCTTCAACTGCGGCAAGCATACAATCGTCTGTACGTGCAAGTCTGATGGTATGAGATGCAAGCATGGGGTTATAGGACACGAAAACATCTTCAGTACACTCTGAGTCAGTTAAGATAACGTTTTCATCCACAAAGACGAGCATAAACCTTTTCTTAGCGGCAGAAAGCACGGCTTCAACTGCACCGTCTGTAAGTCGTCCTACATCACAAAGTAGAAGTATGGCATCAAGTCCGTATTTATGAAGACTGCTTATACGTTCTTCGATCTCATCTGTAGTCATATCGGAAACATTTAAGGGGGCGATAGGAGAGTGGACAACACCCGGGTGCTTCCAAACATCCGTTAATATATCAAACATTATGTTTTACCTCATTAATTTACGTATATGAATAAGTATAACACAAATACCTCCGTTCTTCAAGAGGGGACAGATCAAATAAAAGCTCCGTCTGCATTTTCAACACGCAAACGGAGCTTTTTTCTGTATTTTATTTCTTTTCGTATACTATCTTACCGTCATAAACCTTCGCTGTGACTGCGTCTCCTGCGGAAATTTCACCTCTGAGCATAGCCTCTGAAAAAGAATCCTCAACCTGACGGACTATCGCACGGCGCAGGGGTCTCGCACCGTATACTGGGTCAAAGCCCTCAGCAGCAAGCTTTTCCACAACCTCTTTTTCAAACTCTATCGAAATGCCAAGCTCTGTAATACGTTTTGTAACGTCATTCAGCATAATTGATGCGATGGCACTTATATTCTCGCTTGACAGCTTGTTGAATACGATTATCTCGTCAAGACGGTTCAAAAACTCAGGCTTGAATGTGGTTTTAAGCGCGTCGCTTACAGCACTTTTCATGCGTCTCTGCTCGCCTTCAGCATCATTCCCGCCCGAAAATCCGAGGCGGCGAGGCTCCGTGATGCCTGCGGCACCTACGTTTGACGTCATGATGATAACGGTATTCTTAAAGTCAACGTGACGTCCTCTGGAGTCGGTAAGGACACCGTCCTCAAGGATCTGTAAGAGAATGTTGAACACGTCGGGATGAGCCTTCTCGATCTCGTCAAAGAGGACTACCGAATAAGGCTTTCTTCTGATCTGCTCGGTAAGCTGACCTCCGTCGTCAAAGCCTACGTATCCCGGAGGAGAACCGATAAGCTTGGATACACTGTGCTTTTCCATGTACTCGGACATATCTACGCGGATCATTGCGTTTTCCGAGCCGAACATAACATCGGCAAGAACCTTGGTAAGCTCTGTCTTACCTACGCCTGTGGGACCGAGGAAAATAAAGCTTCCCGTAGGACGTTTCGGGTCCTTAAGACCCATTCTTCCGCGTCTGATAGCGCGGGATACTGCCTCAACTGCCTCATCCTGTCCGATGACACGTGATTTTAATGTCTCCTCAAGCTTAAGGAGTCTTTCGGAATCTTCCTCGGCAAGCTTTGTTACAGGAATCCCCGTCCACGCACCTACTATCTCAGCAATATCGTCTTCGGTAACTACAAGTCCGTCTGTCATCCCGGATCGCGTGTCTCTCTTGGAAGCAAGCTCTTCTGTAAGACGTTTTTCATCGTCTCTCAATTTTGCGGCAGTCTCATAATCCTCGGAGAGGATCGCCTCTTCCTTTTCGGCAGATACCGCTTTAAGCTTTTCCTCAAGCTCTCTCACATCGGGAGAAGGTGTAAATCCTGCGATACGTTTTTTGGATGCCGCTTCATCGATAAGGTCTATCGCTTTATCCGGAAGGAATCTGTCACTTATATATCTTACAGACAGCTTAACAGCCGAGATCAATGCTTCATCAGATATCTTCAGCTTGTGATGCGCCTCGTATTTATCGCGGAGTCCGAACAGAATCTGCTCTGCCTCTTCCGATGTAGGCTCGCCTACGAGCACAGACTGGAATCTTCTCTCAAGCGCCGCATCGCGCTCGATATGACGTCTGTATTCGTCAATGGTTGTGGCACCGATGACCTGCATTTCCCCACGCGCAAGAGCGGGCTTTATGATGTTTGCCGCATCAACTGCGCCCTCGGCACCTCCTGCGCCGATTATGGTGTGTATCTCGTCGATGAAAAGTATGATATCGGGGTTACCTCGTACCTCCTCCATCACGTTTTTCATTCGTTCTTCAAATTCACCTCTGTATTTCGCACCTGCGATCATTGCTGAAATATCAAGTGTGACAATTGTCTTGCCTCTCAGCGTGTCGGGAACCGAGCCGTCAACGATACGTTGTGCAAGTCCCTCCACAACGGCAGTCTTACCTACGCCGGGTTCACCGATCAGGCAGGGATTGTTCTTCGTTCTTCTTGACAGTATACGAATAACTCTCTCGGTCTCCTCGTCTCTGCCTATAATGGGGTCTATCTTTCCCTCTCTCGCACCTGCACAAAGATCTCGACCGAAGCTTGACAGTGAGGGGCATCCCTTGATATCACTCTTTTTCTGTTTAGAACCCTGAGGTACACCCGAATCAGCGCCTTCAGCTCCCTTGCCGAAATGGGAGATGATATCCCGCTTTACGTCTGATGCCGCCACACCACAGGAGGAAAGCATCTTGACGGCGTAACAGTCAGGCTCGTCCGCAATGGCAAAGAGCAAATGCTCCGTGCCGACGAATCCGTGACCCATACTCATAGCCGCCTTGGCGGAATATTCGATAATCTTTTTGGTGCGGGGAGTCATATCAGCCGCGCTGAGCCTTGTTACCTCACCAAGACCTGACGTATCTTCAACTATTTTCTTTATCTTATCAAAATCTGCGCCACGCTCCCCAAGAACCCTTGCAGCAATACCATCAGGCTCAGAAAGGAGTCCCAACAGGATATGCTCACTTCCGATACAAGTGTGTCCCATCTCGGACGCTGTCTTTAAAGCCATGTTAAGGGCGTTCTGCGCCTTTGCAGTAAATCCAATATTCATCTTTTCATCCATTCCTTTCCTTAAATCTCAACCCGATTCAGGCGTTTATGTTCCTGCGTTACCGTTAAGTACACGTCTTATCATGTTAGCTCTCTCACGGTCTCTGTCAGTAGTTGTTTTGACGTTTTCGTTTTCCTCAGTAAGTACACCGGGCATACCACAAATAAGCATCTTATCAAGAACGTTTACGCTTAGTCCTTCAATAAGTCCGAGAGAGGCGGCAAGACGTACGTCTGCGTAAAGTCTCGTCATCTCGGCAGAATCCATAAGCACCGCATAAAGCATAGTACCGTAAGCTCTCATTGCTCTGTCGGTGAACTTCTCGTCACTGAAATACTTACGTCTCAGTTCCCTCTCTTTTTCAGCGATATTTTCGCATATCTTTTCAATCTTTGAGATTATCTCTTCTTCCGTGGTACCGAGTGTTATCTGGTTAGATACCTGATATAGGCATCCGTCACCGCCAGAGCCTTCTCCGCTCATTCCTCTTATGGTAAGACCGATCTTACCAAGCTGATCCTGAAGGGATCTGATTCCGCGCGTAGCGGTTATCGCAGGCAGGAACAGCATTACTGAAGCTCTCATACCCGTTCCCAGATTTGTCGGACAATGGGTAAGATAACCAAGCTTTTCGTCGTATGCGATCCTGAGTTGCGAGTCGAGCATACGGTCAGCTTCGAGTGCCGCCGCATACGCCTCGACAAGTGCAGCTCCAGGCTTTATAGACTGGATTCTCAGGTGGTCTTCCTCCAGCACCATAATATATATCTGTTTTTCATCAGATTCGATAAGTGCTGTGGGTGTCTTTTGGGTTGCAAATTCGGGGCTAACCTTATGTCTGTCTGCCTCTGCTCTGCGTGATGTATCACTAAGAACATTAAACTGAACAAAGCCGTAATCAGCCTTACCATCAAATACGCCTCTTACCTTTTCAATTATCTCAAGTGCTGAGGGCTCGTCAAGTCTGCCGCCAAATGGATAATCAGCAAGGTTTCTTGCAAGACGCACACGGGATGATACGACAACGTCGTTTTCTTTTCCTGTCATTTCATACCAAAGCATATCTGTCACCTCACATACCTGACTCTTCATTTTTCAGTTTACGAAGCTCGTCTCGAAGCTTTGCGGCTTCCTCGTATTCTTCCGTTTCCACCGCACGTTTAAGCTTTGTTTCAAGCTCTGCGATCTTTTCCTTTCGCTCACGTCCCTCCTTGTATCTTTCGGGAGCAGTACCCTTGTGTACTCCTGCTCCGTGAATCCTCGAAATAGTGGGAGAGAGCTCTTCAGCGAACACCTTATAGCATTCGGGGCATCCCGCCTTTCCTTCCTTTACAAGCTCTGCAAAGGTGGCACCGCAAAGAGTGCATTTTTTCTCATCGCCCGACTGACGTCTTACCTGATGAGCGGGTAGTCCGAAGAGGCTGCCGAATATAGAGTTCATATTATCGAATACGTCACCGAGAGCATCCCCGGTATTGTACGCTGATTTACCGTATCCGGACATCTCGGTGAGCTCTGACGCGCATTTTGAACACAGCGCAAAGGATTTAACGTGACCGTTGATATTTTCCTTATACATTACGGTTGCGGGATTTTTATTACATTTTTCACAAAGCATATGAATGTCCTCCTTAGTTAATACCTTACTATTTTAATTCATAAGAGTAAGAATAATATGGCGCATTATGTCGGCTCTCACACTATTTCTCTCAGATGGATGAACTCTGTCAAGAGCACTTCCGCATAGTGTACTTCTGAGGAGCACCGCTTCCCTTTCTGTGATGAATCCGCGGTCAAACAGATTTACGATAAACGCGGATGCGTTCTGTGCGTCAAGTCCGTCGGATACTGCGTGAAAAAAGTGCATGAGATATTCATTTTTCGTCATCTGCGCCCTGACAATGCGTATGTATCCACCGCCTCCCCTTTTGCTTTCAATGATGTATCCCTTCTCGGGAGTAAACCTTGAAGTAATAACGTAATTTATCTGGCTGGGTACACATCCGAGGCGGGATGCAAGGTCGTTTCGTTTTACCTCTGTAGTCCCTCCGCCTTCATTTAACATTTCCTCTATTACCGATGCGATATAATCCGAAATAAGCATTTTTACATCTCCTTTTTGACCTTCTTTGACTTTTGTGATTTCATTATAACGTTTTGGTCAAAGAAAGTCAAAGTCAAAGAAAGTCAAAAATCGTCATTTTATCTGAGGTTATACCGAAATAAGTATATATAATCTTTCGTTTTCTCGTTATTTTGAAGTTTTTTGACCATTTTTTGACTTTGGGCATTTTTGTTAAAAGTCAAAAGCAACAAAATAAAATGCTATTGACTTTTTTTCCTTTCCGTGTTATCGTATATATGTATAAAAAACGTAAAAAGGCATGGGTCGTACAATGAAAATTTACGATATTTCACAAGAGGTATTATCATCAAAGGTGTACCCGGGAGATCCTGCTCCCGAGATGACTGATCTGCTCAGGATCTCCCGCGGAGACGTATGTAACCTGAGTTCCTTCAGTATGTGCGCGCACAACGGGACCCACGTTGACGCTCCCCTGCACTTTATCGCTGACGGTGCGGCTATCGATGAACTACCGCTTGATTCAACTGTAGGATACACATACGTGGCAGAGCATTACGGTGTACTCTCCGCAGATGACGCGGATCTCATCATAAAAAAAGCCAAGGCTTCAGCTCACCCCATGTCTGCATCGCGCATACTCATCAAGGGTGAGGCAACGGTCTCAGCTGATGCCGCGAAAGCTTTTGCTGAAGGCGGCGTTTTACTTGTAGGAAATGAGTCGCAGACCGTAGGTCCCGAAAACGCACCTGCCGAAGTACATAATATTTTACTTGGCAAAGGAATCGTACTGCTTGAGGGCATACGACTCGGTGAAGTAAGCGAGGGAGCATATTTTCTCTTTGCCGCTCCGCTTTCATTTAAAGGTTTTGACGGTTCACCCTGCAGAGCAGTACTTATAGGTAAGTAAACAACAAATCTAAATATATTTTGGAGACGTACTATGACAAAGGAAAAAAAGTATCTGATAGAAGTTGCGGAGAAAACGTGTATTCCCGCCCTCGAAAAGGCTATAAATAATTTTTTAGATAACAAGCCTTATCTTATTATCGATCACACAAGCTTCGAATGTACAAAGCTTGAAGAGCTTCTTCGACCCCTTTGGGGTATTGCTCCTCTCCTTGAGGAAAAGAGCTATACGATAACCGTGTGTGGCGAAAAGCGCGATCTTGCCGAGGCTATCCGTGCCGTTATACTTGAAGGCAGCCGCGAAGACTCCCCCAACTGCTTATCAAGATTTGCCGCAAACAGACAAGAGGATCTGTATGCAAACCAGATGATAACTGAGTTTGCAGGCTACTGCCTTGCTATCGTCCTTGCACCGAATGCCCTGTGGAATCCTTATCCCGAGGAAGACAGAAAGTCCCTTGCAGCGTGGATAGGAAAGTGGGCGATCCGTGCACTCAAGCGCTCCTGGAGAAACAACCACTTTTGGTTTCCCATGCTTGCGGTCTGCGCTCTTGAAAAGATGGGCATCGACTGCGGCGATGTTGAAGCAGATATGGCTGACGGATTCTCCGTACTCGACACCATGTATATTTCCGACGGCTGGTATCAGGACGGTGAGTTCGGCAGATTTGATTTCTATCTCTCCTGGTCTCACCACGTATATCCGCTGCTTTGGTCATTCCTTTCCGAAGGTACGCGCTTCTACGACGCTGAAAGAGCCAAGACATACAAAAAGCGTACAGCTGAATTCTTTGATTATTACACCCATATGTTCGACGTTGACGGAAGCGTTCCCGCATTCGGTCGTTCACTCAGCTACAGATTTGCTCAAAGCTCATATTTCGCTGCAGCAGCTTTTACCGACTGCGACGTAAACTACGGCCTTGCCAGACGTATCCTCGTAAAAAACGTGTCCTACTTCATGGATAACATGATCCACACAGATGACGATGTTTTACCTCCCGGATACTTGTACAGTTCCCCCGCCATTGTTGAAAACTACACGTCTTCCGGTGGCGCATACTGGTGTGCAAAGACATTCCTTGTTCTCGCGCTTCCCGACGATCACCCCTTCTGGACCGCACCTGACGAACAAATGCCCTCCGAAAAGGGAGACTTCCTGATCAATTCACCTGTAGAAAACATAAACATGGTTCTCGAAAACAGCCGTGCGGCAGGTGTTACCCTTTACAACAATACTTCAAGATACTACAATTTTAATTACGGTTACTGCGGTCTTTTCAATGATATGGCTGCAATGTACACTAAGTTCCTTTACAACTCCCGCGCGGGATTCGGACTTGCATCCGCTGACATGATGTCAGCCGACAACACTATTTGTCTGCAGACGTGGGATGCTCTTATGGCGTCAAGACGCTGTGCGGTAGTTGACGAGGGAATCAAGGATGGATTCCTCGTGTCCTCACACAAGCCCTTTTCTAATGACAAGGATTCCGTGATCAAATCATGGGTTCTCCCACTTGGTGATGGCTTCCACGTAAGAGCACATAAGGTGACCCTTGCGAACGAATACAACGTGATCGAGGGCGGTATGTCTATCGGAAACTACGATGACGGAAGCATCATAGACGTCAACCCCGACTACATTGCTTACAGCGACAACAAGAGTAGATACAGTAAGATGCACACTGTATCCGATGCTCCCTTTAACTACAGCATCCGTTATCACATGCCCGGAATGCATCTTCTGGCTCCCACCAGCGGGTATCCCTCTTATACAACAGAACTGCTCGCTCCCGGCACGTATCACTTCGCATCCGTATTTTTCTTTACAACTGAGGAAACAGACGTAGAGATGCCTGTAATAAGCCTTGACGGAAACAAGCTTACCGTAAGCTACAAGGGCAAAACATGGACAGCTGTACTTGAGTGAGGTAAACATGAAACTACTCATCACCATACCCGAGGGAGAGCTCAGACACAGCTTTATCAGTGAAAAAACTGTAGAGCTTTTAAGTGAGCACTTCGAGGTACATTTTAACGAAACAGGAAAAAACTACGTGGCAGAAGAGCTTGCAGCTGCAGGACGTGACATGGACGTCATCATGACAGGCTGGGGAACCGCTTCTCTCACTGAGGCAGGACTTACAGGTAAAAATACTAAGCTGAAGCTTCTCGTACACACTGGCGGAAGTGTCGGTGATCTTATCGACGGCACTGCCTACGAAAACGGAGTCACCGTTATCAGCGGAAACAAGATGTACGCTGAGTCCACTGCAGAAGGTGCTTTGACTTACATTCTCTCTGCTCTCCGTTACATCCCCGACGACGTTACGTCAATGCGCGACGGCGGGTACTGGGCCAGCCCATATCTTACAAGGGGACTTATCGGTAAGACGGTAGGTATCATCGGTGTAGGTGCCGTCTCCCGTAATCTTATGCGATATATGAAGCCTTTCGGCGTGAATATCAAGGTGTGGGACAACTATAACGTGGATCCCGAATTTCTCGCTGAGGTCGGTGCTATACAAACCACATTTGAAGAAGTTCTTTCCACCTGCGACATCGTATCTGTTCATGCCGCACTGAGAGAAAACACCAAGGGCCTTATCGGAAAGCATGAGCTTTCCCTCATCCGTGACGGTGCGCTGTTTGTAAACACATCCCGCGGTCCCATAATCGACGAGGAAGCGCTTACACGAGAGCTTGAAAATGGGCGTATCATGGCTGTGCTTGACGTATTCACAAGAGAGCCCCTCTCTGCGGACAGTCCCCTTCGCAAGATGAAAAACGTATATCTTATCCCACACAAAGCGGGGCCTACCTACGATATGCGCGCCTTGATTGGCTACAGACTTGCAGAGGATGCTGTACGGTTTCTCTCAGGCGCTCCCTTAACTTACGAGATCAAAGCCGATGCCGCAGGAAGAATGACCAAGCACGGCTGATGACAGGAATTGGAGACTGATATGAAAACTGCTTTTTCAACGTTATGCTGTCTTGACTATTCGCTTGATGATATTCTCGAGCTTGCCGCAAGCTGTAAGATGGATGCGATCGAACTGAGAGTTGACGACAGAATGCTCGAAAATATTAGCGGCGCCTCATCTTGGGGTGCCCGTGTCCGTGAAGCAGGCATCAAAGTATGTGACATAGCATCAAGCATATTTATACTTGACGGGAATCTGACCGACAAGGCACAAGCTTACATTAATCTTGCACGTGACGTAGGCGCAGGAGCTGTCCGAATATTCGCGGGAAGAATGCCGAAAAGCCTCGATAATACAGAAATATGTAACCTTAAGGATATCGCAATCGCTTTAAAAAAGCTTTGCGATATGGCTGAGGAGGCGGGAATTGAAGTATGGCTTGAGACTCACAGCGAGTTTTCCACAGGAAAAAGAAGTAGTGAGCTGGTGAATGCCGTAGATATGCCTAACTTAAAAATACTTTGGGACGTGCTCCACAGCCTTGAGTTCGGCGAGAGCCTCGACGAAAGTATTTCTAATATTGGTGATAAGCTTGCCCACGTACATATAAAGGATGCCCGTCTTCCCGAAGGAGAAACTTTTGTATATCCACTTTGCGACCTTGGGGACGGAGTTTTTCCCATCAGTGAGCTTAAAGAAAAGCTTGATGCTATCGGCTACGACGGTTACTACTCCCTTGAATGGGAGTCTCCCTGGTGTCCCGAGATCAGAGACATCTATCCCGATCCCCACGTGCTTTTAAAACGATACAACGACTATTTACTTGAGGTATAAAAATATGAAAGTTATTTCCATTGCCGCAAACGAATCCCGTTTCTACGGTAAAACACAGATGCAGATGCTTGATTGGTACCGTGAAAAGTGCCGCGAGTGCGTTACCCTCAAACCAGATATGCTGATCTTCCCCGAAACTCAGCTTTGGATGTATGCCGCAAACGAGCCCCTCACCTTCGGTGAGTTTTACCCCATCGCTGTTGAAGCTATGCAGGAAATGGCGCGTATGCTTTCCTCATACGTGGTATTCAATCTCTATGAGCCTCACGACGAATACCCCGATATGAGACATATCACCACACTCGTCCTTGACAGAAAGGGCGAGATCGCGGGCAAGTACCGCAAGATGCACACGGTTCCCTGCGAATCTCTTGAGCACAAGGCTGTGCCAGGCATTGAGCCTTGTGTGGTAGACACCGAGTTCGGTAAGATAGGTATCGCGACCTGCTTTGACATCGGTTGGAGATGGTATTGGCAAGCTCTTGAGGACGCAGGCGTAAAGGCTGTACTTTGGCTTGCGGCTTACGACGGCGGAAGACTTCTTGACACATATGCTATCCACCATATGTACTGGGTCATCACAAGTGTTCGCACCTACAGAGCAAGAGTTATCGACCCCGTTGGCACAACGGTTGCTGAAAGTGCACGCTGGGACGATATGTGCATTTATGACGTTGACCTTGATCTTGAAGTGTTCCACATCGACGAACAGTTCCCCAAGATCGCAAAGATCCGCGCGGCTCTCGGCGACAAGGTTGTCATCAACGCACTTTCCGAAGACAACGTATTCACGATATCTTCGAAGGACCCCGAGTGGCCTATTGACAGAATAAAGAAGGAATTCTCCCTTGTAACCTACAAGGAATATCACGCAGAGTCCGAAAGACTCCAAAAGGAGTGGCGTGAGAAGTACATGGGTGTTAAATCATGAATTTCAGAGAAATAGCGGAAACAAGACAATCATGCAGAGCGTACGACCCTGCACGTCCCATCGAGGACGAAAAGCTTAAGCGCATTCTTGAAAGCGGTGCGCTGTCACCGTCAGCGTGTAACGGACAACCGTATCACATTACGGTTTGCAAGGGGGAGTACGCCAAGAAGGTTGCAAAGGCAGTAATGGGTATGGGAATGAACCGCTTTGCGGCGGACGCACCCGTGCTTCTTGTCATATCCGAAAAGCCCTACGTTGCTACCGCAGCACTTGGCGCGAAGCGCAAGGGTATCGACTACCGCTCCATCGATATCGGAATCCTCGGTGCGTATCTTACGGCAGAGGCGGCATCTCAAGGGATCGGTTCATGTATCCTCGGCTGGCTTGACAATGCTAAGATACGTGAGATATGCTCCCTCGACGGAGATGCAAAAATGGTCATAACCCTCGGTTATCCCAAAGAGGGAGACCGTATTCGTACAAAGAAGCGTAAAAGCTTTGACGAGCTGTTCACTGTTCTTGATGACTGATATGACAGACTATGAAGATAATATGCTTAGTCGAAAACACCTCATCGCGTGATGACATCGCATCCGAACACGGACTTTCCCTTTACGTTGAGGCTGCAGGTAAAAAGATTCTGTTTGACATGGGACAGACGGACATTTTCCTCCGAAATGCTGAAAAGCTGAACGTGGACTTAACGGACGTTGACATTGCCGTACTCTCCCACGGACACTATGACCACGGCGGTGGTCTGTCAGCTTTCCTTGAAGTAAACCGTAAAGCCCCTGTGTACGTGAGTAGATACGTTTTTCTTCCCTACTATAACGGGCAGGAAAAGTATATCGGACTTGATACAACACTACAAGATAACGATAGGATAGTGTTTACCGACGGCACGGTAATCATCGCAGACGGTGTCACGCTGTATCCGCATTCTGCCATCACACTCTCCCGTCCCATTTTATCCGGTGGGCTAAACAAGGTCGAAGACGGTATACTGGTGCCCGATGATTTTATGCACGAGCAGTATATGATGATATGCGAAAACGGCAAAAAGTTGCTCATCAGCGGCTGCTCCCACCGCGGCATATATAATATTGCGACAAGCTTTTCCCCGGACGTACTAATAGGCGGATTCCATTTTTCAAAGTTTCCTTTGGACGAGGTTCTTGTAAAGTACGCTGATAGGCTTGGAAGCTTTGATACGGACTACTACACCTGCCACTGTACCGGCGAGGCTCAGTTTGAGTTAATGAAGTCACGTATGGAAAGGCTCAGTTATCTGCACGGCGGAGATGTGATAGAGTTGTAAACATGCGTGTTTCCACGTTAATCTAACAGAACTAAATACAAACGGCGGTGCACGCGACAGAGCTGATTTTAAAAGCATGTCACATCACCGCCATATTTTTCATAATTTTACAAAAAAAAAAAACGCGCAACCTTTTTATTTTTCGTGCGACTAATAAGTGGAAGACAAAACTGAAAGGAGGGACAGACAATGACTCAAACGGACGTTAGCATGAATTTATATTTAAGCTACATAGGCGGAGAAAACAACGCCCTTGGAGAGCTTATAAACATTCACGGCGCAAGCCTCGTATTGTTTATTAACCGCTACGTGAACAATATAGGCGTGGCAGAGGAGTTGATGGTTGACACGTTCTGCGACCTGGTATTAAAGAAACCGCGTTTCAAAGGAAATTCCACCTTTAAAACGTATCTCTTTAAGATCGCAAAAAACAAAGCGATAAGCTACATAAGGTACGTCTCCCGTCACGGTACAGTACCGCTTACCGACATTGAAAACGAGCTTCGGGACACTGTTACCTTAGAAGAGATGGTAATAGAGAACGAAGAAAAGCGTGCTGTGCTGCACGCTATGAGCCGTCTCAGCGCAGACCACGCCACCGTGTTACAACTGATCTATTTTGAGGAATTGTCCCACGCAGACGCCGCTTTCATTATGCGTCGCACGGCAGGTCAGATAAAGGCGCTCGTATACCGTGCAAGGCAGGCGTTGAAAATCGAGCTTGAAAAAGGAGGTTACGTTTATGAAGAAGGTTGAAGAATGGATAGCTGAAGCTGAAGAAAAGATAGCAGAAGGAAGAAAGCGGCAAAAGATTCGCGCAGAACGGATAAAAAAAGCGACCGTCATTATGTCATGTCTTGTGTTGCTCATAGGCGTAGCGTTTGCAGTTCCTTACGCTATGAAGGATGACAGCGGTGTTATTCCCCCCGATGTTCTGACTGACGTTGACAGCGGCACAAATATAAGTACCGAAAGCAGCGAAACAGTGCCAAACACCACCGCAGATGCCACGGAAAGTACCCCTGCGGAAAGTACCGAGCAGCCGACCCCATGGCCCATTGGAACCGTGAGCTACAAAAATGAGGACGGAACGTATTCTTGGGATGATACAAAAGCGGATGATATAGGCGGAACTCCATATGTTTGTCCCGAGGGGCATTATTTAGGAGGGCATGCTTACGGAGCTTATCACCATGATTTCCCTATAAGCTTGATAAAAAGTCTTCCCGAATATGAAGAGGACAACAGTTATTATAAAAAGCGCTACTATGCCCTAAAGAACTACAGTGTTCGATATCTGTGTAACGATAATACTATAAAATCTTTTATTGACGAGTATAATATTACAAGAGAGCATTTTGATAAGTACGTAGATCTTGTGCGGTTTTATTCTTATAATCTCGATATTCTTTTCGGAGACAAAGAAACTGCTGACGAATATTACAAATACTATTACGTATTTGAAGAACGAGGAGAAATGGCTCAGAACTATACTTGGCTAACGGCAGTTATCGCAAACAAATACAATATGCACGACCGTAAGGATGAACTTGGGTGGCTTGGAAACGGTAAATTAGAGGACGGCACTGACCGATACTACGATGCCAGTCTGCCTGAAATTGCATATATGTTGAAGTTGTCAAGAGAGGAACTGGAAGCCCTGGTCATAGAAGTCTCGGAAGAAGAGGAGCTTAGTCTGCACTTTGACTATGACTTCAGCGTGATCTATGATGAAGACGGAAACTTCAGAGAAGAGCTGTCCGCCTTTGACGTTAATAATTCAGCTCCGGAGGAAATAATGCTTAAATCCTCTGAATTAGGCGAAAGATTCTGCAGGATATACGATTGGAAGGATCCTGAAAGCTTCAACGATACGTTTTATGAAGATAATAAGAGTTATTTTGAAAGTGAACCCTCTCCCCAATACGTTTGTGACTGCCAATGTATCAATGAATTAGGTTGGGATATTTATCTTTACTACTATCCGGACAATGACTCTGAGGTCAAAAATGATCTTAACAGCTACAGCAAGTTTTTACTTAAATCCCTTATCAATAAGTTAGATATATCAGAAGAAGAATTTGCCTCTCATTTAAAAATATGCATTGACGACAGAAATTTGCGTTATTGGATATCGGATGCAAGTTACTATGATTATACTCTGCTGCGTTACGGTACGGACGATGAAATAGAAGCACTCTATTCAAACTTTGAACATAGGAAAGCTCATTATAAATCTATGTCACTGACACGGTTACGTATTTTCACGACAAACTATTATAGTGATTCTGAGGGAAATTCCTTAAGAAGGTACGGTTCTTTATCAATTCCCGAAATAGTTCAAAAAGGCGATATAAGCAAAGAAGAACTGGTCGTAATAATTGAAGAAGTCAGACGAAGAGAAGAACCTACCCAGATATATTACGGCGGTGAATACCTGACATATGATTACAATCTTGACGTAATTTACAATGAAGACGGCTCCTTCCGCGATCTGTCGAGGTATGATACGCCCACCCTTGAGCGGATGTTCTGCGGTCTTTTGGAAGATTCTGCGGATTAACACACACGAAAAATCCCGTGAGGATCAAATTTCCTCACGGGATTTTTTTATTATATATTGTCTTATTTTCTGTTCATGTAATACATCAGGCTGTCCATTGTTGTTTCATCATTGACATTCATTCTACCGAGCAGGAATATTGAATCTCTGCAACCTTTGACAACCCAGTTTCTATGGCTGTAATCGGTAGTAAGACTAGCGCGGTATCCACGTGCCTTAAGTACCTCTTCAGCCCACGGATTATGTTTACCGCTGGGATAGGAGAATACGACCTCGGACCAGACGCCTGCACTGTGAAGAACCTGCCAAGCAGCATCACAATCCTGAGAAAAAAATGCTTGATACTCTTCCTTAGTCTCACCCTCAAGAGGCATACTGTTATCACGCTGTGTTTCACTATAATTTGTATTGAGTCCATGCATTCCCCATGTATGAGACTGAACGTCCACAAATCTTGATGCTTCTAAGGTATCTATTTCACTAAGGTTCATTTTATAAAGCCAATTAGAATTAGGATCCGGAATCTCATCGTCAGAACGCACGGTTCCACAAGTCATAAAAACTGTAACCGGAACCTGAAGCTCAGTTACTATAGGTAGAAGTAACTCATAATTGCTGTAATATCCATCATCAAAAGTAAGACACACAGGCTTTGCGGGAAGCTCACCGTAACCGTCAACATATGCAGCAAGCTGTCTGAACGTTATAGGTGTAAATCCCTGTCCGAGAATATACTCAACACATGTCTTAAAATTGTCGGCAGACATTGACCACGTACCGCCTGACTCTCTTTTGAGATCGTGAAACATAAGGATAGGCACCATTATGCCTTCGGGTTCTATTTCTTCAGGTTCAGTTATTACAGGTACGGTGGCTTCGGGTGCCGTCGTTTCGGGTGCCGTCGTTTCGGGCACTGTCGTTTCGGGTGCTGTCGTTTCGGGCGCTGTCGTTTCGGGAGAAATTTCGGTTTTACCGCTCATATCTGTAATACCAGGAACGTTCCCAGGAGTTTTGACATTAGTACAACTTACCAGCAAAAACATTGCCAGTATCAAAGCACACAATTTTATACATCCATTCATACATTACATCCACCTTAAAATACTTTGAGCTTAATTCTACCATAATTACACGTAATTGTCAATAACAAAATTAGGTAATGTAGAATTCATCCCCTACCGTAACCGCCGCTTAATGGGTCACGGAACAGCGGGATCTCAGGTGTAATGAATGTAAATACGGCAAACAGCACACCGATGGCAAGCAAAATCAAAAGCGCAGCATTTCCCCTACACTTCCCCGTGTCCTTTTTAAGTGCTACGGTCTCATAGTAAAAGGCGACAGCCGCGGAAATAAAGAAGGTTGAAATATTCACCCAGTCCGGAGTGTCACCAAACGCACCGCGTATGGTATAAAACAGCACTGGAATCAAAACAAGTCCGAGAAGTGTCCCCTTCAGCTTAACGCACCAAAAGCTTTGCCTGCCATTATCAAGATACTTATTCTGTATCAGCGCGTAAAACAGCATGGGAAAATAAAGCAGCTTCATATGCTCCCACGTTGACTCGTTGACACCGGAAAACACCGCCGCTATGGGGGATGCCCCTGATACATCGTATAAAAAGTGGAGAAGCACACCTGCAACCGACACAAAGACAAAACCCGTAAGCTGACTTAAAAACGCGCTCTTTTTCATTATTTCTGCCTCTTTATGCATTATGTAATTTATAGATTATACGTCAAAACTGCAGATAAATATGCTCACTCACGCAGATAATTGACAATCAAATAATAATTTGATATAATGAAGTCAGAACAACTTGCTGATTGGAGATGATACAATGACTGAGCTTGAAAAAATAGCGTATGCAAAGACTTTTATCGATAAGCTGGCAAACGGAATAAATCCCCTTGACGATACCCCCGTCAAGGAAGACGACATCGTGAACAACGTAAGGCTGTCCCGATGCTTCTTTTACGTCACCGATATACTTAAGCAGGTGATCGAAAACGGCGGAGTGACACCTCCCGCAAGGGTCCGCAGAGAACGCTTCACCCTGAGCGCAGAGGCTGTACAAGGGTTTGAATATTCCGCAAGTCCCCTGCCAATAAGCGAGATTGCAAAGAGGATATCCGCGCTTAAAGACGACCCAAACATGAGAAACTTGTCACACGTAAGTATAACGAATTGGCTCGTCAGCATCGGTATGCTGTATGTGCAGGATAAAGGCGATAACAGGACTGAAAAGCGTCCGACGGAAGAAGGTATCCGTCTCGGAATATCAACCGAGGCAAGGCACGGAATGCGTGGCGACTATACTGCAGTCCTTTACTCGACAGACGTACAGAGATTTATCGTTGACAATATCGACGCTATCGTGGCGTGGGGCGCAAGAAAAGGTGAATAAGTGAGAAAGCTCCTTCCGAATACGGAAGGAGCTTTCTGCTTTTATGGAGAGAGAGTTTGATATTGATTTGTAAGGATAAAACAACTGTTAATTAATGATTCCCTCAAGCTTAGAGAGGCCTTCAATATACTTTACTCATACGTAATCTCTTGAAGATTGCTACAATCTTCAAAAGCTGACTCAGGAACATCCGTTACACTTGAAGGGATTTCAACAGATTGTATCTTTGTACCGTAAAATGCACCTTCTCCGATAGACTGAAGTCCGGCTTCAAGATCGATCGTTTCAAGTCCCGCATATGCGAAAACATTATTTCCCCATGAGACAACACCCTTCGGAATATTAACGTGCTTCAGCATACTGCAGTTGGAGAATGCTACATCACCAAGGCTCGTTAAAGTCCCCGGAAGAGTAATCTGTGAAATCTTATTACAGGTAAAGAATGCATTAGTCCCAATGGATTCAAGACCGTCATTTAACTCAACATTAGACAGATTCTCGCAACAATAAAACGCTCTGTCTTCAATGCTTCTTACGGTTTCGGGGATAGTAACTGAGGTAATCACAGAATTACAGAAAAACGCGTTCATGCCTATGCTTACAACGGGTACGTCATTTATATGGGACGGTATGACTACGTTGGGTTCAGTACCTATGTAGTCGTAGATTACAGCCTCACCGTTGCTGTTGACCACATATCCAAGATCCTCATGGTATTCCATCGCACATTCAGTGCCGATCTCCGCAGACTTATATCCGTTCCACACGGGAGATGTGAATCCTTCTGAATCTGAACTGTAGTATATGGTATATTTGGGCACAGAGGGAATCAAATAGGTTCCGTATTCTTCCTGAGTGATATATCCTTCAGGCGCATCACCTTTAAATATTACGCTTTCAATTGTGGTACTATTGCTGAAAGTCATTTCCGTAATATCAGTAACGGTTGAAGGTATCACGATCTCCGTCAGCTTTGTATTTCCACCGAAGGCATATGAATCTATACGCTCAAGACCTTCGTTAAGCTGTACGCTTGACAGCTCGTTGCAGTCGAGAAATGCACTACTATAAATATTTCTGACGCTGCTCGGTAAAACGACTTCGGTAATATTTGTACCAGCAAAAGCGGCATAGGCAATAGACTCTACACCATCTTCAAAATCAATAGACTGAAGTCCTGCTCCTACAAAGGACTCAGCTTGCCAGCCTCCAACCTCATCAGCATCTTTACCTACGAGTGTTTTTGGGATGATGATATGGGTAAGTGCCTTACAATTGTAAAAAGCACGGTAACCAAGTTCTGTAAGTCCTGAGGGAAGTGTGATACCTGAAACCTTTACACATTCTTCAAATGCACCGGGTCCGATCTCAATCAGTCCTTCGGGCAAATTAACAGTTGTTAATTCTGTACACATTTGAAATACCGCGGCGGAAATGACAGTTACCGTATCGGGAATGACTACACTTACAAGTTTTTTGTTATATGCAAAAGCAAGACCTCCGATTTTGGTTACGGTCTTTCCGTCTATCGTTTCGGGAATAACAACGTCAGCAACGTCACCAACGTATCTCTTGATGACAATATTTCCGTCTTCATTTTCGGTATACTCAAAGTCTTCTGCCGGATTTGCTTCTATTATAGGTCCGGTTGTAACGGCATCGGTTGTCTTCTCTGCGCCATCTGTTACGTTTGTGCAACCGGTTAGAAGCAGAGCAAATATGGTAATAGCGGTAAGTAAAACAGTGATTCGTTTCATTTTGCAGTCTCCTTTGGGTTTTAATTTTTTTCAACGTAGTAATTTTAAAGGTCTTCTGCATATTAATACGGGATTTTACGGGGATTGGTTACAGATTTTGGGGAAAATATGAAAAAATGTGTTCTCACTTATTTTCGATAACTGCGCTTTTATATCCGTTCCACATGGGAGATGTAAATCCTTCGGCACCTTCATAATAATAAACTGTATAATTTACATCCGTAGGCTCAATCGGCATTTCCTCATAGGGATAAATATACTTCTCGGGGGCATCGCCTTCAAAGACAACTTTTTCTAACGTACCACAACCACTGAATGCAAACTCGGTAATATTTTCTACAGATTTTGGTATCACTATTTCAGTAAGCTTTGACACCCCACCAAATGCATGGTCTTCAATAGAGATAATACCTTCGCTTAGCGTAACCGATTCAAGATTGGAACATGTACCGAATGCACCGCTGCCAATTGCTTCTATACTTCCGGGTAACATAACCTCTGAAATATTTGTACCTGCAAATGCAGTATCACCGATTGAACTTAATCCACCTTCAAATTCTATCGTTTCAAGTCCCGAGTCCATAAATGTTTCAAATCCCCATTTGGTAATGGATTTTGGAATACGAATATGAGTTAATGCGGAACAGTTTTTAAACGCCGCATTCAGCAGGCTCTCCAAAGAACTCGGAAGAGTAATTGTTGAAAGTTTTGAACAACCTTCAAACGCACCTGCTCCTATAGATCTCAAATTTTCAGGTAAATTAATTTCAACAAGAAATGCACACTGAAAAAAAGCACTATTTTGAATATTGATTACTGTATTCGGAATAGTAACTGAGATCAGTTTATAATTGTTTGAGAAGGAATTACTACCGATCTCCGTCACGGTCTTTCCGTCTATCGTTTCGGGGATAACAACATCAGCAGCGTCACCAACGTATCTCTTTATTACAATATTTCCGTCCTCATTTTCACTGTACTCAAAGTCAGATACGGGATTTGCTTCTACCATAGGTCCGGTTGTAACGGCATCGGTTGTTTTCTCTGCGCTATCTGTTACATTTGTGCAACCGGCTAGAAGCAGAGCAATTATAGTAATAACGGTAAGTAAAATAGTGATTCGTTTCATTTTGCAGTCTCCTTTTAGTTTGTGATATTTATGTTCCGTGAATTTTACTTATTTTAATACATTTACCGCAGTTTGTCTTTAAAAACTTCGGTTACATCATAGCTGAAGTAATCTCCGCTTCTCTGATCGAAGTATATAAGATAAAAGGTACCGTCCGCCTTCTTTTTCAAGTGGCAAGTCAAAGTCAGATCACACGGCAGGTCAAAAACGATCTTCGTATTGCTTAACAACTGTTTCTCCGTCTTTGTTCCCTCTCCGCTACGGATAATATCAAGCAAGTCACTGACGTTTTTTTCGTCATCAATAGTCTGTGGAACATTGTTCCATTTAACGTCAATTCGCTTTGCATCGCAAACCATTACAGGAAGCGGAGCTAATTTATTCATGTATATTTCATGTGTAGATAATCCACCCATAAAAGATGATGTTTTTACATTAAGATACATGTTTTTATCCATACCTTCAAGCCAAGTAAAAACGTACACGTCTCCCCCTTTATCGTATGTACCCACGTATTTTCCGTCTTCATTTCCGCTGTAATGGGACAAAACCTCCCAATCGGAAATGACATAGGCTAAAAACTCCTCACTCTCGCCTCTTCTGCATCCGATAAGTGTTACTGATAACATTAAAATTACTGCCAGTAAAAAAGCTATTCGTTTCATTTCGCAGTCTCCTTTGGGTTGATTGTGTTAATTGACTTCTTCTATTAATTCAGACGGAAATTCTAAAGTAAAGGTTACAAAAACAGATATTTATGTATTGTTATTTCCTTTACAATCAAAGTATACCACATATCAAACAACATGTCAATTTTACATTGCTTCGTATGTTTAGTTCTCTTTATAAACATTACGAACAAGATGCTGTTTTTCTTTCGTTTTTTATACTTGTTTTTTTACTTTATACTGTAACCTTTGACGCAGGAAATCTGTCATAATAATTGAAGGATAAAACGTTACGTGTATATAACGATCAACTTGACAGATACAGGTAAAAGGTAGTATAATATTTACAGATAGGGATTGGAACGATAATATACTTGTTCCTCTTTATGACACTGAAAACAATGTTTGTGGTATTATCTACAATAATGTACCGTAACTTCCCGGGGAACCTCCGGGGTGACGTAATCGCTATTGTTGCCAAGAATACTAATCCATTGCACCTACACCTACGACGCTTGGGGTGTACCTGCAGCTACTCAGGATATCTATGGAACAATACTGAGTATGTATTATGGGCATTGTCTCTAACAAAATCAACTGGCTTTTGTAGTTAACCGATAAGCTCAAATGTAAACAGTACCATTTTAGAAATAATCAAAAAAGAGAGTGTGTACATAATGAATGATGCGACTGTAATTTCGTATATCTTGACCAGATGGATGCTTTGGCTGATAATATTCTTTATTTTGAGTGCTTTGTTTGCTGTGTATTCTTTTATCAAACGCGTAAAAAAGTATAGATGGTTACTCGTTTTGCCTCTCTTACTGTATACGATCTATGCAGCAATTCCAACAATTAACGGGTTTATTGATATTTCACAGGACTCATACATCACCCAGTCTGTCAGCTACTATCGCCCAAGTGAAGCTAACACCAGGGGTTCTCTCCCTGCATCAGAAAGTATTCAAGTAACTCTATCCACCGGTGAAACACTAACGCTTAAATGCGGTGATACAAGTTTCCCCTATGGCAGGTATACCGGTGTAATTGTCTACGCCCAAAGAAGTAAGATTGCTATCTCTTTCACTCCGGATTGATGTGTTGTTTTAACCGGTGAGAATGAATACAGCATTTGATCAAAAATTGATTTTGATTCCAAAGAAATAATACTCGTTAATGAAAATAATACGTAAGTCTGTATTTATGTAACTTAGTAGCATTTTGTGTATAAGTACTTCAAATGAGAATCTCTGTTTTACAACAGATGAGGTAAGAAATTTACTCCTATCAGCTGTCATCCGAGCATTGCTATAATCAATCATTTCCGCTATAGATCGTACTATTACGATGAAGAAATCGCAATGTACTATCTCCAGAGTAGATATTATGATGCGGTTGTCGGTAGGTTTGTTAATGCGGATGATTGTAATATAGTTATTTCAACATTCAATTCATATAATCATTCTTTCATCTTTTGCAATAATGATGCCATCAACAACTATGATTTCTATGGCTTCATATCAATTAAAGCAATGGCAATGGTAACATGCGCAATTGCTGGAGCTGTGTATGCTGTATCCAAAGCATCACAATTGATTAACAAAAATTATTTCAAGAAGAATGGTCTTGTAGTTGATGGACTGACAATATATTTAGCAGCTTTTATTGCTGGCGGTATAGCGGGATTATTCGCTGGATCTAAGATTACTGGATATTTCAATTTGATAATGGGAGCCATTGGTGCTATTATTTCTGTCATTGTTTATTTAAAACTACATAAAAAAATGTTACATTCCAAAATAAAATCGAGTGATGTATTGTGGGTAGCCATCAAAGGTTTTTATACTGCATCAATTGGAGTTAGTAGTAAATCATCAAAAAAATATGTAATACAGTGCGTCCTAAAAGCAGTGGGGTTGGGAGCATTGGTCGGTTTTTGTGATTTGTTTTTGTTTTTCTAATGTTAAATAAGAGGTCATTATGAAATTAGCTTTTTTAATTGTAACGAGTATACTTCTATCTGTAACTGAGTTTATGATGCTTTGTATAGTTCCGAAAAAAACTGACAAAATTGTTTTTAGCATTATTGCACTCATAGTATTTTTTGTTGTTATTTATATACATCCTCAATTTATTCATAGTTTAGGTGTATTATGGGATTTACAAGTTCAATCAAAGGTTATTCTAGGAATTAGTTACGGATTAACTCTAATTGCTTCTGTTATATATAAATAAGTTCAAATCGCTCAGTACTTGTGTTCGTTTTCAATCATGTAATTTATACATTTCGGCAGGGACATTACTTCTCTGCCGAAATGTACTATCTCCAAAGCAGATATTACGATGCCAAAGTTGGTAGGTTTGTGAATGCGGATCTAATCGAAACCGCCGGACTATACATGAATATTCTTAAATGGAACATGTCTGCATATTGCGAAAACGATCCTATTCTAAGAATAGATTGTAATGGTTGTTACTGGTATCAAAATTATTATGGATTTAAAAAAACTTCCGTTGGATTCAACCTATATGCAAACATTGCGTTTTTGTCTAGAACATTCTGTCTAGCATATGCTTACGATTTTTTAAGAGCAAACGGAACATGGCATTGGTATGGTCGTACATATTCTGGAATGGATCAACTTCGAATTGCACAAGAATTATGGTTCCATGCAATTGTGTATTATATAGGTATGCCAATTCAAAAAGTTCTTAAAGTAGTTGGTATTTCATGGGGATGGCTGAATAGAAAAGTGACTAGTGCAAATTACATGGAAATAAATAGCAACGACAGCCGAGCATGGATCTTCGCATTATTTTGGTGGGTAGGTTTTGAAATTAAAGCTGCAATATGTCAAAAACTGAGTATTCCTTATAGAATCATTACTGCAATTGTGCTATAACCTTTATCCACCTTAATAATAGCCCAAAATTCAACTTTGATACAAGAGGTAAATCATGAAAAAATGCGCTTTTATTATTATATCTTTAATTTTAACCTTAAATATAGTTTCATGTAGTGGTGTTTATGAAGAAACCATTGTTTCGAACATTGAAGAATACAGTAGCATCTGGTCTTTACCAGAACGCAGAGTGGGAGAGACTTCCTTGTTATTTCCGAGTAAAATTAATGAAGAATGTACCGAATTCAAATGTATACATACTACTTATAAATGGTTAGGAACAGGATGGCAAATTACATTAGCGCTTAAATATGACGATTCTTTGAGCTTTGGAAAGGAAATTGACCGTTTGAATACCCTCTCTGAAAATTCTCCAGTTCACGAAAATTCCGATTACTTTGATAAATCTGCCTATGCATCAGTTTGGAATTGGAACGGTTGCTTTGAATATGCTATTGTAGACGAATCAGAAAAAACTGTAAACTACATATATTTGCAGCTAACTGACAAAGATGAACTCACAATAGATGCCAACTATATACCCAACGGCTATGAGATAGAATTGACAGACTGTGAGTCATACTCGGTATATGAGTAACAATGCCTATATAAAATCATATTTATATTCACATTTCAAGATCACCGGTTGACTAGTGGCTTGTACATCCCAGATACCGGGGTATTGCCAGATTACACTCTGAAGAGTCGCTGAAATATATTACTATATCATGTGCACTGCAATCCATTAACGAGTCATATTATCCTTTTGTGACTTTGTGATAATGTCAAGCATAGATTTACTTCCAATGGACTTGCATAAAGCTCGCTCAATTTATTGTAGTTCCGCTCTCTCTACAGTCCATTGATAGAATTATGTAGGTATTTAGCCACCAATAAACAACTCCGCACTTCATTTTGAGGTGCGGAGTTGTTCTCAGTCTACGAAACTCAAGGTAATATAGTACGCACAACAGCCACGGGCTGACACTCGTTGTCGTACCGCTTCTGTTTCTAAAATAGCAAACAAAAAAACAACGGGCTGTCCTCTTAGGCAACCCGTTGTTTTTATAATATCACTCCAGCTCGAATGCGCCGGTGTATAGTCTGTAATACTGTCCCTTCTGGGCTATAAGATCGTCGTGGCTTCCGCGTTCAATGATTCGTCCGTGGTCAAGCACGATGATAACGTCGGAGTTCTTTACGGTAGAAAGTCGGTGTGCGATAACAAATACTGTTCTGCCGTGCATAAGAGCGTCCATACCGCGCTGAACGATCGCCTCAGTTCGTGTGTCGATGGATGAGGTAGCCTCGTCCATGATCATAACGGGAGGGTCTGCAACTGCGGCACGTGCAATGGAAAGAAGCTGTCTCTGACCCTGAGAAAGATTCGCGCCGTTTTCCGTGAGCATTGTGGAATATCCCTCGGGGAGACGTGTAATAAAATCATCAGCTCCCGCAAGGCGAGACGCAGCGATACACTCTTCATCTGTTGCATCAAGCTTACCGTAACGGATATTGTCCATAACGGTACCTGTGAACAAGTTGGTATCCTGCAATATCATACCGAGAGCGCGTCTCAGGTCACTCTTTCTTATTTTATTTACGTTGATACCGTCGTATCTTACCTTACCGTCGGCTATATCGTAGAAACGGTTCAGCAGGTTTGTGATGGTGGTCTTTCCTGCACCGGTAGCGCCTACAAACGCCACCTTCTGTCCAGGCTTTGCATAGAGAGAGACGTCGTGAAGTACAGTCTTACCTTCAACGTAGGCAAAGTCAACACCGTCAAGAACTACGTCACCCTTTAGGGGAGTATAGGTGAGAGTACCGTCGGAGTGGGGATGCTTCCACGCCCACATATGTGTTACCTCATCACACTCAACGAGACGACCGTTCTCTTCCCTTACGTTTACGAGGGTTACGTAACCTTCGTCAGCTTCGCTTTCCTCGTCGAGAAGGGTGAAGATACGGTCAGCGCCCGCAAGACCCATAACAACCATATTTATCTGCTGAGACACCTGGTTCACGTTTGCAGTAAACTGTTTGGTAATATTAAGGAAGGGTACAACAAGGCTGATTCCGAAAGGAAGACCGCTGAAGCCAAGGTTATCAACGTTGATTATCATCAGCACACCGCCCCAGATAGCCACAATAACGTAAAGGATGTTACCAAGGTTGTTCAGTACGGGACCAAGGATGTTTGCATACTTGTTAGCCTTTTCGGCTTCGCTGAAAAGCTCGTTATTGATACGGTCGAAGTCAGCCTTGCTTTCTTCCTCGTGGCAGAAAACCTTTATAACCTTCTGACCGTTCATCATTTCCTCGGCAAAACCTTCCATCTTACCGATGGCCTTCTGCTGACGCATGAAGTATTTCGCACTTCCACCGCCCACTTTTTTAACCACTAATGACATGACGAATGCACCGAGGATAACGACGATAGCCATCCACACGCTGAAGTAGAACATGACTCCGAGAAGCGCCACGACGGTTATACCCGATGTCATAAGCTGAGGCAAACTCTGTGAGATAAGCTGACGGAGGGTATCGGTATCGTTGGTGTAGGTACTCATCACGTCGCCGTGGTTGTGAGTATCGAAGAACTTTACGGGGAAGGTCTGCATCTTATCAAACATCTTACAGCGTAGCTTTTTAAGGGTTCCCTGTGTAAGTACAGCCATAAGCTGATTGTAAAGGATGCTGATCGCTATGGAGAATATATAGACCACTACAAGGATGAGTACGGTCTTAATGATCTTAGCTGACGTGTCTGACCATGTGATGCCGTTATCAAGTGCCGTCTGGATGTACTCAATTATCTTCTGCATAAACAGAGGAGGAAGAGAGGCAACAGCTGCATTAAAAATGATACATCCGATAATAATGGGAAGAAGAACGGGATAGAAGCTGAAAACAGTCTTAATAAGTCTACCGACTGTTCCCTTCTTGGCGCGTGCGGGCATGGGTCTGCCGCCTTTAGATCCCTGAGGAGGCATTTTCATTTTACCTGTCACTTGTCTTCACCTCCCGCCTTATTTTGAGAAATATATATCTCGCGATATACGTCGTTTGTTTCAAGAAGCTCTGCGTGTGTACCCACAGCACATATCTTACCGCCGTCCATGATGATTATCTTATCAGCGTCCTCAACGGATGAGGTACGCTGAGCGATAATGATCTTTGTCGTCTCGGGTATGTAGGTCTTCATTGCCATACGTATCATAGCGTCGGTCTTTGTATCCACTGCACTTGTGGAGTCGTCAAGGATGAGTACCTTCGGACGCTTCAAAAGAGCTCGCGCGATACAGAGTCTCTGCTTCTGACCGCCTGACAGGTTTGCACCCGCCTGCTCGATATAATAGTCGTATCCCTCGGGGAATGAGCTGACAAATTCGTCCGCGTGGGAAAGCTTACAAGCTTCGATCATTTCCTCATCGGTAGCCTCTTTGTTACCCCATCTAAGATTGTCCTTTACGGTACCCGAGAAGAGGATATTCTTCTGAAGAACAACAGCTACGTTATTACGGAGAACCTCAAGGTCATAGTCGCGGACATCAACGCCGCCTACGTATACTTCACCCTCGGATGCGTCATACAGACGGGAGATAAGCTGAATAAGCGTAGTTTTAGATGAGCCTGTTCCACCGATGATACCGACGGTCTCGCCTGAGTTTATCTTAAGGTCGATGTCGCAAAGCGCCATCTTTTCGGCTTTTTCGGAATATCTGAAGCTTACGTTCTTAAATTCGATAGAACCGTCTGCAACCTCTGTTACAGCGTTTTCGGGAGAGGTAAGTGTGGACTTTTCGTCGATAACCTCTGCTATACGCTTGCAGGACTCTGCAGACAGGGTAAGCATTACGAATATCATAGACAGCATCATAAGGCTGCTGAGCATCATCATATTATATGTAAGAAGGGCTGACATCTGACCTACTTCAAGGTCAGCACCAATAGAGGTGATGACAACGTATGAGCCAAAGGTCATAACGAATATCATAACACAGTTCATACAGAACTGCATGAGAGGTGCGTTGAAAGCAAGGATCCTTTCAGCCTTTGTAAAGTCATTACATACGTCCTCAGCGGCGGTGCCGAATTTACCGGACTCATGCTTCTCTCGGACGAAGGACTTAACAACTCTGATACCCTTAATATTCTCCTGAATAGAGCTGTTCAGCGCATCGTATTTCTTGAACACCTTTCTGAAAAGGGGCATTGTCTTTCTCATTATTATGAAAAGACCGGAACCGAGAACAGGAATGACGAGAAAGAAGATGATGGCCATCTTTCCGCCCATTTTGAACGCCATTGCAAAGGCGAAAACAAGCATGAAGGGTGAGCGCACCGCAACGCGTATAAGCATCATAAACGCGTTCTGCACGTTTGTAATGTCGGTGGTAAGTCTTGTTACGAGAGACGAAGTTGAAAATTTGTCGATATTTGCAAAGGAATAATCCTGAATTGCAAAGAACATATCACGTCTCAGGTTACGTGCAAATCCACATGAGGCGGTAGCCGCGGTAAGACCCGCAAGCATTCCGAAGGCAAGAGACAGAAGAGCCATGACAACGAGCACACCACCGTAACGGAGGATAACGTTCAGGTCACACCCTTTCTGAATCTCGTCAACAAGATCAGCAATGAGCATAGGGATTATACACTCAAGCACGACCTCACCCGAAATAAGTATGGGGGAGAGGATCGCGGGGAGCTTATATTCCCTTAAACTCTTAAGCAGAGTTTTGAACATTTTAACGATACCTTTCTGTATAATTTGGATTTATTCTAACTTAAATTATACCAAAAACGATTTTTAATGTCAATTAGAGTTTAAATGATAAACTACTTTTGTAATATATGACAAAAGCATCTCTCTCTGAGAGATGCTTTTTGATGTGAATTTAATTTGGGTTTTCAGTTTTATTCTGTTTGAGAAGTAAGTCGTATTTTTTGCGCACGTTTCGGTAGCACACATACTGAACCGCTGCTGTAGCTACCCACGAAACAATATACGAAACGTACAGCGATTCGGGAGAATTATAAAAGCGGAATACCGTGAATATCCACAGTATTCTGATACCGCACACACCTGCGATAGACACGATCATCGGCATCCACGGTGAACCCATTCCGCGAAGCGCACCCACAAGCACGTCCATTATTCCACAAAGAAAGTACATTGTACAAATAATGGAAAGACGGTTCATGCCGTAACGGATGACCTCTTCCGGGGCGATACTCATATCAGCACCCGAGGTTGCAGTGTAAAGAGAAAGTATCGGTTCACCGAAAATATACACAGCACCGCCTATTACGATACCTACCACTATAACGGTTATGAGACAGGTTCGGAATATTTTAGACAGTCTCTCAAGCTTTCCTGCGCCTATATTCTGTGACATAAACGCGAGGCACGTGTGGTGCATGGCGTTCATCGCAACATAAACAAAGCTTTCAACATTCAGAGCCGCAGCGTTACCTGAAACCACAGCTGAGCCGAAGGAATTTATGGAGGACTGGATAAGAATATTTGATATGGAGAAAATAGAACCTTGAATTCCTGCCGGGATTCCGTTACGGAGCATCGCCGAAAACTTACTGCTGTAAAGTCTCAATTTTTTCAGTTCAAGCTTATATACGTCATGTGTACGCATAAGGCAGATTACTACCCAAATAGCAGAGATGACCTGGGACACGGTAGTAGCAATAGCAACGCCTGCTACATCAAGGTGAAAGCCTATTACAAGCACAAAATTAAGTGCAACGTTTACGACACCCGATACAGTAAGTATGTACAAGGGGCGTTTAGTATCTCCAACAGCACGAAGTATCGCCGCGCCGAAGTTGTATATCATAAACGCGGGCATGCCGAGGAAGTAGATGCGGAGATATAGTGTCGCTTGGTCTATAACGTCATGTGGGGAACCCATAAGTTCAAGGGCGGGACGAGCCGCCAAAAGACCAATAGCCAGCGTTATAACTCCGCAGATAATGCTTAGAGTCATCGCTGAGTGTACTGATTCATGAAGATTTCGTCTGTCCTCAGCACCATAGTACCTTGATACGATAACACTTGCGCCTACGGACATACCAACAAATATATTTACTATAAGATTGATAAGAGGCCCGTTGGAACCCACAGCTGCGAGAGCAGTACCGCCCGCATATCTTGCTACAACGATCATATCTGCTGCATTGTACAGTAGCTGTAAAAGTCCTGTAAGAATAAGCGGAGCAGCATACAGCATAACGTTCTTTAAAATGGGACCGTTACACATATCAACCGTTTGTTTTTTACTCATTTCAACCTCCAGTATATTAGGTCTGAATTACATATCGTGAAAAGCTACAAGATTATTGTACACTAAACTATAATACATATCTATTATACTATTTTTTTAAGATAAGTGCAAGTAATACTTGCAAAAAGAATTTATATAATGTATAATAGAAAGGTATGCGTTTAATAACTTCCGATTATAATTGAAAGGTTAAATACAACATGATCTACAGTAATTTCAAGGATAAGAAGCTGTCTCTCCTCGGCTTTGGTACCATGCGTTTCCCCACTACAGAGAACGGTGATATTGATATAGTTCGCACTGAAGAATTGATCGACAAAGCCATCAGCGAAGGTGTTAACTACTTTGATACAGCATGGCCCTATCACTCAGGTATGTCCGAGGTAGTAACTGCAAAGATACTAAAAAAATACCCCCGCGAATCCTATTATCTTGCCGACAAATACCCCGGTCATCAAACAGCGGAAAAATATGACCCCGCAGATATCTTTGAAAAACAACTAAAAAAATGCGACGTAGACTATTTTGATTTTTATCTCCTTCATAACGTGAACGAAAACTGCATTGACGTTTACAGAGATCCCTGCTTTGGAATCATCGACTATTTCATAGAGCAGAAGAAACTTGGACGTATCCGTCACCTGGGCTTCTCGACACATGGAAGCGTACAGATGATCGAAGAATTCCTCCGTGACTACGGTGAGCACATGGAGTTCTGTCAAATTCAGTTCAATTATCTTGATGATACCCTTCAGCAGGCAGGTGCGAAGTATGAGCTTCTCACAAAGCATAATATTCCCGTTTGGGTAATGGAGCCTGTTCGTGGTGGAAAGCTTGCAAAATTCAGTGATGCCATTGAAAATACGATGCGTGCCCTCCGTCCTGAAGAAAGTATTGCCGCATGGTCTTTCAGATGGCTTCAGCAGTATCCTAACGTAAAGATGATACTCTCCGGAATGTCAAACATGGAGCAGGTGGAAGACAATCTTAAGACATTCAATGCTTACTACCCTCTCAACGGAAAGGAGCTTGCTCTGCTCAACGGTATTGCGGAAGGAATGAAGAAGACCGTTCCCTGCACCGCATGCCGCTACTGTACGGACGGCTGTCCTGCAGGACTTGATATTCCTTATCTTGTGTCAATTTACAACGAGCTGTCCTCACTTCCCTCTGTTACAGCATCCATGAGACTTGAAAACCTCCCCGCGGAAAAGCTTCCCTCGGCATGTGTTTCCTGCGGTGCTTGCACACAGATCTGTCCCCAGAAGATTGACGTTCCCAATGTTCTTGCCGAGCTTCAGAAAATGCTCGACAAGCTTCCCAAGTGGGCTGACATCTGCAGAGAGAGAGCCGCAGCACAAAAGTAAATATTATAAAACGGTATCCGCAAAAACGTGGATACCGTTTTGTTTATTATTCTATTATCCTAAAATCTCTGCCACACTTCTTCTCACCTTATTGGGATGAGCGATGGAAATATACTTTGTAACATCACCAATCATAACGTATTCACCGTCCGCGTCACGCTTTATCGGATATATGGAATACGCCGCAAGTCCATCCATTTCAAAGTCAAAATCCAGAACGGTATTGCTGTTTACTCTCGTGTACTTGCCTGTGAAATACTCGAAGGCAACGTACTCTGTCTCAGGGTCGATGCCGGGGACAACGGAAAGCTTAAAGCTGTCCTTTACACTGTGCTGTTTGATATTGTATACCGCAAGGGCGAAGTTTTCTCCGCTACGGTTCCATACCTTGAAGATATCACCGATATCGTACAAGCAGTCAAGGGTGGGATACGCACCATGGTCGCAGAGGTAATGCTCACCCTTATCTCCTACAGCGTGGCTGATGACCTCTGCATCGCAGGGGCCGGGGTCGCTTACGTAGTTGGGGCCGTCGTGTATCGCACGAAGCACCGCGCTATGGCGTGCCGTGCCCTTATCAGAGGACCACCACATATCAAAGTCACAGTACATCGTCTTATCATGCCAAACAGCACCGAGGGCGTTGACCATGGTAAAATCGTGGAAACCAATGTGATCCGGATCATCCTCTACAGAAAAATCTCGGCTGTTACGGGAGATTGCGGACATAGGACGGGTAAACACGTTCTCAATGTCCATGCCCATACAGTTAAGAACTGCGCAAGTGCCGAAATTCTTAAGCGCCGCTTTTTCGATAATAGTGTGCATCTTACGTGTGGAAACGATTGAAGGCACTGCCCCCTCTACCATCAGCGGATAACAGCCTTGGCTGTCTATCTTTACAAAGTCAACTCCGCAGCTTTTGAGATATGCGTAAAAGCTATCCCACAGTGCAAAGCCCTTTTCTTCATCTGTTGACGGGATCCAAAGTCCCCTCGTGGTCTGCATAAGGTTTTCCTTCTGCTCAAGGAATGCCTCACTGCCCTCTTTAAAGCCGTGCCAATACACACCAATAGCGTGCCATAATCCAACATACTTTACGCCGTATTCGTTTTTGATACGATCGACAAGATATTTAAGACCGCTGTGGAATTTCACGGGGTCTTCGCGCATACCGGTGAGATGATGGTCGTCATAAGTCTGCCAGCCGTCGTCGATAAGCACCCAATTAAGGGGTACGTTATTCTTTTTATATTCGTCAAGCTTTGCAAAAACCTTTTCTTCAGTAATATCAAGCTCGTAGGTATTGAAGGTACAGTAACCGAGACCTTTGAAGCATTCGGAAAGCTCTCTTTCACGTTTCAAAGGAACTTTTATACCACCCATATTTCTTGCAAAGTCGAAGTTGCGCTCGATGGCCTCAAACGGATCAGACGCGCGGGTAATAGCAAGGATCGGTCCTTTTACGCTATTATATCCCGTTGAGCCTATACTGATATGGTAACCCTCACCGTCGAAATCACATCTGTAAATATCACCTGCAAGACCGAGAATATTATAGTGTTCATCACCGATCTTTACAAGCGCAGTATGGGTACGTCTGCCCAGATCCTTAAAGGAATGGCAAAGCTCGGGCTGAAGACAGCAGGTATACATATGGTAGTAATATCTGATTGCATCCGGACTTACGTTACCGCCTATTGAGAAATTCACGCCGTTATCGGGTTGAAATGTGGTAAATGGCTCGATCTTGTGCTTAAGATCAACACTGAAAAGTACGCTCTCGTCCACAACTTCAGCTATTACCTTGAAATGCTCGTAATCAGATACTGAAGCTGTAAATACCGCACCATTCTCAGTTTCTTCAACTTCAAACTGTTCGATATTTTTGACACCATCATTACCATATCCGCGAGTAAATCTTACGTTTGCAGATAAACCGTCCAGAAAATTGCTTACAACATATTTCAAAAAATCGTTCATATCAATTACATCTCCTTACAAATTATTCAGTGTTTTGTCAGTATGCGTATTTAATATTTTCAAAATCTCTCCTACAGGTATCTCACTGATCACAAGAGGCTCTGCCGGGTCCGTGGGATATTCCGTCAAAGGAAGCTGATACCACGACACTCCCCACCACCTGCCAAGCTTATAGCCCACGTTCGGAAATATTCCCGTATGCTCAAAACCGAGACCACGATGAAATGCGTCGCTTACCACATTGGGATAGGTAACGCAGGCAACTGCTGTACGGTAACCTTGAATACGTAATACATCAAGCAAAGCCCTGTACAGCACCTTTCCGATACCATGTCCTTGAAACTCATCCGCCACGTATACGGATAACTCACAGCTCCATCTGAAAGCGGCTCTTTCTCTGAAGTACGATGCGTATGCATACCCGACAATGCGGCTGTCCAACTCGCACACGATCCACGGGAAGCGGCTGTTTACCTTACGGATCCTATTTTCAAACTCACATACTGTCGGTACGTCATACTCAAAGGTCACAGCAGTTTCAGTCACGTACCGTGAATAGATACCGATTATTTGTTCCGCGTCTTCGGGTGTAGCAAGACGTAAGGTGAATTTTTCCTTCATCACTTTATTACTATTGCTCTGTTTGCAAACTTTTCAAAGTCTGCGTGAAGCTCTCCGTCAGGATAACCGAGAATACAGTTACCTACACCGTAAACTTCTTCGTCTATACCCCACTGTGCCAGCAGTTCACGACCTTCTTCTGTCTCGAAGGTCTCACGTGCTCTGTGTATCCAGCATCCGCCAAGGCCTATGGAATATGCCGCAAGGAGCATGTTTCCAAGAACAAGACTGGCGTCCTCAAGGGAAGTTCTGCTTGACTTCTTCGCAAGTACAACGGCAACGGTAGGCGCACCGTAGAACGGGTCGTTATCCGTACCCATTACAGATGCGTTTATACGGGAAAGCTTTGCTATCGTCTCTTTGTCCTGTACTGCAACGATTATTGTAGGCTGAAGATTTCTGCCTGAAGGTGCGGCAAGACCCGCATCTATAACGCACTGAAGTTCGGCGTCCGTTATCTGTTCACACTTATAAGATCTGCAGCTTTTTCTTTCAAGCATCGTTTTAATAGTCTCGTTCATATTGGTACCTCTTAAATCAATTTTCCGTTCAAATCGGTGACAAACACCGTCAACCCAAGTATAGCAGAAACTGCGTGCTTTGTCAATCACGGATACAGTATTCACCACGTACAAAAAGAGACAGCTGCATTAGCTGTCTCTTTAGTTATAGATTACTCTTTGTCTTCGTCGTCGGAGTCATCCTTCTTTTCAATACTGCGGAGATACTCTTCAAACGTCATTTTACGGGGATCCTTTGTGTCTCCCTCTGATGCTTTCTTTGCTTCTTCAGCGGCTCTTTGAGCCTCTCTTTCAGCTTCGGCAGCCTTTATTCTTTCGGCACGCGCCTTGTTTTCCTCTTCACTGCGGCGGCGCTTTTCGGCAACCATTTCCTCAAGCTCTTCAACAGAAACTTCCTCATTCATGGCACGCTCAAACTGCTCCTGCTCCATGACCTCATTGCGGACAAGGAAATCCGCAATAAAGTGAAGCTTGTCGATGTTTGCACGGAGAAGCTCTTCAGTTCTCGCATACGCCTCCATGATGATCTTTTTGATCTCGGAGTCGATCTTTGCGGCAGTCTCTTCAGAATAGTTCTTGCTTGAATTGAAGTCACGGCCGAGGAACACCTCGTCGTTAGAATGCTGTGACCCGTAGAGGATAGGACCAAGCTCGTCACTCATACCCAGCTTCATGACCATGTTTTTGGCAATAGCAGTAGCTCTTTCGATATCGTTAGATGCTCCGCCTGAAATATCGTCGAAGATGATCTTTTCAGCAACACGTCCGCCGAGAAGCTCGCAGATCTCATCCTTCAGGCCGTTCTTGTATACGCTGTACTTATCCTCTGTAGGAGGAGTGAGAGTATAGCCGAGAGCGCGTCCACTGGGAATAATGGATATCTGGCGTACGGGATCAAGCGAATGAAGCACATGTGCGATAACAGCATGACCTGCCTCGTGATAAGCCGTTTTTCTCTTTTCCTCGGGCTTGATATGATTATTCTTCTTAGGCATACCTACGATGATCTTAGTTGATGCCTCTTCGATATCGTTCATACCGATGAGCACTTTACCCTTGCGCGCTGCAAGGAGTGCCGCCTCGTTAAGGAGGTTGGCAAGGTCTGCACCGGTAAAGCCTACTGTTGTCTGAGCGATACGCTTAAGGTCAACATCATCCTCAAAGGGCTTGTTTTTCGCGTGTACCTTAAGTATTTCTTCTCTACCCTTAAGGTCGGGATAGTTTACGGTGATCTGTCTGTCAAAACGTCCGGGTCTGAGAAGTGCGGGATCAAGGATATCGGGGCGGTTTGTTGCCGCGATAACGATAACTCCCTCATTTGTTCCAAATCCGTCCATCTCAACGAGAAGTTGGTTAAGCGTCTGCTCACGTTCATCGTGACCGCCACCGAGACCTGCGCCTCTGTGACGTCCTACAGCATCGATCTCATCAATAAAGATGATCGCCGCAGGATTCTTTCTTGCGGTGTCGAAAAGGTCACGTACACGTGATGCTCCCACACCGACATACATTTCAACGAAGTCTGAACCGGAAATTGAGTAGAAAGGAACACCTGCCTCACCTGCAACAGCCTTGGCAAGGAGAGTTTTACCCGTTCCGGGAGGGCCCATCAGAAGCACACCGTGGGGGATCTTCGCGCCGAGCTTTGTAAAGAGCGCAGGGTCGCGGAGAAACTCAACTATCTCCTCAAGCTCTGCCTTTTCTTCGTCAGCACCGGCAACGTCCTTGAAGAACACCTTAGCCTTATCGGGATCCATAAGCTTTGCCTTGGACTTTCCTACAGCGCCCATCTTTGAACCCTTACCGCCCGTTGCCTGATTCATAAAGAATATCCACAGAACGATAAATCCTACACCAACTAACACATAGGGGATAAATGATACCCATACGGGAATCTGCTTGGGCGCGGGGAAATCATATGTCTCAATTATACCCGCGCTGTGCTGCTCAGAGATCAGCTCATTCATATCATTGTAGAACAGTTCGAGACTTCTCAACGTATAAGTTGCCTTTTTGGTAGTCTCGTTACCCTCGGAATCAACCGATCTGAGAGTAAGCTCAATCGTGTTGTTCTTGTCAACAACAAAGCTCTTTACCTGTTCGTTTTCAAAATACTCACGTACGGTGCTGTATACTACGTCCTTCTTCCCGGGAACGTTATCCCAGAGAGCGGCAGTTGCAAAAATAATGACCGCTATGAATAATATATATATCAGCGTACTTTTAAAACTTTTCTTCATCTTTTAGGGTAACCATACCTTTCTACACTATAATATTTACTGTTTACTAAAACGGTCAGGATAAAACTCCGATATAGGGAAGTCCTCTGTACCGCCCCTCAAAATCAAGACCGTATCCCACAACATACTCGTCAGGAATCTCAAACCCAACGAAATCGGGCGTAATCCCGACGACCCTCATTGCGGGTTTATCAAGGAGCGTACAGATCATAACGCTGTTCGCCCCGCATTTTTTTAAGTAATCCGTAAGACGGGAAACCGTTCTTCCGCTGTCGATAATATCTTCAACTATGACGATATCCTTTCCCGTAATGTCTTCCTCTGTAAGTCCGAGAATTATATCAAGCCCCATACCTTCGCCTTCGGGCATCACCTTCATAAAATCGACTTCAACAGGGGATTTTATACGCTTTATCAGATCTCCGAGAAATACTACGCTACCCTTCAGTATTCCCAAAAGGAACAGCTTTTTTCCGTCAGAGTCTTTAAAAATTTCTTCGGCGTACAGATCGATCTCGTCCGCAATACGACGAACCGCCGCATCAATCTCAACCTCAGAAACAAGAAGTCTTACTCTGCTGTCCGCAGTATTTTCATTTCTATCAGACATTTGAAAATCTCCTCAAAATGATAAAAATCACAAAACGTTTGTAAAACTGAAAATATCATCCGCGTTTTCTGTATACGAGATGACAAATACCAACATTGTCCGTGGGCTTTAAGTCATCCCGCACGGGAAAACCCGGTATCCAGACTATGCCTTCGTCATCACACACAAGCGGAAGTGTATCTCTCTCTGCCTGAGGGATCTTTCTGTCGCAAAACAGCCTTTTCACCTTACGGGTCATTCCGCCGAAACAGAAAACGTCCCCGTTCTCACGGGTCCTTATTTTCAGCTTACCCTTTATTTTATCAAATTTTATCCCTTTGTGTATAAATAAATTGTAAATATTTTCTTGATTTTCGGAGGACAGTATTTTAACGTCATCCGTCAGAATAACTTCTCCGCCGAAAAATTCTGCAGGAACGTTCTTTTCAAGAAATACGATCGGCCTCTGTATACGGGTACTGCTTTTTTCACGTTTTTCAAACGATACCGTTCTGCCGTCAGTCACGAAATATATCCCCGAAGGAACACTTATACGAAACGTGTCTGTATCCCTGTCAAGTCTGTCAATAATTGCATCAACGTGTACCTTTTCAAGATGAGCGGAAACTCCTACGGATAGTGCATATCTGTCATACATCTTTACAAGCACTCTTGACTTTACTGCAGTATGCAGTTTTTTCAGTTCTTCGCATGTAACCTTTGACTCAAAGCCTGCAAGAAAGCTTTCAGCTTCTCCGTCCAAATAATCCTCATCCGTTTTTAAAACATTACACATACGCATAACTGCCGCCTGAGGCATGGGACTCATCATTTTCAGGTGAGGAACTATATTGTGCCTTATATAATTACGTGTATAATCAGATTCGAGATTGGTACTGTCGGTAACGTATGGAATACCGAAGCTTTCGCAGGACGTACGGATATACTCTCCCGTCATAAACAGGATAGGTCTAACGTATCTTCCGTCGCGGATACTCGGTATACCGCACATTCCCTTGAGCGCCGTACCTCTTACAAGATTGAATAGTACCGTTTCAAGATTATCGTCCGCATTATGAGCTGTAAAGACGTAGGCTTTCACGCCTTGAGCCTTGTTTTCTTCGATCATTTCACGAAAGAAAGCGTACCGTTCCCGCCTTGCTACCTCTTCCACACTTCCTCCACTCTTACAAAGCGAGGGAATATCCACTCGTCTCACAGTACAGCGGACACCGAGACGCTCTGCACTATCACGGCAAAACGCTTCGTCGCGGTCAGCCTCCGCTCCACGTATCATATGATTCAGGTGAGCGGCCTCTACAGTTACACCGCGGGGCATAAAATAGTCCACGGTCAGGTGAAGAAGGAGTGATGAATCTGCACCGCCGGAATATGCTACGATGATCTTGTCATTTTCGGAAACGTCAAATCCGTCGATAGCGTTTATACTTTTTTCAAATTCTGAAAGCAGCTTATCCATCACGCCACTCCTTTCCGCTTATTTTTGAAGATACTCCAAAAGACAACCGAACCCTGCGACGATAACGCAGGAAGCCAGCAGATGTTCGATCATTTCGGGTATCGCCGTCATTATACCAAGAGTTTCATCCGGAGATATAACGAGGCGTGCTGTCTGAAAGAATATGTACACAGCCATAAAACTGACAAGGGTCCACATACATCTGAGAATCAATTCGAAATATCTGTCTGCATTTATTTTAATCTGCACAGTTAATACCATCCCTATTACAAATATAGTCTTCGGGTATATTGTATCACGGGAAAATTCCCGTATCAAGTGAAAATGGATGGTTCTATATATTATACTACCCTACACAGTTAATTTCAACAGTATTTGGAAATTTATTCTTTTTACATGTGGCTTTTATCCCAAACATGCCAAGGGCAAAACACGTACACAGATAAATACCTACAAACAGTGCGATGCGCAGAGGCTCAAGGCTGCTATTTGCCGTCACATCTGACAAGGCTGACACCGCAATAACGGTAAGAACGGCTACCACCGCAGGAGGTAAGACCTGACGCAGGATATCTACTCCGACACCCACTACCCGTCTCAGTCTGAAAAGGCTCAAAATACAATTCATGCTTTCACAAACATACACTGAGACGATATACCCCTTGATTCCAAAATACGGGATAAGCAAAACCGATAAAATAAGGCTCAAAGCGGAATCCGCAATATTTATCTTCATGGAATACACCTGCTCACCCACGCCCTTCAGAATACAGTCCACCGTCATATCGAAATACATCACGGGGATCAGTGCCGACGTAATACGTATGTACTCTGATGCTGATGCGCTGTGATACATAGCTTCACCGAAGTAAGGAGCAAAGGCAAACATCACGGCTGAACATCCCACCGAATACGTCAGGACGGCAGAAAACACTCTTTTAACAAGTAACTTCATCTCACTCTTTTTACCAAGTGTATTAAGTCTTGCGAACTCCGGCACTAAAAGTCCCGCCGCCGCGGCTATAACCGAAGACGGAAACAGTATCAGAGGAAATACCATTCCCTGCAGTACTCCATACACTGCCAAGGCTCCGGTCCCGCCCATGCCGCTTTTCCGAAGTCCCCTCGGAATATACAAATGCTCTGTTGTGGAAAAGCCTTGCCTGACGTAAGCACCTGCCGCCACGGGAAGCGCGATTCCTGCTACAACAGAAAAATTCGTTTTTTCGCTGTATATCATTTTCCCTCTGATGCTACAGCAAGTGTCGCGTCCAAATCCCGTAAAAAACATAATAAGATTTATCACAAGTGAAAATCCTTCGGCTACAGCCGCGCCGCCGACTACAGCAAGACAGGCATACTCAACACTGTCCATAGAAGACGGTACTGCAAGTAAAAAGAGCGTTGTGGTCAGGGTGATCTTAAAAGCTTGTTCAAGCAGCGATACCGCTACGTTTTTATATACTTTCCTCACACCCGTAAAATAACCCGACAACGCAGAGCTTACCGATATTGCGGGCAGGCTAAGTGCGAGAACACGCAAAGACAAAGTACATCTTACGTCTCCGAGAAATTTGAATGACACGACGGGCGCAGTTAAATACAGCAAGATCCCTGTTGTCAGACTGAAAAGCAGACTGTATGATACGCATTTGCCAATTATCCGCATACTGCACCTTTTTAACTCTCTCGATGTTCCCTCTCTTTCACACAGTACAGCAAGCCTTTCCGCAGTCAGTCTTACCGACGCAAGATTCACCCCCGAAGTTGCAAAGGTTACGGCAAGACCGTACATACTCATGGTGAGAGTTAAAAGTCCTGTTCCCTCTTCACCGAGCTTTCCCGTAACGTAAGTGTTAAAACTGACCACCACCCACCTGAGAAATATTCCCGTTGAGGCAGTCAAAATAAAGTTGAGCCAAAATTTCCGTCTGTTTTCCATAAGATACCCTTACCTCTTCAGCTGATTTATGTCTTCACCTCAAATATTATGTGAACACGTTCCTCACAAAGCACAAAAACGAAACATTTTTCATTTGTAGAAGAAAATTAACTATTTATCCTTTGACAGACAGCGGAATATATATTATAATGTTTATGTATAGTTACATTACCCTTTGTGTGGATATCAATATCAGCAATTTGAAAAGGATGATGCTCAAAATGACGAATGATAAATATTTAGCAGTGCTGTCGGACGTTTATCCCAATATCCGTTCTGCCGCCGCAGAGATAATAAACCTTAATGCAAAGCGTACCCTTCCGAAAATAACCGAATACTTTTTCAGCGATATCCACGGCGAGCATGAGTCATTCCTGTATCTTCTCCGCAGTGCGTCCGGTATGATCAAGTTCAAGATAGACGATATCTTTTCCAAAAGCGTATCCGCCTGCGACAGAGAGGAGCTTGCTCAGCTGATCTACTCTCCTGCAAAATATATTAAAAACCTTGAGAAAAAGGGGGAACTCTGCGACGAGTGGAGATCTCTTACCATATATAGAATGATCCACGTGTGTAAAACCGTGTCAGCAAAGTACACGCGCTCAGCGGTGCGCAGTAAAATGCCCGAAAGCTTCGGGTACGTCCTTGATGAGCTTCTCAACGTTACCGACGACATCAACCGTGATTTCTACTACGAAGAGATTATCAGAACCGTAATCGACACGGGGATCGCAGATGATTTTATAATCGAGCTTGCGTTCCTTATCCGTTCTCTCACGGTAGGCAGACTTCATATCATAGGCGACGTCTTTGACAGAGGTCCCCGCGCTGACAAGATAATGAACGAGCTAATGAAGCAAAAGCACATCGATTTTCAATGGGGAAATCACGACGTTTCGTGGATGGGTGCCGCTTCGCGTAATCCCGCACTTATCGCAAACGTAATAAGGATCGCTCTCGGTTACAACAGTCTTGACGTGCTTGAGGACGGATACGGCCTCAACCTCCGTCCCCTTTCGATGTTTGCTGCTGAAACGTATGAGGACGATCCGTGCCTGCTCTTCATGCCAAAGACTCTCGATGACGTAAAATATGACGTTATCGATAAGTCGCTGACCGCAAAGATGCACAAAGCTATAGCTATCATTCAGCTTAAGCTCGAGGGAGCGATAATCCGCCGTCATCCCGAATATAATATGGAAGACCGCGCTGTATTTGAAAAGATCGATTTTTGTTCAGGTACGGTCACTCTTGGAGAGGTTACCTACCCTCTCCTCGACAGCCATTTTCCTACTGTCGACCCTGCAGACCCGCTGAAACTTTCCGAGGGAGAAGAGGAGCTCGTCCGCGTGCTTATAAATTCCTTCCACCACAGCAGGCTTCTCAACGAACATATAAAGTTCATGTATTCCCACGGAGGAATGTACAAAGTATATAACGGAAACGTGCTGTACCACGGATGTATACCCATGGATGAGGACGGCAGCTTCCGTAGTGTTATCACACCTTACGGCAAAGCATCCGGCAAGACGCTTATGGATAAGCTTGACCGCGTTATACGTAAGGCATATTTCGGTGTATACGGATCCGAAGAACAGTCTGAGGCAAGCGACTATATGTGGTATCTTTGGTGTGGTAAGGACTCTCCACTTTTCGGAAAGAACAGGCTTGCATTTTTCGAGAGAACCTTTATCGGAACTACACTTCCCGAAGCGAAAGAATTATTTGACCCCTACTATTCGCTCAGTCAGAATGTAGATGTTTGCCAAAAGATACTTTGTGAATTCGGACTTGACCCCGATCGCGGTCATATTATAAACGGACACGTGCCGGTAAACCAGAAGGAGGGCGAAAGTCCCGTGAAAGCAGACGGCAGACTGTTCGTCATCGACGGCGGTATATCAAAGGCATACCGTGTAAAAACGGGTATCGCCGGATATACCTTGATATATGATTCACACAGTCTTCAGCTTGCCGAACACAAACCCGCGGAAAACGGACTTTACAAAACTCCCGACATACGCATCGTAGAAAAGCTTGAACGCAGATTTAACGTATCGGACACCGACCACGGAGACGAGCTTTACGAAAAAGCAGAAGATCTGAAGCGTCTTATTGAAGCTTACCGCAGCGGTGCTTTAAACGAAAAAGCATAAATCTTTACTGAGAGAGGAGCTTAAACTCATTATGAAAAGGACTAAACTTGCAGACAGACTCCTTCCCGACTACACCAACGGTGAGGAAATCACCAATATGGTCACCCATATCGTAGGCGGTGGTCTCGGTGTTGTATATCTTGTACTTTGCGTAATATTCGCAGCCCTTCATAAAAACGTTTGGGGTGTTGTAGGCAGTGCCATATACGGTGCATCCGTTATCTGCCTTTTTACCATGTCAAGCGTTTATCACGGAGTTCGCCCGAAGATGGCTAAGAAAGTTCTTCAAGTCATCGACCACTGTACCATATATTTTATGATCGCGGGAACCTATACTCCCTATACTCTATGTACTTTAAGAGAGATAAATCCCGCTATAGGCTGGACGGTATTTGGAGTTGTTTGGGGAATGGCGGCACTTGCCGTTACGTTCACTGCAATCGACCTTAAGAAATACAGCAAGTTCTCAATGGCTTGTTATATCGGAATGGGATGGTGCGTTATATTCACCATAGTTCCACTCTTCCGCGCACTCGGCTTCTGGGGAAGCTTCTTCCTCCTTGGCGGAGGTATAATGTACACTATCGGAGCCGTGCTTTACGGTCTCGGTAAGAAAAAAAGATACGTCCACTCCGTCTTCCACGTCTTCGTGGTGCTTGCAAGTGTGATGCACTTCTTCTCGATTTTCTTTTATGTCATCTAAGACCGTAAAACAATCCGATATAAGAGAAAAGCTCAGAGGCGAGGTCATGTTCCGTGCATGGTCGGGACCTTCAGACCAGCGACTTTTAACGGTAGAGCAGATGGGTTACTATTTCTGCATGCGCAATATGATGCGCGAAAAAGGCTGGGCGTACGTTGTCCTCATTGACAAAAGTTGCAGAATACTGAACACTTTTAACTTTAAGATGCGCGGTATTACCACCTCACTCACCGTCACGGAAGAGATCGACCGTGCCATCTCTATTGAGGAAAACGCAAAATATTTTCTCATAGTACATAATCACAAGGATAACCCTACAGACCCTTCCGTCGCGGATGTTCTTACAACGAACGCGATAATCGACAGATACCGTGAAAGCCACGTGAGATTTATCGGTCATATTATCACGTCGGACATCGACTATACTTTTATTGATGCAGACGGAAAATTACAAAAAGAAAGATCGGTACTTATTAATGACAAAGATATTAACGGCATCTGAGACAGACACCTATACGGCAGGTGCAGATCTCGGCAGATCTATACTTGACTCAGGTAAAAAAAGATGCTTTATTGCAGTATACGGCGACCTTGGCGCCGGCAAGACCGTTTTCACAAGGGGTATGGTCTCATGCCTGTCACCCGGCAGCCGCGTAAAAAGTCCCACATATACCATAGTTAACGAATACCTCAAAGGAGGTGTGCCCGTATACCACTTTGATTTCTACAGAATCGAGGACACGGGTGAGCTTGAGGGAATCGGCTTTGACGATTATCTTTTCGGAGGTATCTGCATTGCTGAGTGGTGCGAGAAGCTGGGATGTGAGATGCCGCGGGACTATATCAGCGTAACTATTGAAAAGTTAGGTGATGACGAGCGCGAGATAACCATACGTGCAATGGGAAAGGAGACTCTTTGATATGTGGACTTTAGGATTTGACTCAACCACCGCTACGGTTACCGTATCTGTTTTGAAGGATGGCGTTGAGACTGCATCGTATTCTGCCATGTCAGGTACTTCTCACAGTACTACTCTTCTCCCCGCAATCGAAGATCTTCTGAAGACGTCAGGTATTACAATAAAGGAGCTTTCTCTTATCGCCTGCTCTGCCGGCCCCGGTTCTTTTACAGGTGTCCGTATCGGCGTTGCTACGGCAAAGGGCCTTGCCGCTCCTTTCGATATTCCATGTATCGGAGTATCGTCCCTTGAGGCAATGGCGTATATGTTCGCAGGTACCCCATGTGTGATCTGTCCCGTAATCGGTGCAAGACGCGGCAACGTATATGCGGCAGTATTTAATTCCGACGGCAACGGAAAAGTCACGAGACTTGCCGAAGACGATCTTGTAGCCATCGCTGACGTAAAAGCTTTTATAAACAGATATACGTCTGACGCACACCACGCACTTCCCCTTTATTTCACGGGAGATTCCGTAACAGAATGCTTTGAAGCGGACGGTGAGCTTAATGCGGTCAAGCTCACAGAAACTCCAACCTCTCTCTCCGCACCAACAGGCTACGGCGTCGCTTTATGCGGATACCGCAAGTTTATTGCAAGCGGAAAAGACGAAAGTCTTTATTCCGAATCAGCACTTCTCCCGATATACCTCAGAAAATCCCAGGCAGAGCGCGAAAAGGAAGAGCGCGAGCTTAAAGGGAACTAAAGCTGTAATTCACCGCAAACTCTTGCGGAAAATATACGAAAGAAAGGATATTTCACCATGAATAACAAGAAAACTATCGCACTTGCTTCTGACCACGCAGGATATCCCTTGAAGGAGGCTCTCATCCGACATCTCAACGGACGCGGAATCGACACCATCGATTGCGGAACAAACAATACCGACAGCTGTGATTATCCCGATTTTGCTGTAGCAGGATGCTGCAAGGTGCTTGACGGTGCGGCTGATCTCACAATTCTCTGCTGCGGTACCGGTATCGGCATGAGCATGGCGGCTAATAAGATGAAGGGTATCCGCGCAGCTTGCTGTTCCGATGTTTTCAGCGCAAAGTTCACAAGACTTCACAATGATGCAAACGTACTTTGTCTCGGCGCGAGAGTAGTAGGTGAAGGGCTTGCTTGTGAGCTTGCAGATATTTTTGTTGACAGCGAGTTTGAGGGCGGTAAGCACAAGAGACGTATAGACATGATCGCAGATCTTGAAAAATAATATTTTGAAAACCGATCCCGCAGTATTTGCCGTAGATCATGAGTACCGTATTTCGGTACTTGTAAATTGTGAATCGCTCGTATCTGTTCGTATAGGCGAAGATTATTACTATGACAACACCTGCGGAGTAATGAATTCCCTGTTTGAATCTCACAGTGTGTCCGTACCTATGGACGTGCTTGACGGCTCAGGAACATATACTGTGTGTGTACGCCCCATAAAGTCACGAAAGCCATATTTCACCGAAACGGACGATATCGAAGAATATTCTTACAACTTTTATCCCGTACCTACGTCTGATGCGCGAGCTTATCACATATCAGACGCCCACGGTAAGGTTGCTGAGCCGATATGTGCCGCCAAGTCATTCGGGAACGTGGATTTCCTGATACTTAACGGTGACTTATTGAATCACAGCGATGACAAGACGGAATTCATAAATATATACGAAATCTGCGCGGGTATCACTCGCGGTGAAAAGCCCGTGGTATTTTCCCGCGGAAATCACGATATGAGAGGAAAGCACGCCGAACTGCTCCACTTATATACCCCCACCGACCACGGACGTACCTATTACACTTTCCGTCTCGGCAGTATATGGGGTGTCATCCTTGACTGCTGTGAGGATAAGGACGACTTGAACGAAGAATACGGTTTCACGGTAGCGTGCAAGGCATATCGACGCCGTCAGACTGAGTTTCTAAAAAGCATTGTAAACAATAGCGAAAATGAATTTTCTGCTGAGGATGTCAGAACACGCCTTGTTATTTCCCACAAGCCTTTTTGTGAAGTAACCAAACCGCCCTTCGACATCGAAACAGACGTATATTCAAAGTGGGCTGAGCTTTTGAAAAACGTATCACCTCACCTTATGATCCACGGTCACACACACTCACCTGAGATAAGACCTGCAGGTCACGTTAAGGATACTCTCGGACAGCCTTGCTGTGCCGTTGTAGCGTCAGGTACGGGTACAGGGTATTTTTCGGGATACGGTTTTGTGTTCGGGAAAGACTGTATCAAATGCATTCTCACAGATAGCGAAGGAAAAGCTCTGTCTACCGATACTGTATACAAATATTAATTAAATCAGTACGTCCGCGAGTTCGGTTGAACTCGCGGACGTATCGTTTATATTTTTTTAATACATATGGATGCGGCGAAATCCGCATCTTTTTGGGATACCCTGAACTCATGGATAACGTATCCATCACATAATTCGGTATCTGCACGGGTAATTTCTCGCATTCCCTCACCTGTACATTTCACAAAGCTTTCCTTGGAAGTCCATATGCGGTAAAATTCTGTGACCGTATCGTCAGCTTCGGCAAGGCGTGCTCTTTCACCGTCGGAAAAGTATCTTCCGGCGATCGCCTCGATCCTGTCACAGGATCTTGCGCGATCAATAAATTCAAAGTCTACGCCTATCTCACACGGAAAATCCGCATCAAGCAGATATTCTCCGCTTTCAGTCACTTTTTCACATATCTTAAGTTCAGTCGTAGAATCAGGTACGCTGAGCGCACATGCAATACATCCTTTAGTGTGGGATACCGAGTAAGTAACGGCGGAGTTTGCAATATACGGTTTACCTCTTTCACGATATTCAAACACTGGAGGCTCTTCCAATAATGCATATTTACTTAAAAGAGAGTCTCTCATCATGATGGCATAATTATGTTCTTCTTCACGGGGCATATTCTCATTTGTAAAGTCAATTGCAATAATAATCATGTCCACCTCACTGCCACAGCCATACAAAATTTCAAAAAAAGACAAGTTTTTTCATGTTTTTGATAAAAAATGTATAAAAAGCTGTGTACAAAAATGAATTTTTATGCTATAATGTAGTATATTAAACGGGGGCTGGTGTAAAAGATCTCTGTTTGCTTAACATAAAACCGTAATACTGAATAATATATATTAATTTTCATACTACTGTCTGAGACCACTGGAGGTTATTTATGAAGAAATACGTTATAACGATTGCACGTCAGTTCGGAAGCCGCGGTCGTGAGATCGGTCAGAAATTAGCGGAAGCTTTAGGCTACAAATATTATGACCGTGACCTTATCTCTATGGCTGCCGAGAAAAGCGGAATGGATAAGTCCGTTCTCGGTGCCGCAGACGAAAAAGCGGCTAACAGCCTTCTCTACACGCTTGCATTAGGTTCGTCCGTTTATGCGCACGGCGTTGACAACATCAACGTTCCGCTGAACGACAAGCTTTATATCGTTCAATCTAATATCATCAAGGATATCTATAACAGTGGTGAGGGTGCGGTTATCGTAGGCCGTTGTGCTGACTACGTTCTCTCCGAAAAGGAAAACGTTATAAAGGTATTCATCTCTGCAGATTTCGACAACCGCGTTGAAGTGGTTTCCGTCAGAAGTGCAGTTACTGAAGCAAAGGCAAAAGACATGGTCATCAAGACCGACAAGAGACGCGCTAACTACTACAACTACTACACCGGTAAAAAATGGGGTAAGATCGAAAACTACGATCTCGTTATCAATTCCTCAAAATGCGGTGTAGACGGTGCCGTTAAAGTAATTAAGGCTATGCTTCACGCTGAATAAGTATTTACGTGACCTCTCCTGCGTTGCAGGAGAGGTCTTTTTTAATTCATCACGTTTTCGCTGTTTTTAAGAAATTTTTCGGCAGATTCCGCGATTCCACGATGTTCAGGGAGCTTCAACAACGGGTCTCGCTTAAGCACTGCAGCCGCCATATCGGTAGCCATTGTGAGAAGCTCAGGATCCGTGCAAGCCGCCGCAAGCACAAGGGACGATCTTCCGTGCTGACGCACGGCTCCGTTTTCACCGAACAGGTCTCCGGGACCTCTCTGTTTTAAGTCTTCCTCTGCAATATCGTATCCGTTACGGCAACGCTTTATTACACCGAGTCTTTCACGAGCGCGCTCGCCCTTTGCATCGGATACAAGCACGAAATATGATTTTGCACTGCCGCGTCCGACACGTCCCCTCAACTGATGGAGCTGTGAAAGTCCAAACCTGTCTGCGTTTTCAACTATCATAAGAGTGGCATTCGGCACGTTTACACCTACCTCGATAACAGTAGTGGAAACGAGCACGTCAACCTCCCCCGCGCAGAAGCGGGACATGACCTCTTCCCTTTCCGCTGTTTTCATCTTCCCGTGAGCTATGGCTATATTCAGCATGGGAAGCGCGCTTGATAGCTCGTCAGCATACGTCTCTGCCGCCTTAAGAGGCATTTTTTCTTCTTCATCAAATATATCAAAAAGGGTGATATCCGACATCTCCTCGGGATTATCGGACTCTTTTTTTTCTTTTGTCTCTTCAATAGCGGGACACACCACGTACACCTGATGTCCCTCGTCAACCTGCTTCTTTATAAACGCATTGAGCCTTTGTCTGTAGTTCTCACCCACAACGAACGTGTCAACAGGCTGACGTCCTGCGGGTAACTCATCAATTCGGGACACGTCAAGCGTACCGTATACTACAAGTGACAAAGTTCGCGGAATAGGTGTGGCACTCATAACGAGGGTTCCTATTCCCTGCGACTTGTCTGCAAGGGCGGCTCTTTGCGCCGCTCCGAAGCGATGCTGTTCGTCAATTATAACGAGGCCCGTGGATGCGGGGGCAACGTCTGGAGAGAGTAATGCATGTGTGCCTATCACAAGAGTAGGAATCGTCGGGTCGGCAAGTCTGCGCAGTATCTCTCGCTTTGCAGCCGCAGTCGTGCTACCCGTTAAAAGGTATATCTCATATCCTAATCTTCCGAACAACTCGGAAAGATCGTTATAGTGCTGACGGGCAAGTATTTCCGTGGGTACCATAAAGAGGCAATCGTGTCCGTTTCTTAGGCACACGTATGCCGCTGTTGCCGCAACGACGGTCTTACCCGATCCTACGTCTCCCGTAAGCATACGGTTCATAGAATATTTTCCTGACATATCGGATATGATCTCACTGACGCATCTGCGCTGGGCAGATGTGAACTTATACGGCAGTATCTTTTCAAATTCCGAGATATCAACGTTACTCATAACTGCTGATGCAAGACTTTTCTTCCGTCCTCCCGAAAGTCCTAAAGCAACGGAGGCGCAAAACACCTCATCAAATATAAGTCTGCGCTTGGATGCGCCCAGCGCATCTTCGTTTTCGGGGAAATGTATGTTCCTCACGGCGTAGGCGGTAGTCGGGAGCGCAGATGCCTCAAGAATTGGCGCGGGCAAGTACTCCTCACACTCGGGAAGAACGCTTCTCAGCGCATCCCTGACAGTTTCCGATACTATCTTCTGGGAAAGTCCCGATGTAAGCGGATACACGGGGACGATGGGTGGAAGCTCACGTCCCTCTACGTAAGGTTCATGGATGAGGGATGCCGCCTGTAGCGTGTTTTGGGATAAGGTAAACTTACCCCAAAATCTAAACGTGGCACCTACCTGAAAGGTATCTTTAAGAAAATTTTGATTAAAGTAGGTTATCTCGCATACTCCGGTCTCGTCAAAGGCGCGGAACTTTAAAAGGGACATTCCCCGTCTTATCAGGTGTACCCTCGGCTGAGTGGCAACGGTAAGGATACATGAAAAGGGACCGCTCATACCGTCTGCAAGAAGTCTTTCTTTAATATCAATAAGCTTGGTAAGGTTTCCCCTGTTCTGATACGAGCGTGGATAATAGCGAGACAGATCGTGAAGTGTGGAAACACCCACTCGCTCGAAGGCGCGTCTTCTGCTCTCTCCGATATTTTTAAGTGTTGTTACAGATCTGTCACCGTTTTTCATCGCGCCCTCCTTATCGATAACACAGTTTTAGTATACTTATTTTACCACACAAACGCTTGTTCTTCAATATGAAAATGGAAAATAGGTTCAGTTAGTTTTATTTGAGCATTTTTACTTGATTTTTCACATCAAAATGCTATAATATAATTATCGATATAAACCGAAGGGAGGCAAGCAATGGAGAATATGATCGAGCGGTTTGCATCTGCATATGAAAATTATTATAATTTAGTATACCGCAGATGCCTATACGAATTCAACTTCAACGAACAGACCGCAGAAGATGCGGCTGACGAAATATTTATCGCTCTGCTAAAAAACATACATAAAGTGGATGACTCCAAAATCAAGGCTTGGCTCAATTCAACGACTGATAAAAAGATAAAAGAATTCAGGCGTCGGTATAAAAGGCGGTGTAGGATAGATGATATATCAAAACACAGAAATTCTCTGCGAGACACAAACACTCAAAGCATGGAAGAGCTGCTTTTGATCAAAGCAGTAGAGGAAACAGATATAGACCTTGAAATTATAAACAGTCTGCGTCCGGTAGAGCAACAGCTGATAAAGTATATCAGAGACGAAAACATGACGTACGCTCAAATCGGAGAGGAGATGGGTCTCACCCCGTCAGAAGTGGCTATGCGTGTCTACAGGCTGAGAAAAAAAGTAAAAAAATTGATCGCTGAAAGACTGAATAAAGTTTTATAGTTTTTTAAAAAAATAAATCGTTATATTTTCAAATATCCGTCATTATATTAATGAGGAGGTGCCATATGGGGAACAGTTCCGCATTAATGACTGAGGAAAGGGGGATTTCAAATTGTTACCAAGTAAAAATACAAACGATAATTTTGCAAAACAAAATACATCTGACAATGTGAGCTATGACAATCTTTCTGAAGCATATTATAACAAGATAATATCAAAAGAAATGAAAAAATCCCCGAATAAGCGTGATTACGATCTGATCGATGAATGTATTAAAAACATTGCAGAGATCAAGGGCGTAAAACACGAATTCTCTCCCGATGAATTAAAATCAAAGGGACAGGCGCTCATTATGAGTGAGTGTATTGCAGACGGATCAGTAACAAATTCAAATGTCCCCGGTTGCAAAACAGACCGTCCTGCACGCGTAATACCCGTAAGAAGAGCATTGCTTATTGCCACGGCGGCAATCCTTACCGTATGTATCTTAACCATAACCGTAGTAGGAATGGTATACGATGACCGATTCTGGTTTTTTAAGCTTTTCAGTATGCCTGCAGGTTCATTGCTTGAAGACACGGATACCAAAATAACGTACATATATACCGATGTAAAGAAAACGTACAAAAATCTTGAAGAATTTTTAAAGGAAGAAAAGTATGACATTCTTTATCCGTCGGTATTCCCTGAGGACAATAAGCTTGAAAGCATTACGTATTGTGTTAACGATCATCATGAAAGCTTAGACTTCAACTTTGAAAGCTATGAAATTTCCTACGGTGTATATCTAAACCTCAAGGACTTGACGATACCGTATCATACAGACATATATTCAATAAACGGATATGACGTGTATTATTGGTACGACGAGGGTACCGACTGCCACGGAGGTGTAATAATACATAACGGGTATTACTATTCGATGCTCATCCGCGACTACGACGACTTTATGCTGATTATTAATAACTTGAAAGGATATTGACCATGAAAAAATTTTTAGTTTTAGTTTTAACCCTCGCATTGGCATTTGCATCCGTTTCCCACGTAACTGCAAGCGACACTTCTAAGGACGTGCGCTTTGACTACGACGACCTTGGTATCACCGTAATTATAGAGGACGCTGACGGTCTTGATGCCGAAAAGCAAAAATTCATCGACAATTGCCTTGCATACGACACAACACCCAAAGAGACCCGTGCATGGTGTTGGCTTCTCGGACACGACTACGTTACAACCACTGCAAGTACTGTTATTCACGAAGCAAGAGAAAACGCCCCCCGTTGCTTAGAAAAAACGTATAACTTTACAACGTGTGAAAACTGTGACTATTATGAAAAAGAATTGATCGGTCAGAAATATATTGCTTGCTGTGCCGAGTAAATCGGTATCATTGTCCTTAGGGCGCAACCTGCTTTACGTAAAAAAATAATTTAGCAAGGCAGTCCTGCATTTAAGTTAACTAAAACGCAGGGCTGTTTTGTTGGTTAAAAACTTTTTTCAAAAAATATTAAAAAAATAAAAAATTTTTTCGTTATAATTGAGGTGAAGCGTCATTATATAGATGAGGAGGGAAAACAATGCTTAAATTGATAGGTAAATTTATTATCAGGAGCAAACGTATCCTTGCCATGCCTATCCCACAAATTTTTTTAAAAGACAAAGGAGTTCAAAAAATGAAAAGAACAAACCGCATCATCTCGACACTTATCATCCTTGCGATCTTCATCGCATCCCTCAGCATTGTTGCCTACGCGGCATACGACAACAGGGTTGTAAGAGCAGAGTATTCAATTCCTACAGGTAGTACAGAATGGAACGGTTGGGACAATGATTTAACGCACCGTTTCAATTCAACCGCAGAAGCTCGTTTAAACGTTTCAATTACCAACACAAGCTCCAGAACAATAACTGCAGTATTAATGAAGTCAGTAAGCTTATGGTTTGATGAGGACATAATCACAATTAAAAAATTTTCAGGTTCTAACGGTGATTGGCGCTCAGAGTACTTTACTCCAGGCACCTCATATACATATTATATGAAAATTACCTCAACCTCTTCACAAGGTGTTAACGGCTTTTACAGTGTAGACCAATAAGCAATAATTCATGCTGGTGCCGATATATAATCGGCACCAGCTATTAGGAGAACATAATGTATAAAAAAATCTTTCTGTTAGAAATCAAAAACCTATTACGTTCCAAGACGTACATACTGTTCTTACTGCTTAACGCAGTTTTGATAACGGTCAGTCTGTCAACTTTTTCCGTTACCTTAGCCGCAAACAATTATTATAGATTCTTCCGCTTCGGCTTTTTTGAACTGTTGGTATTTGCGTCAACGTTCATTTTAGCGGTGATAGCAGGAAAAAGCCCTAACCGTCTTGCAGAGATCACCTTTGCAGACAAGGGATGTCAGTTCATCGCAAAATTCACAGCATATTTTGTGTTTGAGTTACCACTGCTTATTTATCCTATTGTTTACAGCTTAGTAAACTCCAACTATCTGTCTGATACCATTTATACCGCATCTGCCGTCTTATTACATACGTCTCGCTTATTCGTGGTTATCCTGTTCGCACACACCTGCGGATTTATAATATCGCACCTCACAAAGAACACTCTTTCAGTTTTACTCGTCCTGCCTCTGTTAGCCCTTTTCAGCGTATTTAACAGCTTTGTTCTCGGTGTATTCGGTTTATGTAATGAAATGGGAGACCTTATTCCCTCTCTGCTTTCCTTCAATATGCTGTTTGGAGAACTACCGCTTGACACATATGCGGGACCAAGATTCGACGTTCTGAATTTGTGTAAAAATCTGAACTTCGCTTTCTTCTGTCTGTCGGTTGTGCTCGTTATGTATTTCTTTCTCAGACGCAAAAAAGCAAGTCTTTCCGGAATAATTATTTCTGTCTCTGCTGCAGCTTGTGCCGTTCTGTGTATCACCTCCGTGTGTACTTTTATAAAGCTGTTTCCCACAGAATATGACTACACGTACCATGCAATTCTCTCCCCCGATTCTCCCGAAGCTGCGGGAGATCATATAACAAAATGCATAGGAGACGTTACATTAGGGGAATGGAGCAAGTTTTCTGTTGATATATCAGCAGACGACGGAAACAGTGACGGTGTGATCTCCTTCGGACTTGACGACTGCTTTGAAATAAAGGAAATATCCGCAAACGGAAAAGCACTTCGATTTGAACGCAACGGGAAGATCGTCAATATTTTTGACGCAAATGATACGGAAACCATACGTATCAAATACAAAGGGCATCCGTTTTATAAAACAGACAAGAGTAACGGAGAAATACACACGTCAACATTCAGCGGTGCACTGCCTGTCGGCTTTGCGTTTCTACCCATTACAGGAAGCGGGGATACGACTGAATATGACCTGAACGTCAAAGCAAAAAATACCGTTGTTTCAAATCTAAGCTGTGACTATCCGGATGGATACGTCGGTGCTACTGTAGACTATAACACATACCGTTTTAAAGGAGAAAGCAGTACAGTATGTCTGTTTTACGGATATTTCGACAGCTTTGAAAAAAACGGAGTAACCGTTTACCATGCAAAATACGACAACTTGTCAGACTATGAAAACGAAGGCTTTAGCAAAGCTTTTCAATATCGAAAGCGCAATTATTCAGGCATTAACAGCGATGTGCTCCAAGACGTAACTGATGAGGAAAGAAAAAACTGCAAAAAGCTTTTCCTTACAGATTATACTTATCATTCCAGCACCTTCCCGTGTTACTTTGATAATTGTGTTTACTACGGTTACGGTATGGCCCAGGAGTAATTCTTTGAAGTATAAAACAGAAAGGTAACCATCATGCTTAAAATCAACAACTTAACCTTTGCCTACAAAAAAGGTAAAAACGTACTTAACGACATCTCCCTTGAACTCGGTGTGGGATTTCACGCTCTTGTGGGTAAGAACGGATGCGGTAAAAGTACCCTTATGAATCTTATTTGCACGTCCCTCAAATGTCCCGCCGATGCTATATCCATCGACGGAGTAAAGGTAACGGAGCAGGCGTATGCAGACAAGCTTTCTTACTTGCCGCAGATATTCGATCCGTATCCCAATCTTACTGTAAGAGAGGTGCTTTATTTCGTGGCGGGACTTAAAGGAACACCTAAAAAGGAGATCGAAGCCGCCATTGACAATGCCGCTGAAAAGACCAACGTCACCGAATACCTGAAGACCCGTTTTGGAAAATGCTCCGAGGGTACAAAGCGCCGTGTGGGTATTGCGTCTGCTCTGCTTGGAAACCGTGACGTTATAATCCTTGATGAGCCGACAGCAGGACTTGACCCTGCAGAGCGCGCACGCTTTTACGATACCGTCAGAAGCTGTTTTGAGGGAAAATGTGTGCTTATATCCACTCACATTCTTGAGGATATCGAATTCCTTGCTGACAACGTAATAATGCTTTCCCGCGGAAAGATAAATTATCAGGGTACATACAGCGACTACTGCACCGTCCTTGACGGCAGGCTGTATTGTGCTACGGTTCCGAGAGATAAAAGAAACTCTGTTGCCATCCTTTCAGAGACACGTCTTGCAAACGGCAAGACCGTAAGCCGCGTGGTGTCCGACACGCCTCTCCCCGCAGACTGGGAAACAGAAACGGCTGAACCGACCAAGGAAGACATCTGGAACTATTTTGAGAGGCTCTAAAATGAACAGTAAAAAATGGTTTTTATGGGTGGATTTCAAAAGTATGCGTCTGCCGTACCTGTTGTATATCGTGTACTTAGCCGCGCTTTGCTTCTTGACGGGACCGTATATCATGACTGTAGAATGGTTTATGGGTAAGTCAGCACCAAAGCTTGACGTTTCTATTTTCCCCTACGTTATTATCGGCACCGCCTTCTTTGCAATGCTGTGCGTTTCAGCAGTTTTCAAAGAGACATACAGAGAAAACAGTTCAAAATACATCTCATCCTTACGCCCCACGATATTTCAGGCGTTATACAAGCGAATGACTGCGTTATATTTATCCCTTGCTCTCCCTCTTGCAGTTTATTTGATCTATGCATTCTACCGAATGGACAGCTATTTCGTCAAATACGTAATTGAAAACCCGGATTTTATGGTAATGGAAAATTCCGAGCTTTACGGTTATCCCATACCGGAGAGCGCACCGTGTTTCATAAATATATTTATTCAGTTGCTAATTGCACTTGCCGCATTCGTTTTAATAAATCATGCGATCATAGCCCTGACCGGTGACGGTAACGTAAGTATTCTTGTTTTTATTTCATATTGCACGGCAGAATATTTTGGTTTCAGCTATATGATACCAAAATGGGGCATCACCACATGTTCGGTAGGTATGAATTATGATATATCGGTATCTATCGCCACTTATACCGTAACTCACCTTGTACTTTCCGCTTTATCTGTAGTATTGATCGTCATATTCACAAAGCGCAGGCTTAAAATATAGCAAGCTTTACAAAAAGCAGCATCGGACTTGTGTCCGATGCTGTTTTTTTATATTATCCGTCGTATTTGCAGGGGGATATGTAGAACTTTTTAAGATTGATCGTATATTCTCCGTCTTTTTCTCTGAAACCGAGCTTTTTTATCATATGGGCACTAACGCCGTCAGTTGAAACGGAAACTGTATCGACCTCACAGCGATACATAAAATTCATGACAGTTCTCGCCATTATGATCATTGCCTCTTCATCTTCAATTCCCGCCGCCTCGCGAAGGCATTCAATTCTGTTAATCCCCCCGCGCATTATAAAGGTACAAACTCCGATAATATGGTTTATCTTTGTGTCATCCTCGTTTACGTCAGCTGCAAAATATGTATATGCCTGGGGATCGTAAGGTATTCCCGTAAGCTCGCAAAGTCTTGTGGCAAGTTCGGCTTCGGGAACAGGTTTAACTGCAAGCATTTTCAAATTCCTTTCAGGTAGTTTATCTCATCAGCTGTCAAATGTCTCCACTTTCCGAGGGGAAGCGATTCTGTCAGCTCAATGTCTCCAATCTTCGTACGGGTAAGTCTCGTAAGCTTAAATCCTGCAGACTCACACATTCTTCTGATCTGTCTGTTGCGCCCTTCTTTAAGTAGGATCTCAACATAACTCTTTCCTTCTACCACGGAAACAAGCTTTGTTTCCGCACGTCTGGTCATTTTACCGTCAATCTCAACGGGTGCACCTATACGGTACACGTCATCCTCCGTAAGCATGCCGGGGATCTCGGCTACGTAGGTCTTAGCAAATCCGTGAGACGGGTGAGTGAGACGGCAGGTCAGTTCTCCGTCATCAGTCATGAGTAAAAGTCCGTCGGAATACATATCAAGTCTGCCGACGGGGTAAACTCTCGACTTTACGTTTTTAATAAGATCGGCAACGGTCAGCCTGTCCGCTTCGTCGGAAAGCGTACATACATACCCGACGGGTTTGTTGAGAAGAATATAAGTGTGTCCACAGCCGCCCGTTCTCTTTATAATTTTGCCCTTATATTCAACGGTATCGCGCTCGGGATCGATCTTACATCCGACCTCGGCTACCTCTCCGTTGACCTTAACTTTACCTGCGGCGATCTCTGCCTCTGCCGCTCGTCGTGACATTATACCGCAGTCGGTAAAATACTTCTGTAATCTGATCTCTGCCATACCGTCTCCAAATGTTTATGCTGTATTCTCAGTGCTAACGTCCGAGAAACTGCAATATTCTCTCAATAAGTGATACTTCGGTCTCGTCAACGTTCACGTCAGCTTCCGCAAAAAGCGGAACTCGGACGATCTGTTCCCCGTCTGCATAGATGACGGCGCACGCCAATGCGTCCCCCTTCTTTACCGGAGCGGGAAAATATCGGTCCGCTTCTATCTGCACCACGGTTTTCGTACCGCGCTTTAAAGTCAGGCATACAACATCCGTATTACTGCACCGTACCGTACTTTGGTCCCCGCCGATACACGGAAGTGTAACGGAAAGCGCACCCGCTTCGGCAAGTGTAACGTTTTCGTATAACGCAAAGCCATAGTCGAGCATACGTCTGTGGTCATCCCAATCCCCGGGGGCATTGATAGTCACAGCGATAAGGCGCACGCCGTTACGTTCAGCGGCAGAAACAAGACATCTGCCCGAACGCTTGGTAAATCCCGTTTTAACACCTACAGCACCTTCATAGGTGCGAAGCAACTTGTTATGGTTCACAACCAGGCACACGCCGTTCTCTGCTTCTCTTTCAAGCTGATGTGTAAGCGTTGATACTGCACTTCTGAATCTTTTGTTTTCCATTGCATAACGGGTCAATACCGCAAGATCTCGTGCTGTTGTATAGTGGTCCTCATGGTCAAGTCCGTGTGGATTTGTAAAGTGTGTGTTCTGAAGACCTATTTCCGCCGCTTTTTCGTTCATCATCTCGGCGAACTCTTCTATTCCGCCTGCACATTCGTAGGCAATAGCTGCCGCGGCATCGTTTGCACTGGCGAGCATCAGCGAATATAACAGATCGGTGAAACTGAGTTCTTCGCCGGATTTAAGATATACAGATGAGCCCTCAACCCCTACAGCATTGCCGTTTATTCTGACGACTTTATCATCGGGAATATTTTCAATAGCAACAAGTGCGGTCATAATCTTCGTTGTGCTTGCCATTGGAAGCCGTTCGTCGGCATTTTTCTCAAACACTACATCACCGCTGTCGGCTTCAATAAGGATCGCCGCCTTTGCGGACACATGCGGTACTGCCGACTCTGCAAAAACCACCTTAACAACTGACATCATGCACATCACGGCCATAAGCATAAACGCAAAAATCTTTTTCATTTCAGACACCTCGTAATTTTTTACATCTTTAGTATCTGAAAAAGGTGGCGCGTTATGCCATAGAGGAACACTTAAAAATCCACCTTATATGGGCTAAAATTTACTTTTTAGCAAAAACAGCCTTGAATTTTTCGATAAGCTCGGGTGAGCGCTCGATGGCAGAGATAACCTTGGATACCGTATCCTCGGGTGCCGAGGCGGTGGGAGCTGAGAGATTAAGTATCTCCGTCTTACCCTCGCTGTCTATGGAAATAAAAGCCACGGGAGTTACGTTGATGCCCGTACCGCCGCCTCCACCGAAATTGTTGTATACTGCTTTTCCGTTCTGAACGGGAGTATCCTTCTTAATGTAATCAATACCGCCGGATGCATATCCAACGGTAAGCTTGGATACGGGGATAATAGTTGTTCCCGCGGGAGTTGTGATGGGTGTTCCCATTACGGTATTTGCGTCAAGGATAGTCTTGATGCTGTCCAGTGCTGTTTTAATGATCTCGCTCTGTTTGTTCTCTGCCATTTTTACGGTCCTCACTTTCAGAGTTGATATTTTGTGTTTTATTTATGTGCTGAGCTTTCAGCATAAGTACTTCTACCAGACTGACGAGGGCATCCAGGATTCTTATCTGAACCACGATATCAGCGGAAACGTCGGTTTTATCTGAAAACCAATCGCACACTACGTTTACTTTTCCGCGTTTTACGGGCTTCATTTTCGTTTTACTTTCAAGCAGTGCCAGAATATATGCTACCGTCTGCGAATACACACCATAGGTTATCGCCGCGGCAGATGCGTCCTTACCACCGACTGTGACGTCAAGGCGTCTCACCTCGGTATGAAGTCTGCCCGTGTACTTTTCGTATTTTGAAAGAAGGTTTAAAATTAAATCGGTAAGTCCCGAAAGCTTATTTTCGCCGGCTTCTTTTTCTGCCTGTTTTTTCTGCTTTTTAGCTTCAGCCGCCGCTGCCTTCTCTTCGTTTTTGATTTTCAGCTCACGAAGCTTTTTCAGGTATTTTTTTTGTGTGAAATCCTTCAACCTGACTTTTTTTGTTTTCCCCGGAATAAGGCTTAACATGAACGGACCTATGCCTGTCTTGAGGCTAAGCTCTCCGTCAGACAGAAGATTTACCTTCACTTTAGTCATGAGTAGTAAAACTACGACAAGGATAATCGCTGTCACAATATATAAAGCTGTCACACGCATCCCTGCCTTTCTTCTCACGATATGTAAATTTATTTATTCTTCGATTATCTTAAGCTGTACCGAATCGTCTCCTGCGCTCATAACGTCTCCGTCAGGTGTCTTTACGTCGGGAAGCTCGGAAAGCGAGCCGAGTCCGAACACACGGAGGAAATTATCCGTGGTTTTGTAAAGCATGGGACGTCCGGGCACGTCAAGACGTCCGCAGGGCTCGATAAGCTTTTTTTCTACCATTGATGACACCGCGTAGCTTGAGTCAACTCCGCGTACAGTATCAATAAACGCTCTGGTAACGGGTTGATTATATGCAACGATTGCAAGCACCTCAAGGGATGATGGTGAAAGATTACCGCCGCGTCTTATACCAAGCGCCGTACGGATGTATGAACCGTACTCCTCGCGGGTACATATCTGACAGGTCTCGGGAAAGAGCACCATCATGATCCCGCGGGGCAAATCTGTCTCGTTATTGTATTTCTCAGCAAGGTCGCTTACTATTTTACGGCACACGGACAGAGGAATGTTCATCGCTTCCGCAAGCTTGGCATATTCCACAGGGTGTCCCGCCGCAAACAGCACAGCCTCGATTATTCTCTCACACTCTGCTACGTTTTCGGAAAGATCCGCTTCCTCAGTGTTGGAAGTCACATTTTCCTCCGTAGCCTGCATGGTTACTTCATTTTCCATAATTACAATTATCCACCTTTGAAATATCGGATATTCAAAATTAAGTATCCGCGGTTATCTGCTCCGCTTCATCCTCGAACATTCCCGCAAGATGTTCTTCGTCAATATCACCGCTAAGTACGATGTCGATATGTCCGTCTGCATCAACGACACCGTCTTCACTTTCAAGCGCTTCCTCACTTACGGTAACAAATCCCTGGCGTAGCATCTCAAGCACCGCCATGAATTTTGCAATCAGCTCACTTTTACTGGAAGATCCTGAGAAATAACTGTCGAGATACATATGACCGTCCTTTTTCAGTCTCTTGATCAGCACCGATGCAACGGATACAACCGAAACCTGAGGACGGTTGACGAGAGGCTCAAATCTTTCCTTAGCCTTTTCGTCGCTGATACGCACCTCGGAAAGTGCTCTGAGAAGCGCCTTTGTGAGAAGAGACGGTGCATGGTCCGCCACGTAAGTCTTGTCGACGGATATCTCATCCTGCTCCTTGACCATTCGAAGGCCGTAGGTTGCGTACATAAGATTCATTTGCGCCGCGGCAAGCTTTGCCTTCTGGTATTCCTTAACAGCCTCAACGAGAGCCTCACGGGGGTCTTCCTCTGTCTCGTCTCTCGGCAGAAGCATACGGCTCTTTATGAGCATAAGCTCGCTTGCCATAAGAAGAAACTCCGAAGCTATCTCAATATCGCGGTTTTCCTCAGCATTGATATACTCCATATACTGAGCGCAAAGCTCTGCTATCGGGATATCGTTTATATCTATCTTGTTTTTTGAAATAAGCGTCAGCAGAAGGTCAAGGGGACCTTCAAACTGATCAAGCTTGTAATTTATGTTTTCCATTACGTCTCCGAAATACTGTATCGCGAATCAGATCAAAGTCCGGGGATAAGTCCTACGATAAATAACATTCCGCTTATAAGTGAATTTCCAAGGAAAGAAAGAACACCGTCGAGCAGTCCTATATATAACGCGACAAAAATACCGAGGATAATATATCTTTCGTACTTCATCACACCGAAATAATATTTCGGAGGAAGAAAAGTGAGAAATATTCTCGAACCGTCGAGAGGAGGCACGGGTAACATATTAAACACACCAAGATATACGTTCATTGATATCCAAGCACTAAGAAAAGTGACCCAAACCGTTTCAAGATTGAGAGCAAATCCCGTTGCGGGAGGGAGAGCTGAAAACAACGCAAGAGATACCTTAAACAACAATACTCCAATAAATCCAAGGATGAAGTTTGCCACAGGTCCTGCAAGAGCAGTAAGCGCAATATCACGTCTCGGCTTTTTGAAATGTCTTGAGTTTATCGGTACGGGACGCGCCCAACCAAACTGGAAAAGCAGCATACAGATCGTGCCTATAGGATCAAGATGCTTCAGCGGATTTAAAGAAAGTCTGCCGAAATTTCTTGCAGTAGGGTCACCGAGACGGAATGCTACATAACCGTGAGCAATTTCATGGACGATAAGTGCCGTCAAAACAACAGGTATACGGATAAGAAGTTCGGAAAGTGTTATACCGAAAATGCCCATTACAGCTCCTTTCAGATATACCACACGTAAAAAGGTATATCGAGTGACAAATTAATACTTTAGTTTTCGAGATACATGAGATCTTCAAATGTCTCACGTCTTACCGCAACGTAAGGCTTGCCGCCTGATATCATCACGATGGGGGGACGGGGAACGCGGTTGTAGTTTGAAGCCATGGAATAGTTATACGCGCCCGTTACAAGCACGGCGATGATATCGCCTCTTTCGGGAGCGGCAATTTTGATACCCTCTGCAAGGAGGTCACCGCTTTCACAGCATCGGCCTGCAAGAGTACATTCAAAGTCACGGGGCTCATCCATCTTGGACGCATTAATCACAGTATACTGTGATTGATACAAGGTGTATCTGGGATTATCGGTCATACCGCCGTCAACGGAAACGTAGTTACGGAAGCCCTCAAGCTCCTTGACGGATCCACAAGTATAAAGAGTAGCACCAGCAGCCGCAACTATGGAACGACCCGGCTCCATATGGATGTGAGGACGCTTGATACCAAGCTTCTCGCACATTCCGTTTATCTCTTCGGAGAGAAGGCGAATGTTTTCTTCGTAGTCGATCTCAGGGTCGTCCTCGGTATATCTTACGCCGAAGCCGCCGCCAAGGTTGAGAACTTCTGCAAAATATCCGCATCCCTCGCCCATATCACGAACAAACTTCAGCATTATATCAGCCGCATCGCGGAAGGGTGCGATATCGAATATCTGAGAGCCTACGTGGCAATGGTAACCGTGAAGCTCAACGTTATCAATCTCAAGAGCAAGACGGACGATACGCTCAGCGTCCCCCGTCACGATAGCTGAACCGAACTTGGAATCCACGTTGCCTGTCATTATCTTCTTATGAGTGTGAGGATCGATTCCGGGGGTGATGCGGAGAAGGATTCCCTGCTTCACACCTGCCTCCTCAGCGATATCGTTAAGAGCAAGAAGCTCGTCAACACCGTCAACCACTATGTGACCAACGCCAAGCTTTACTGCATATTCAAGGTCAGCGTCAGACTTATTGTTGCCGTGGAAGAATGCGTTCTTCATATTGAAACCTGCCGCATTTGCGGTAGCAAGCTCACCTGCGGAAACACAGTCAGCCTTCATGTCTTCCTCAGCCATGATCTCGTAAAGTCTCTTGAAGCAAAGAGCCTTACCCGCGTATATGGGGGACGCTCCCTCTCCGAAATACTTCAAAAATGCAGCCTTATACATACGGCACATACCGCGAATCGCGTCCTCGGACACGTACATTGCGGGAGTACCGAACTGCGCAGACAGTTCTACTGCGTCAAGCCCGTCAATGGTTAGGTGACCGCCTGCGGTGTCAAAAGATTTATGGAGTATCATAATATTATCACCTTTCGATATTAGGTTATCAAAGACCGCAATGAGAAGCGATCTCGCGCCAGAGGTCATCTTTACCGAGTCCGCTGACTGATGAATAGAGGATTACCGCATCTGCGTAACTGCAAAGCTCCTCGTTTTCAAGTATCTCCGCAATCTTGCGCTTTTCCGTTGCGTTAAGCTTGTCAGCCTTAGTTGCAACAATGATAAAAGGAAGCTCTGCCGCCACGAGATATTCCATCATGGCAAGGTCGTCCTTGGTGGGCCCTATTCTGCTGTCTACGAGACAGATAGTCATCTTAAGAAGGTCAATGTTGGGGTTGTTGGTAAAATAACCGTCGGTAAGGGCAGACCAGCGTTTTTTATCCTCCAGGGTACGCTTTGCGTAACCGTATCCGGGCATATCTACAAGATACAGTGCGCCGTCTACCTTATAAAAGTTTACGGTTATTGTCTTACCGGGTGAGCCGCTGACACGTGCAAGAGACTTTCTGCCGATAAGTGAATTTATAAGTGAGCTTTTGCCCACGTTTGATCTACCTGCAAATGCAACCTGAGGCACGTTTTCAGCGGGAAACTGCTTAGGAAGACCTGCTGATATCTTAAGTTCGGTTTTATTTAAATTAAGCTTCATATATTCTTTTTTACCCTTCTGTAGTGGATATTCTCACACGGTCCTGTGCAGTGTGACGCGCGGTCTTTCTCGGTCTGGGGGTGTCAGAACTTTTATCCTGCTTTTTTGAGATGAGCACGTTGTCAAGCACCTCAGACACGTGAGAACAAGGAATAAAATCAAGATTTTCTCTTACCTCAGGGTCTATCTTTTCAAGGTCGGGCACGTTTCCCACAGGAATTATTACCCTCTTAATGCCCTGAGTATACGCGGCGCAGGTCTTCTCCTTAAGTCCGCCGATGGGGAGAACTCTGCCTGTGAGAGTTACTTCACCTGTCATTGCGGTATCACATCTTGCCGCTTTTTCGGAAAGTGCGCTGGCAATGGCAGAAACCATGGTCACGCCTGCGGAGGGTCCGTCCTTGGGAACTGCACCTTCGGGCACGTGGA
>JAZUBZ010000096.1:0-7877 GCA_045638805.1 Eubacteriales bacterium
TTCTATCACACAGGCGACACCGCTTGGCGTCACGAGGACGGCTTCTACTGGTACGTTGGACGAGTTGATGACGTTATCAAGTCCTCCGGTTACCGCATCGGTCCCTTCGAGATCGAAAGCGTTATTATGGAGCTTCCTTACGTTCTCGAGTGCGGCGTATCTGCTGTGCCGGATGACGTAAGAGGTCAGGTCGTAAAGGCAAGTATCGTACTCGTTCCCGGAACAGAGGGTACGGACGAGCTGAAGCGCGAGATCCAGCAGTACGTAAAGGCACGCACTGCACCTTACAAGTACCCCAGAATCGTTGTATTCCGCGACGAGCTTCCCAAGACGGTCAGCGGAAAGATACAGCGTAACAAGCTTTGATATGCGAAGCTTATATATACATTATGATGGAATTTAAAAGAATAACGCTCATGTGTGGGCACTACGGAAGCGGTAAGACTAACGTTGCCGTAAACCTCGCCTATGAGCTTAAGAAACAGCACGAAAATACCGCTATCGCGGACCTGGATATCGTAAACCCCTATTTCCGCACCATAGACAGCGAAGCTGAGCTGACAGCGGCCGGAATACGTGTTATCCGTTCTCAGTATGCGGGAACCAATCTTGACGCTCCCGCAATGCCTCAGGAAATGTATGCTATCGTCGAAGACGAGAGCATGAAAACGGTAATTGACGTGGGTGGCGACGACAGAGGCGCGTTTGCTCTTGGCAGACTTTCCCGTGCTATCACCGAGCGTGGCGACTATGAGATGCTGATGGTCATAAACTCAAGCAGACCTCTCACGAGAGACGCTGAGTCTACCATCGAGGTAATGCGCGAGATCGAAACAGCATGTCGCATCCCATTCACCGGAATTGTCAACAACACCAACCTCGGTCGCGAGACCACCGCAGAGACGGTTTTAAATTCTCTCCCCTATGCCGAAGAAGTTTCGCGCCTTGCGGGTCTTCCCGTGGTGATGACCACCGTGAGAGCGGATATTGCGGAAGAGCTTGAGGGAAAGGTGGAAAACCTGCTCCCCCTCACATTGCAGAACAATATGATATAAGCATACACTTTACAAAATTATCTGATAGAAAGGAATAAATAAGATGGCAAAGCTTACCTTTAACACAGACCTTTGCAAGGGTTGCGGACTTTGTATCGACGTATGTCCCAAGAAGATCCTCAGACTTGCTCCCGATAAGATCAACAAGAAGGGTCACCATCCCGCTGAGATCACCGATCAGGAGGCGTGCATCGCGTGCGCTTTCTGTGCTACCATGTGTCCCGACTGCATCATTAAGGTAGAAAAATAATTACTTATGAAAATGAGCCGCATGCCGCGGCAGAATGGAGAATAAAATGGCAGATAAGGTTTTGATGAAAGGAAATGAAGCGATCGCTGAGGCTGCGATCATCGCAGGATGCCGTCACTATTTCGGTTATCCCATCACTCCTCAGACAGAGATCGCTGCATATATGGCAAAAAGAATGCCTAAGATCGGCGGCTGCTTCCTTCAGGCAGAAAGTGAAATTGCCGCTATTAATATGGTTTACGGAGTATCCTCCGCAGGTCTCAGAGTTATGACCTCCTCCAGCTCCCCCGGAATTTCCCTTAAGGGCGAGGGTCTCTCTTACCTTGCAGGTTCCGATCTTCCTTGCCTCGTTGTAAACGTACAGAGAGGTGGTCCCGGTCTCGGCGGTATCCAGCCCAGCCAGTCCGACTACTTCCAGGCAACCAAGGCGGGTGGTCACGGTGACTTCCGTATGATCGTTCTCGCTCCCGCTTCCGTTCAGGAAATGGCAGAGCTTACAGTTAAGGGCTTTGAGCTTGCGGACAAGTACCGCATGACATCCATGCTCCTTGCTGACGGTACTATGGGTCAGATGATGGAGCCCGTACAGCTTGACCTTGAGGTTGCTCCCGCTCCCGAAAAGCCTTGGGCAACAAACGGCACCAAGATGAAGAGAGCGCACAATATCACAAACTCCCTCTCTCTCGTAGCAGAGGAACTTGAGGCTCTCAACTTCGCAAGATATGAAAAGTATGCTGAGATCGAGAAGACTGAGGCAATGTACGAAGAGTACCTCATGGATGACGCAGAAATCTGCGTTACCGCATTCGGTATCGCTTCCCGCGTTGCTAAGAACGCTATCGACGAGGCAAGACGTCAGGGTATCAAGGTTGGTATGATCCGTCCCATCACACTCTGGCCCTTCCCGAAGGCTCCCTTCGAGGCTGCTGCAGATAAGGTAAAGGCGTTTATCTCCGTTGAGCTTTCAATGGGTCAGATGATCGAAGACGTAAAGCTTGCAACAAACTGCAAGAAGCCCGTAACCCTTTGCAACAGAGTAGGCGGTATGATCGTTACTCCCGAGCAGGTTCTCGAATCTATTAAAAATGCAAACGGAGGTGCAAACTAATGGTAGTATTTGAAAAGCCCCATGCGCTGACAGACGCGCCCTTCCATTACTGCCCCGGCTGTACTCACGGTATCGTTCACCGTCTTGTGGCTGAGGTTATCGACGAGCTTGGTATCGAAGGCAGAACCATCGGTATCGCTCCCGTAGGATGCTCAGTTATGGCATACAACTACTTCAATTGTGACATGATCGAGGCGGCCCACGGCCGTGCACCTGCAGTAGCTACAGGTGTAAAGCGTGCAGACCCCGATAATAATATCGTATTTACATATCAGGGCGACGGTGACCTTGCTTCCATCGGTATGGCTGAGACAGTTCACTCCGCGGCAAGAAACGAAAACATCACCATCATCTTCATCAACAACGCGATCTACGGTATGACAGGCGGTCAGATGGCTCCTACCTCTCTTCCCGGTCAGGTAACACAGACCTCTCCCTACGGTCGTGACGTAAACCATTGCGGATATCCCGTAAAGGTATGCGAGATGCTCTCTCAGCTTGAGGGTCCCGAGTACCTTGAAAGAGTTACCGTAAACAACGTAAAGAACATCAGAAACGCTAAGAAGGCTATCAAGAAGGCTTTCATGAATCAGGTAGAGGGCAAGGGATTCTCTCTTGTTGAGGTTCTTTCCACCTGTCCCACAAACTGGGGTATGACTCCCACAGAGGCTCTCAAGTGGATCGACGATAAGATGATCCCCTACTACCCCCTCGGCGTATACAAGGACAGAAGTGCCGCAGTAAAGGAGGAGAAGTAATATGACAACCAAGTTCTTATTCTCCGGCTTCGGTGGACAGGGTATCCTTTTCTCCGGTAAGTTTATCGCATACAAGGGTCTTACTGACGACAAGCAGGTAAGCTGGCTTCCTTCCTATGGTCCCGAAATGCGCGGCGGTACAGCAAGCTGCGGCGTTATCGTAAGTGACGACCAGGTTGGTTCTCCCATTGTGTCAGCTCCCGACGTTCTCGTTGCAATGAACCTTCCTTCTCTCGACAAATATGAAGCATCTGTTGCTCCCGGCGGTATGATCTTCGCTGACTCTACCCTTATCGAGAGAAAGGTAGAAAGAGACGATGTGAAGGTATTCTATATCCCCGCAACTGCTCTCGCAAGTGAGAACGGATTCCCCACCCTTGCAAACATGATCATTGTTGGTAAGGTGCTGAAGGAGATCGGTGACTACGATGAGGCAAGCATTGAGGCTACTCTTAAGAAGGTAATTTCCGCAAAGCATGCAAATATGCTTGAGGTAAACAAAAAGGCAATGAAGCTTGGCGCAGAGTATTGATCTGTGAGCTTGTGATGATGCGGCACGGGTGTGTCGCTTCATCTGTTTGTTACGTTGGATTATAAATGGTGTCGGCGGAACAAAAAAGTTCGCTTGTTGAACTTAAATAACTATTTTAAAGCTTGAATAAGTAGTGCTTTTATACAGTGAATGAACTTTTCTCACATTTCTTTTTGTTGACGAAGGCAACAAAAAGAAATAATCAGCCAAGGAGGTGAGCGAGGGTAACCGAGCGAGGAAACTTCGGCGTTTGAGATGGGTCTTTTCAAGGGTTCAAGCTTATTATTGACGTACTATATTATATATAACGGCATAAATGCCCAATGGAGATTGAAATGGAAATCAAGATCGTTAAAACACAGACTCCCAAGGCAAAGCCTGATGAGGCTAACCTTGGCTTCGGTAAGATATTTACCGACCATATGTTTATCATGGACTATTCTCACGAGGCTGGCTGGCATGACGCACGCATCGTTCCTTTCGAGAATCTTTCCATCCACCCCGCATCCACCGTGCTTCACTACGGAAGCGAGATCTTCGAGGGCCTTAAGGCGTACCGCCGTGCAGACGGTACTGTTCAGATGTTCCGCCCTATGGAGAACATCCGCCGTATGAACACATCTGCAGAGCGTCTCTGCCTCCCTCAGATCCCCGAGGATATTGCTTACGAGGCTCTTATGACCTTTGTTGCAACTGAGAAGGACTGGACTCCCTCCGCTCCCGGTACATCTCTCTATCTCCGTCCCTTTATGTTTGGTAACGACGAGACTCTCGGAGTTCACGCAGTACATAACGCTACCTTCGTTATTATCGCATCCCCTGTTGGAAGCTATTATAAGGAGGGCATAAATCCCGTCCGCATCATGATCGAGGACGAGGACGTTCGCGCAGTACGCGGCGGTACAGGCTACGCAAAGTGCGGCGGTAACTACGCGGCAAGTAACAGAGCGGGCGAGAGAGCTGAAAAGAAGGGTTACTCTCAGGTTCTCTGGCTTGACGGTGTTGAAAGAAAGTATATCGAGGAAGTTGGCGCGATGAACGTAATGTTCAAGATCGCAGGTGAGGTTATCACTCCTATGCTTTCGGGCTCTATCCTTCCCGGCATTACCAGAAAGTCTATCATCGAGCTTCTGAAGAGCGAAGGCATCAAGATCACAGAGCGTCTTCTCAGCATCGACGAGCTTGAGGCTGCTATGGAAAACGGTACTCTTGAAGAGGCTTGGGGATGCGGTACAGCTGCAGTTGTATCTCCCATCGGCGAGCTTTGCTACAAGGGCGTAAAGTATGCAGTAAACGACGGCGGTATCGGCGCGCTTACACAGAAGCTTTACGATACTCTCACAGGCATCCAGTGGGGTAAGGTTGAAGACACCTTCGGCTGGACCGTTGAGGTTAAGTAATTTAATAACGGATGGAAAACGTCACTGTTCGATGAACGGTGGCGTTTTTTGCACGGAGAGAGATTGTACAAAACAAATTTATCAAGACTAACTAACGGTTTTGAAAAAAACTTGACAAATAAACCTTGTAGGGGTATAATTTAAATAGAAAACAATGGAAGTTTCCTGCGCGATAGTGTCAGTATAGTGTTTGATAAGATGGAGGTATACATTTATGAAGAAAATATTATCTTTATGTACGATACTACTTGCCTTGACCTTGGTGACCGTGCTATTCCCACTAAATATATACGCTGCGTATGATTATACAGAGAAATTTGAAATAGTCGACGTTGAGGCAAGATGGGCGATTCCTTATGTTGTCAAGGCTGTAAGGATGGGAGCGGTAACAGGCACTTCCGTCGTAACCGAAGGCGGTGTTAAGAAAATAACCTTTGATCCCGACGGCCTTTTGACACGTGAACAGTTTGTTGCTATCCTTCAAAGACTATCGGGTGCTGATGAAACGGAAAGAGGGGAAGATTCCCGTTTTACGGACGTCAAGGACGACGAGTGGTATGCTTCGGCGGTATATTGGGCGGAAACTGCAGAGATCGTTGAGGGTATAGGGAATAACAAATTTGGCATCGGGCAAAATATAACGCGTCAGGAGATCGCCGTTATGCTTTCCCGTTACGTTAAGGTGTTCGGTATCGAATTCATTCCGAACTCTGACGATGGTGTTGCTTTTGCCGATGCAGATAAAATTGCAGATTGGGCGAAGGATGCGGTCGAACTTCTAAGTGAAAATCTGATAATACAGGGTAACGAGCATAAACAGTTTAACCCCGAAAGCTACGTCACGCGAGCAGAGACGGCATCGATAGTTACGAGATTTATTTATTTTAGCACCGATATAATTAAAAATATTATGCCTTCAACGGATGTCATCGGTAAAGTTGTTATCCGCGGAACGGAGTTCCCGAGCATGTCAGGCGAGTATGTTTTGACGGATACTGCCGAAATAGAAAGATTGTTTGAGTATATTTCAGCGGCTGAAATTTATTCTGTTATGCAAGAACCCGCCAGAGTAGGCTCCACCTCGGCCATTGCTATTTATGATAAGAACGATAAGTTTGTAACGTGGTTCATGGATTATTACTCATCTAGCGTATCATTAAACCTTAACGGTGAGACTGTGCTTATATATTCTTTGCCGGAAGGGTATCTTCAGCATTTATTGGATGCTACAGCCAAGTAAGATAATATTGTGAAGATAAAACGCAACCGTGCGAAAGCGGTTGCGTTTTTTTACATGAATTTTGCAAGTCAGCGTTTAGGAAATGCAGGTCGCGCAAAAGGCGTTGACTTTAACTTCTCCTGTCTGTATAATTAAGCCACAAGCATGAAAGGAGGCAGTGCCTTGAAAATCAAAATTTTTGAAGATACGAATGTGACAGAGACGGAGATATCCATCGTTTGTCCCCAAATGACAGATGAGTTAAGGGATATAATCGCAACTATTGGTCTGATAGACAGAACCTTCGCGGGCAAGCGAGACGGTGAGGTGTATTTTATTCCCGTAAAGGATATTTACTATTTTGAATCGGTGGATGGAGCGGTCTTCTTCTATACGGAGCGGGAAACGTTTGAAGCGGCAGCGAAGTTATATAAGATTGAAGAAAGTCTGCAAAGCTTCAGGTTTGCCAGAGTGTCAAAGTCTGCTATAGTAAACCTTGCTAAAATGCAAAGCATAAAAAAATCAAAGAACAGCCGTTTGACGGCAACACTTGCGAATCAAGAAAAAATAATCGTTTCCCGCCAATATGTTCCGGAAATAATGAGAAAGATGGAGGTGTAAATATGTTTAGAAGATATTTGAATTCGCTTTTTAATGCAATGGGTATTTTAACGCTGATAATTCTGTTTTTGTCGATTGTTTCCCATCAAAATGTGAATATATGGGCATTACAGTATGGTGCGTGTATTTGTATCCCGGTACATTTGTTTTCTTTTTTGACCTTTGAGTTTAAATTGTTTTCAGATTTAATATGGGTAAGACGCACGATAGTCATGATATTTAGAGCTTTAGTCATTGTTACAGTGAGCTGGTTATTTGGTTTTTTACAGTTGGGACTGAGTAAATATATGATTATTTTGGTCGTAGGATTAGGAATATCATCAATACTCGCAGGCTTTGCTTATTACGTAACGGATAAAATGGAGAAAAAATATCTGAAAGAGATCAATAAAAAGCTGTCGGAAAATGCAGATAAATAAGCTTGTAACAGGGACAGCGCAGTACGGATAGAATATAGTGGGAGCGGATGATAAAATCCGCTCCCTTTTTGAGAGGCGTTTAAAGATAAAAATAAGAAAAACTTGAAAAAACTAAAAAAATAATTTTCGCATAAAAGACGTGAGAGAGAGGCTGGGTAGAGCAGAAAACAACGGTATATGGGCTTCCGAGGCTCAAAAACTGGCGAAGTTATAGTGCAATATGTACAATTGAAACGCACTTTGTTTGTTTGAATTGACAAAACGGCTAAAGTGAAAAAAACTTAAAAAAAGTTGAAAAAAGGTGTTGACAAAAGGGGAAGATGGTGATATAATATACAAGCTGTCGCGGAGAGCGGTGCTGAGAAAGACCGAACGAAGCGAGCAGGCTCATTGAAAATTGAACAACAAGCATCATATAAATCGACGAAAGTCGATGTGTATAGAGACTCCGAAATTCTTTTGAAGAATATTTAAAAACTCTAAACAAGTAAAGAGCATAACAGATCGCTCTGATG
>JAZUBZ010000097.1:0-10870 GCA_045638805.1 Eubacteriales bacterium
ATACTGGTGACAAGAATTTTAACAACTAACTTTGTTTGCTCAGGATTAAAAGAATGTCCGTGCTCTATCTTTGATATTCCATTATTTACATACTGGACACCGATGATATACCCATCGTGCAGCGAGTTGACCTTCTCTAGAAAGTACTGAATATCTTCGTTTGATTTTATGGAGTTATACATCGTTCGTCCCCCTTAGTCAAATTCGAGCTTGTCAGTCAGTTCTCTTTTGCTTGCAAATCTTTCGTATGAACGGATATACGGATATAATCGTCGGCCTTTTCCCTACTTAAACGAACGACAACTTCACAATGCTCACTTCTCGGGAACATATTTACGGGTGTCACCTCGTCCACCACGTAGCCGAATTCTGTCATGCGGGCAAGGTCACGCGCCAGAGTGAAGGGATTACATGAAACGTATATAACTGACTCTGCACCTATCTCACGCAGAACGTCTATCATCCCGTCCGACAGTCCGCGGCGGGGCGGGTCTACCACTACAAGCTCGGGCTTTTCTTCCTTTGCATATCCTGCCGCGTCTCCGCAGTAGAAGTCCACGTTTTTTATTTTGTTAAGCTTAGCGTTATACTTCGCGTCAGCTACGGCCTCAGCATTTATTTCTATACCTGTAAAGTGGGCATCCTTAAAGCGAGAGGCAAGTATCATACCAATGGTACCCGTTCCGCAGTAAAGGTCTGCGCAATTTGTGAAAGGGCTTTTTCCCGCAAGCCTTACCACTTCGCCGAAGAGCTTTTCTGCTCCCTCGTAGTTTACCTGGAAGAATGCCTCGGGAGATACGCGGAAGCTTACTCCCATAAGCTCTGTTGTGATATGCTTTTCACCCATCACTGCGCGGTAGCGGTCCTTAGCCGTCTTTCTTGTTACAATACCCGTGATATCTGCAAAGCGTGAACACAGCGCCATGACGTACGCGCCTATCTCAGCTTCGCTGAGCTTTCCCGTAAGCGCTACGTTGATCTCGCCCGCACGGGATATTCTGAGCATAACTTCATCGGGAGGAGTCAGCTTTTTCTCGCTTATCGTATTCGTCATGTGCGCGGCGATTTTGCTGAAGATATCGGGGCACACACGGCACCCATCCTCGGGGAAACGCGCCGCCTTGTGGCTCTCGGATGAGTAAAAGCAAGCTTTACCGCTTCGGTCAAAACGGAAGGATACCTTGTTTCGATAACCTTCCTCCGCAGGCATGACGATACTGTTAAACACTCTCGGTGTCACACCGCACTTCATTAAAGCGTGACGCACGGAGTTTTCTTTGATCTCGGCTTCAAAACCGTAGTCCATATGTCTCAGCGTACATCCGCCGCAGGCAGGGTACGACGAACAGCCCACATCGCACCTGCGGGTGGAGGTCTCCTCTACGTCAACACATTCCGCAAATGCGTAATTCTTTTTGACTTCCTTTATACGTACACTGCACACTTCACCCGTCAGTACACCGGAACAAAACACGGTGAATCCGTCCGGTTTTGCAACACCCGCACCCATGGGAGTAGTGTCTGTGATCGTTACTTTTATTATTTCGTCTGCTCTTAACATAAGCGCCTCCGTTTATATACAATAATCCACTCTAATTATAAAATAAAACGGTGTAAAAGTCAACGCTGTCAAAGAAATCCCTCTGTGCATATTATGAAATCAGGATGGGTCACCCCGTCCTGATTTGACACAGCGTAAAAATCGAGGAAGTAATGAGTAACTGTATCATAGCTATGCAATCTGCCACTACAGCTAAAAAGGCAGAAAGGGCACTTGCCGCCGTACGCATTCCGTGTCAGACGGTCAGTATCGACCCGACAGTTACCAAAAGAGGATGCGGCTACGGAGTGTCGGTGGGTTGTTCTTTCTTATCCGATGCTGTGCGTGTGCTTGAAAGGAAAAATATATCTCACGGAGAGGTTATCGGGGGACGTTAGTCACCCCGACTGTTTTATATGATATATCTTGATAATGCGGCAACAAGCTATCCAAAGCCCCGTGCCGTGTACAGCGCAGTTTCACGTGTAATGAGAAAATACGGCGGTAATCCGGGTAGAGGCTCGCATAGACTTGCAAGAGCGGCTTCGGATGCCTTATACGACCTACGGGAGACGGCGGGAGACTTTTTCGGGTGTGACCCTGAGAGAGTGGTATTCTGCTCAAACGCTACCCATGCGCTGAACCTTGCCATATTCGGTCTTGTAAGGGAGCCATGCCACGTGCTCATGTCGGACATGGAGCACAATTCTACACGCCGTCCCGTGCTGTCACTGTGCAGAAGCATGGGATGCTCATGCAGTGTATTTCCAAGCTGCGGCGGTGACAGAGAGGCTGTACTGGGAGCGATATCCCGCCTGATAAGAGAGGACACAAGGCTTGTCGTTGTAAATCACGTGTCAAACGTCTGCGGGGTAACCTTACCCGTCAGAGCAATATGCAAGTACTGTAAAAAGCGCGGTATCAAGGTGGTAATAGATGCATCGCAAAGTGCCGGACATTTGCAGATAGACGTGAGTACGCTTGGCGCGGATGCCGTATGTATGTCAGGCCACAAGGGACTTTACGGTCCCGCAGGCACGGGACTTCTGCTGCTCGGAGATGACGTACACCTTTCTCCGATGTTCTACGGCGGTTCGGGTATGGATTCTCTCGCTGAGGGAATGCCCGAAACTTACCCGGAGAGACTTGAAGCGGGAACTCTGTCCGCTCCCTTGGCGGCGGGACTTGCGGAGGGGATACGGTTCGTACGGGGAGTGGGTACTCATTTGATCCACGATCATGAGTGCCGTCTCGCCCGTCTTCTGTGCGAATATTTGGCAGATATGGAACCCGTTCAACTTTACGGAGCGCCCTTTGAAAACGCGGGCGGCACGGTGCTGTTTAACGTTAACGGATATACTCCCGCGCAGGTCGGAGTACTGCTTGATGAAGTGGGCATATGCGTAAGAAGCGGACTTCACTGCGCGCCCTTGGCGCATCGCACTCTATCAACGGGAGAAGACGGAGCTGTACGCGCTTCATTCGGGTATTTTAATACAGTAGTCGACGTAAGACGTCTTGCCGACGAGGTCTATAGGCTTATAAAGTGCGGAGGCTGAGAGATTCGACTAAAATTTTTGCGGTAATTTTTAATAATTTACACATCACCTTGACAAACCGTTTCTAATATAGTACAATATACTAAATAAGTATATAGAAAGAGACGGTGAGACGAAATGGCAGATGTAAAAGATTTTGATGTGTTCTCAACGGTGGACGGTAAGTTCCTGATGTATAAGGGTCTTCCTCTTGTGAGAGAAGATAACGTAATATGCTACGGCAGTATGGATGAGGAGTATATCCTTCAGATGATCATTATGTCTATGAAGGAAGCGGGAGGCAAGAGTGTTCCCGATAAGATTCTTATCCGTATTATGAAGACAGATATGACGCTTCCCGAAAGCAGTAGGATCGTTAAGCAGGAAATGAAGAGCGGCTTCTACGATGCATTTGAGATCGGACTTATCTGGCTTGACAGATATCGCGCAGGTCGTAAATAAAAACGTAATAAATTCCGCCGCAGTTTCGATTTATCGCAGATTGCGGCGGAAATATTTCACAAAGGCAGATTTTAAATGAAATTTTTAAAAAAAACAACAGCATTTGTTCTTTTGATGGCATTGTCGCTGTCATTGACGTCATGCTTCAGAGATGAATCTTCCAACTCCGGTACTACGGGACATAGCAGTGCCGCAACGGACGGAGCTACGGAACAGACTACGCAGGCTGAAACCGAAAAGCCCACACCTCCCGAAATACCCATTGGAGACGAAGAGATGAGCTGGATAAATCTTCACGGAAACGCCGAGGATGTCATTATGACACCCGATGAGATCGCCGCTGAGTGTCAGAGAATGGCATCCGAATCACCGAAGATAAACGATATACTTTCTTTTGACCTGAGTATCCGTACTCCTGATAAAATACGTGCTGATATTGAGTCTTACGGTGTGCTTCCCGCTGTGGGATATGACAGAGAGGGAAGGCTCATAGATGAGGCGTATAAAGCGGACGTTATGGCAAAGCGTAATGTGGATGCTGTCGGTAGCTATCCCGTTGTCCGCGGAATTGTGACTTCACGTGCGAACCTTCGTTCTTTCCCCGATAATAAGCCTTACCGCAAGAGCGCGGATAATCAGTATGATTCAATTCAGCAGACGGAGCTTCACTATGGCTCTCCCGTGCTGGTATTACATAAAAGTCTTGACGGGAAGTATTACTTCGTAGAGTCATATAACTATAAGGGATGGGTTGACTCAACCCGCATTGCGGTGACCGATGATGCGGAGCTTTGGGAAAAGTTTGTGTCACCCGAGGAATACGTAAGAATTACGGCAACGTCAGTATATCTTGCGAACCGTGAGGTTGACATGGGAGTAAAGCTACCCCTTGTCCGCGACAGAGGGGACAGATATGACGTGATGGTTCCTTTGAGACGTGAAGACGGAAAGCTCGCTACAAACTATCAGACAGTACGTGCGGAGTATGCCGTTATAGGAGATTTGCCTTATACATACGAAAACTTCATCGTTCAGGCATTCAAGTATAAAGGAGTCATGTACAGCTGGGGCGGACTCGACCATGGCGTTGACTGCTCGGGCTTTATATCCAACGTAATGCGTACCTTCGGATTTATGCTCCCGCGTGATACCAAGGATCAACAGAGCGTTGTAGGTACGGCAGTTGACGTGAGGGGAAAGAGCCACGGTGAAATTGCGGCAGTTCTCGCAGAGGTGGATGCACCTACTGCGGTGTACACCCCCGGCCACGTGCTGTTCTATCTCGGATATGACGCAGTAACGGGACAGTACAACTTTATTCACGCGCCTCAGATAGGCGAGAGCGTGTCTGTCACCACTAAGACAGACCTTTCTGGTGTGACGTATATTTGCGAATTTAAGAAGAGATAAAGTGGGAGAGGTTTCAAATGATTAAAGCTGTAGTGTTTGATATGTTCGAAACTTTGGTAACACATTATGAAAGTCCGCTGTATATGGGGAAGCAAATATGCGAGGATATCGGGATTTCCGAGGAAAAATTTCGAGAAATATGGGATGCTACGGAAGAAGAGAAGACGTTAGGGGAAAAATCACTGGAAGAAGTAATTGATGAGATTCTTAGGGTAAATGACCGCTATTCAACAGATTTATTTGAAAAGATAGTAAACAAACGGAAAAACTCAAAGATTGAAATATTTGAGCATTTACACGCAGAGATAATACCTTTACTGACTGAGATAAAACGCAAAAATATTAAACTAGGATTAGTTACGAATTGCTATTTCGAAGAAAGGGATGCAATAGTAAACAGCAAGCTATATAATTATTTTGACGCTGTTTGTATGTCATGCGAACTGGGATTGGCAAAGCCGGACGTTAAAATATTTGAGAAATGTGCAGATGATCTGCAGGTCCGATATGATGAATGTGTTTATGTAGGAGACGGCGGAAGTTATGAACTTGAAACGGCACAAGGTTTGGGGATGTATCCTATCCAAGCTGTATGGTATATAAAAGAGGGCGTGAATCATTTGTCTAAAAGGAAATCTGATTTTCTTCAGGCGGACTCTCCAATGGACGTGCTGGCGGAAATAATAAAATATGACTAAACGAAGATTATCTGTAGTACGTTGTAACAACTAAAAGTTTACTTTTTTCATAGGCTCTCACTTTGGGAGAGCTGTCGTTGCACTTTGCCAAAGGCAAATGTGCTCGCGACTGAGAGGGCGAATTTCAGATTGAACCCCTCTCCGGCACTAACACATTCGCTTCGCGAAGTACAGTGCCACCTCTCCCGGAGGGCGAGGCATTCGTTAGTTTTGCTGTCCCTAAAAATTTAGGGTGCATATAAAACTTCCGATTTGCCCCTGCATATTTGGTGTCCCGGGTCATCCGATAGGGATGATGTTTATGACCGATCCGATTTCTTTACGGACACACATTAATTATACAAAAACTATGCAAAAGCGGAGGACACCCTCCGCTTTTGTTACTTGCTATATCTTACTTACAGCAGCCGCTGTTACCGAGAACGAAAGACTCACAGTCAACGCACTGGCTGACGGTGGGATTACTTTCGTGAGTACCTACCTTGATCTTGTTAAGGGCGCAGTACTTGTCGTCCTTAGCATGGTTAGCACACTGAGTAACGGAGCATTCGATACACTTGTTAGAGTTGTTCTTATCCATTTGTAAAATCTCCTCGTTTGTATTTGAAATCACCCGATTTCAAATGTATTATTAACACGGAACAGGAGATTTATTCGCCAGAGAAACAGCGTTTTTTATTTTTGAAAATTAAAGACAATCGATTAAGCTTTCGCCATTATAAAGCGATATAAAACAAGGGCAGGGCGGAGTGTCTCTTCTGTAGCCGAGTATGTGTATTCCGCGCGCCGTACTGAAGTTGTATGCTGACAGAGGTTTTGCAAAGGCGTCGTTTGACTGTGCCGCGAGCAAAGGCTCGCCCGAGTCTGTGCCCACAACAAGGAGAGAATGATAAAAGTCACCGTTATCTCCTGCCAGCTGTACTACGTCACCGGGTACAAGACGGGAAGTGTCAGCTTCTTCACCGAAAGGACCAACATCCTCGTTTGACGTTAGAAAATTATAAAGATATTCAACTCCAGTCCACGACGGAGCGCGGTCTTCGGGGGAAACGTAGTACCAGCCGAAGGTTTCGGTGAAGTTCATCGTGCAGCATCCTGCAAGAATACATTGGGACGTGAAATTGGTGCAGTTTCCACCAATTTCCGTAAAATCGTAAAACAGGGGATTCCTTCTGTATGCCCACCTCATACCATAAGCTACGGCAGACGCACGGTCATAATTGTAGTCCATACTTTACCTTCCAAGTTAAGCTTTTGTAACAGTATATTCTGAGAGGGTGGGAAACGTGAAAAACAGATCCGTCTGCGGAGCAGACGGATCATAGCGTTATTTCTTTTCGATGGGAATCCAAAGTTCAATGGTTCGTTCATTATAACCGCCGATTATTCCCCAATGATAAACAGCAAGTTCCGGTGCATTAATCATTTGATATTCATTGATTGAAAACCAGTCTGCTGCGATTTGTTTGCGAATATTGTGATATTCAGGAATTGGCATCCTCTGCTTTTCGGTTTCAAAAACTGCATATGTTCTTTCGGGGATAACGATCTCTTCAAACTTGAATCTGTCCATAAAATCTATTCCAGTAACATTGCTATTGTATAGATTATCGCGTTCATAATTGTACATTGTTGCTGCAATGTAAAAATCATATCCACTATCATCCATGTTTGTCAAAACACAATATTCAGAAAGTTTGTCATTTGACATTCCTTTAAGCATCCATTGATGTGCTCTGGTAGTAATAAAAAAATCAGTTTCTTGTTTATGTCGCAACTCATCGTATGGTGTACCTTCAAAACGTCTTTTGTAACCGAGAAGCGTAATTTGGGGTTTTGTTTCAATCCGATAATTCATAACAGTACCGCCTTCCAATGAAAATTTTAGTACAAGACGGGTGAAGGACTTTAGCTTATTACCATCATTTCGCGCTTGTGATGGCAATATACCATGGAATTTCTGAAATGCTTTTGCAAAGCTGTCCGGACTTTCATAGCCGTATTTCAGCGCCACGTCAATAACCTTTGCGTCACTTGTGGCAAGCTCTGTACCCGCGAGAGACAGTCTGCGGTTGCGGATATACTCACCGATTGTGAATCCGCAAAGAATACTGAATACACGCTGAAAATGATAGACCGATGAAAAGCTTTGCGCCGCGACTATGTCGTAATCAATAGTTTCCGTAAGATTGTCTTCGATATAGTCGATAGCCTTTTGCAATCCGATTATCCATTCCATATTATTCGCCCCCTTGTCTGACTATATTTTATCAAAAGGAGATATGTGTTTCCCGATATTCCGTGCCGAGTGTTGTCGGGTGTGAGTTTGTTGACCTCATTAACTTGGCTTCAAAAACGTACCGATTTCTGTCATACCCTACGGATTCAGATGAACGAATCGGAAAATCTGTAGGGGAGCACTGTGTGCTCCCGAAAAAGCATATCCCGCATAGACTCTATTGCTTCGGATAACTCTCAAATATATCTCACACCATACAGTAAGCCTTATATACAATGAACGGGAGCACACAGTGCTCCCCTACAAATACATTACCGGTACGTTCGCACGTTCTGCACAGTTATGGATGAACGAGTTTTTTCGTTGTAGGGAAGTATCCCATTCTCCCGTAACGAATGGCTTGAGTATATCATTATTGGTACATATTTATTTGATACCTGTAACACTCTTATGGTACGCCACTGCAAGATCCACTACCATGCCGTAGCTTTTCGTGCCGGGGGTACCCTGGCTTTGCAGGTAAGAATCGTTTACCGTGCCTACCACATCGGAGGCGGTGGAATCTTGATATTTCTCAAAGAATTTGCTGTAGCTTACAAGCTCGTCGTATATGCGGCGGTCAAGGCTTCGGTAAAGCTCCTTTGCACTTTCCTTAGAAACACCCGACAGAGCGGAGACGAGATACTCAAACATATTTAAGTATCCGCTGTACTGCATGTACACGTCATCCGAATTTATGCAAACGAGGTACGCCACAAAGTTCGCCTCATTCTCGCGGGCAATGCCGCGCTGATGCGCCATTTCGTGGGCAATAGTGTACACGTTTACGAATTCGGGATAGTTGGTGTTAAGATTAGACTCACCCGTCATAAAGGTGTAGATACCTGAAATATGGGTGTATGTCATAATACCCGACACGGCAAGGCGCTTAACGGGAGCTTTGAAGTTGCCGATGAAGTAATATTCACCCGACAGCTTTTCATAGGATTTGTACGCGAGACTCACAGTATCGTTGTGGCTGTAGCCTCTTACAGAGCTTCCGTTTTCCGTAAATGTCACGCCGTCTGCAAGGCTGTTCAGCTTTTTAACTACGTATTTTGCTGTGGTTTCAAGCTCTTCCACAGATATCTTAGGTGTTTCAATTCCCATCTTCTCGTCAAGAGATGCACCTCTGTAGCCTGCGGCGAAATTCAGCGTGAAAAGGGAAAACAGCAGGGAAAAGACCGACACAAGAGAAACCAGTGCCCTCGCAAAGCCGTATTCGTGAGTATCCATGTAGCGGAATATGCCTCGAATTGCAAGATAAACGATTACGGGGGAAGTGAACACGAAAGCCTCAGCTATTGAGAAGGGGAAAACATACGTCAGCTTTGCGAAAATAAAACGCATGAACTGGCTGATGTTTTCGTTGAAGAAATCCGCAAAATCGGGTGAATATATAAATGAAACGTAAAGCACCGCAGAAGCAGCTCCAAGACAGAATAAAATTCCTGCCCACAGGGGAACAGACTTCCCCAGTATTTGGGGCAGTTTTTTAATTAATTTCATTATAGCAATTACCTGCTTTTTCTATTTTGTCAAGTACCTCTACACTGTTCGAAAATACTTTTTCTATGAGGTACACAATATCGTGTGGCAGAGGAGCGGTAACACTCATCTCGCGATCGTTTTCGGGATGGGGAAAGGTTGTTATATAGGAGTGGAGCGCCTGCCGTCCTATGTGCTCCGATGCTTCTCCGTACATGTCGTCTCCCGTTATGGGACACCCCTTGCCTGCAAGGTGAACTCTAAGCTGATGTGTCCTTCCCGTGATGGGGGAGAGAAGCAATACCGAGTGAACACCGTCGGTGTATAGCGCACGGTATGTGGTGACAGCGAGTTTTCCCTCGGGGTCTCCTTCGTCTGTCTCACGTCTTTTTACGATGCTGTCCTCACACCGCCTCATGTACGAACGTATCTCACCCGCGTCTTCATCTATGTGTCCGTTGATCACCGCGATATATTGCTTTCGTATAGCGCCTCCCGTCATTGCAAGGAACATTCTGTATGACGCGGCTTTTGTGTTTGCGGTGAGCATACATCCGCTTGTGTCACGGTCAAGTCTGTTCACGGGACGGAAAACGTAATTAGTCCCCCTGTATCTCCACGCAAGGGCGTTTGATACCGTGTCATCTCTGTGTCCGTTTGAAGGATGAGAGGGCATATTTGGCGGCTTGTTTACAATAGTTAGAGAGCTGTCCTCGTATATCACGTCTATTGGAATGTTGACGGGGATGGTGTAGGGAGACACGTCCTCTTCCTTGTCTTCAACAGCAAGGGACAGCACGTCCCCCTCTTTAAGAACGTATCTTACGGTGACAAATTCGCCGTTTACGAGAATTCCGTTTTCCCTGAACTTCAGCTTCTTTATCATGTTGTAGGAGTATCGCAGTTTTTTCTGCAATACGTCCCTTATCATCAGTCCGTTCAGTTCACTTTCAACAATAATATCCATCAGTCGTCAAGTTTTCTCCAATAGCTGTAGTGCGCGATAATAGTTCGCTCTTCACCGTTTCTCTCCAAATCGGGTGCGGTTATAACCACTCCGTCAAGGGACATAAGCTCCCAAGCCTTCATCTGAAGCACAGGGCAGCGCATGATGATATCCATGCTTGCGTAAACGAGCAGCTCACCGTCACGCACGGTGATAGAGCCTGATTTACCGATGACCTCTTCGATGCCGTTTATTCTTTCCGTAACGCATTTAAGCGGCATACCGTTAAGATGCTCCGCCATATCAAGCTTAAAGCGGCGGCTGTCGGGATTCTTGCTTTTTGAAATGCGATTTTTATTTTTTCGTCCGAACAGAAACATATCTACCTCCATATTTACCGTATAATATAATAAGTATACCACAATACATGGAAAATTTCAATTGAAATATCCTAAGGTGTAAAAAACATCGGCCATACTTTCGTATGACCGATACTTTTATTATTTTCTT
>JAZUBZ010000098.1:0-2435 GCA_045638805.1 Eubacteriales bacterium
AGGAAAATCCACACTTATCAAGCTTATCATGCGTCTTTATGACCCTACATCCGGTCAGGTGCTTTGGAATGGGTGTGATATTAAAGACTTGAAAATAAAAGAATACCGTGAAAGCTTCGGCACTGTGTTCCAGGACTTTCAGATTTTTGCAGTATCTGTTGCTGAAAACGTAAAGGCTGATATCGTGGATGACAGTGATAGAGACATGATATACAAGTCTCTTGAGAGAAGCGGACTTGAAGCCAAGATTCAAGCTATGACCGCTGGAGTCGATACCGAGGTTACCCGTGAATTTGCGGAAGACGGCGCAAATCTTTCTGGAGGTGAGCGTCAAAAGCTTGCTATAGCCCGTGCCTTTATGAAGGACGTGGATATAATCATTCTTGATGAACCGTCATCTGCACTTGATCCAATGAGTGAGTATGAGCTGAACCACACCATGATGGATGCGGCAAGTGATAAGACAGTTATCTTCATTTCCCATAGACTCTCTACTACTCTCATGGCTGACAGAATTTATATGCTTGAAGACGGCGAACTTATAGAAGAAGGCTGTCACGATGAACTTATGGCTAAAAACAAAAAGTACGCAGAAATGTTCCGCGCACAGGCTGAAAAGTATCAAAAAGATTATTCATATCAAAAATAAGTTTTGGAGGTAGCGTGAAAGTTTAAACAGTTTTAATCCAAACTTTATCTATTTTCACGCGTAAACAAACACTGAAAAATCGTACACGATGATTTTTCTTCGCTTCGCGAACCGTGTTTGTTTCATTATCATTTTGTATAGCCGTAGGCTGAAAGGAGATTATTATGACTTACAGAGTTGGAATTATCGGAAGCGGTTCGATCACATCGTCACACAGCTATGGATTTGGCAGACTGAATAAGTATTACGACGATGTGAAGGTAGAAAAAGTCGTTATGTGTTCGCCTCACGTAACGATCGAGAGAGCACAAGAGCTTGGATGGAGTGAGATCTGTCATGATTGGCGCGAGGTAGTGTCAAGAGAAGATATTGATGTAATTGATATCTGCGCGTGGGACTATCTGCATTACGAGATCTCAAAGGCGGCTATTGAAAACGGTAAAATGCTTATCTGTGAAAAGCCACTTGCTGATACATATGAACAGGCGCAGGAGCTTGTACAGCTTGCAGAAGATAAAAACGCTCGTGCAACGGTTTGCACCAATTACCGTTACATCCACGGACTCAGATGTATTAAGCACCTTGTAGAAACCGGTGAGCTTGGCGATATTCGTCATGTATACGGCTCATTCAAAATGGGATGGGCAATTGATGTTAACGGGTTTATGAACTGGCGCCTTGATGAACGTTACAGTCCTCTTGGAACACTTGGCGATCTCGGCACACACATCATCGATATGTGTCATAATATCGGTCTTGAATTTGATAAGGTTTGCGGAGTAGATGAAAACTTCGCAAAAGATCGTTTTGACGGGGAGAAAATGAGAAAAACTTCTTCAAATGAGCTGTCAGCATTCTGCTCGAGATTTACTTGCGGTGCTCTCGGTATCTTTGAGTTTTCCCGTGTTACAATGGGTAGCAGCGGAATGAAATTTGAAGTTCACGGTACAAAAGGCAGTGTACGATTTGACAAGAACGATATGAACAGCCTTGAAGTCCTCATTCCGGGTCGTTATCCCGACACATGGGAATATAAAAAGGTGGCTGTGGAAGATATTCTTCCTTTTGACTACAAATGGGAGGATGAATTTAACCAGAAGGATAGCTACACACTGTTGTTCCATGATTTTTTGACAAACAACGGCAATGCTCCTACACTTGAGGATGGAGCGGCGTGCAGTAAGGTTATTGATGATATATTGGGGTCGGATAGTAAATAATGAATCAAAGCTTTTGCAGTTGCTGTGATGACATCTAACGAGCGTTCCTCACAAGCTGAGAGCATACGGATACGATTTTCTATCTCGGAGTCTTTGGGCGGCTTACCGGGATAGAAGATCATATCCGGTGATATGTAGAGCTCGCGTATAAGCCTACAAAGTACATTGCAACTCTGTTTTTATATTTCTTTGTTAAGCTATTCAAACTTTATAACTCAATCAAACATACTAAAATCAATATAGTATTCGGTGATTCCCGTCATAATAAAAAAACGATGATTTGACGGGACGCTTTGACACGCATAATTCCTTCAATTCAGAGTTTTGAATTGGAGGGATTTTTTTATGCGATGGACTCGTCATTGCACTTCGTTGCTCATAACGAGCAACGAATATGAATCTACCGTATAGTATTCCCCTGCACTGACGGTACACAGTCAAAAAAAGCTCCGTTTTCTTCGGGGGAAAAGTCGGTTCCGAGAGTGAACTCACAGGTCACTCGAATAATGAAATAATATGCCACCATATGCTTACTGCATGGCGCACTGCGCCGTTCGGTAAGCATT
>JAZUBZ010000099.1:0-15080 GCA_045638805.1 Eubacteriales bacterium
ATAGTCGTAGGGGATAGAGTTAAAGAAAATGATGAAACTGTACAGCAAATAACGATAAATTACCGATTTATCGGCGCTGTATGAGTGAAAATCTCAAGTTATAGTATCGGGTCGCTGGTTCGAGCCCAGCAGGGGGAGAAAAAAGAAAAGCACTTCGTTTGAAGTGCTTTTCTTTTTTCTCTTTGTTAGACTTAATCCATCCATATTGCAGATAATAGCTGCATGCCCTCAAAAATGAGCTAACGCGAAGTTGGGAGGCGAGTGTGCATAAAACGATTGAGTATCGTTTTATGCCACGAGGTAACTGAAACAAGGAGAGTTCCGAGCGGAGGGTATCGACGCGAGAGAATTCGACTATGTTTCAGGAAGAGCGGCTGTTAACCACGTGTGTCGTGCACTTCACATGTGAAGTGCGATCGAGCCCAGCAGGGGGGGAAACAAAAAAGGAACGCATTCGCGTTCCTTTTTTGTTTCTCCAACTATTTGAACTGAGCTCAGAAAGAGCACATTCGCTACGCGAAGTGCGCCAGTCACATCGCGTAGCGGTGACCAAACACATTGTGTTTGCGGCGTGGATATAGTCCGATGTTCGCTCTTGCGCCACCACGAGTTGATGTTTTTATATATTTTCCACCTTGGTAAAAGCCACATACCCTCAAAAAATGAGCTAACACAAGAAGTCACGCGTTTTTGCTCAAGTTAAACTGTTTTTTAATTCAATCCTTCGGTTACATAATCTTATAGATGATTCTCTGTGAGCAACGATAATTATCGTCTTGTCTGCTGCAATACTTCTAATAGCATCGTGTATTATATTTTCGCTGTACTGATCAAGTGCACTGGTTGCTTCGTCGAATATAAAAATGTCTACATCACGTAAAAACTGTCTTGCAAGCACAAAACGTTGCCTTTGACCACCGGAAAGTTTAATCCCACGTTCTCCAATAACCGTATCAAGTCCTTCAGGAAGATTTTTCACAAAATCCAAAATATAAGCTTTTTTCAACGCATCAAATAATTCAGAGTCACTTGCATTATTTCGTCCATACAGTAGATTTTCTCTTATAGTTGTGTTGAATAGCATATTTTCCTGCATAATATAACCTATTCGGTTGTGCATTGCAGAAATATCAATTTCTCTTAAATCCACGCCTGAAAACGTGACGCGTCCTTCTGTGGGAGTTATCATTCCGCAGATTAGTTTCAGTAATGTGCTCTTTCCGGCACCGCTTTTACCTGTAATCGCAAGTCTATCTCCTTTATTTACAGTCAAATCAAGATCATGTATAACATCCATAGACTCATCCGAATATGCGAAGCTAACATGTTCAAGAGAAATAATATTACTTTTATCGGGAATAACACCGTTTGTAGCTTCAGTTATTTCACTTTTTTCTAATTCTTCAATGAGTCTGTCAGTGTATGGCATATTAGACTGCAGCGATGCCTCTGCACTTGACAAAGACTGTACTGCCCCTGACAGCATCCCGTAGTATGAAGCAAAAATGAGCAAGTCGCTTATTTTTATTTTACCGTTTATTATAAGTAATCCTCCAAAAAAATATAAGCCGAATTTCATCAAAAACTCATTTTTGATTTTAGGTACGATGAGTACACGAGCTGTCCAATAATTGATCCAAGCCCCAAAATATAGTGCGTAATTTTTGAGATATCTGATAAATCTTCTTTCTTGTCGCTTATATAATCCAAGTGCTTTTACTTCGCGCCATCCTTGTACTGATGCGTGTAACCACGCCGACATACTCTCATCATTTTGGCGATTTGTATTGTTCAATTCACCCTCGTGGCGGCTGAGTACATTGTCAATCAAAAACGTGATCGGGATTGCCAAAATCGAATATAGTGCAAGTCTAATATCAATAGTACAGAGAATTAATCCGTTGGTTATTAATGAGAATAACGAAATGATATATCCAATACTTTGCCCCCCTGTAAATTCAGTAATCTGCGAAGTATCATCATCCAGTCTCATTTTCATGTCCCCAATACTCATAGTTTCATACTCTTTAAATGGTAATTTGAAAAGGCCTGTCCAAATCTTATGTTTCACACGGTAAAGGAGCGTATTATTAAGCCGATAATTCACAAAATTATGAGCATATCCCATTACAGTGTTAACTATGTATAACCCAATATATCCGCTGGAAACAATTATCATGAGGTTAAAGTTACCTTTTATTATTACTTCATCAATAAAAAACTTGTAAACCAAGGGTGTAATCAAACCGGTTAACATCGACAACAAACTTAAAATAAAACTAAAAACAAAGAATCTTTTAACACCAAGTGCAAAAGGATAGAGCTTTTTTAATACTCTTAGTCTGTACTTAATTCCTGACATCGCCATAGCTTCACTCCTTTACAGCAAATAAAGTTTTGAATGTTTCATTTTCCTCTACCAATACACGTGGATCACCTGTTATACACACCTTGCCATTTTCTATAACTGCAGCACTCGAACAAAGCATTACAGAGCTTTGTCTGTGGGCAATAACTATTGAGGTTCGTCCCGAAAGTACACTTCTCCATGCCTCGTGTATCTGTTCTTCTGTCTCACTGTCTAGTGATGACGTTGCCTCATCGAAAATTATTATTTTGGGATTCTTAAGATATATACGTGCAATTGCGATTCTTTGTTTCTGTCCACCTGAAAGTCCTGAACCACCACTTCCGACGAATGTGTCTAATCCGTCGGGAAGCGTTTCAACAAACTCCCATAGCCCTGCTTGTTTACAAGCATTAATTACCTCTGTTTCGCTTGCACTATCGTTGCCAAGCATTATGTTATATCTGATAGTACCCTCGAAAATTAAAACATCTTGGGCTACAAGTCCAATGTTTTTGCGTATAGACTTAAGACTACACTCGGAAAGACGTTGTCCATCAATTATAATATCACCATTCTGAGGGGTATAAAACCCAATTAACATGTATGCTAACGTCGATTTTCCACAACCGCTTTTACCGCAGAGTGCAAGCCTCTCACTTGAAGCTACTTTAAGGTTGAAGCCGTTAAGTACGTTATCCCCTCTTTTATACGCAAAGGTTACATCAACAAATGTTATTTCTCCGTCGGAAATAACCAGTTCGTTGTTTCCTCTCCACTCTTCTTCTGAGGGAGCATTTGTATAGTCAACTATTTTTTGAATATATGAAACTCTGTTCTGGGCATCAAGGAAAGAGCTGCTTGTTTTTTCTATCTGACCCATAAGCATTCCGTAGAACGAAATAATAATTGTCAGCATACCAACTGTCATCCTACAATCCTTCGCAAGATAACCGGCAAAAGCATAGATTGCGAGTTCTATAAGAAGTCCCACGAGTGATATCAAATTACCTGCATTCATTGAAGATATTCCGGATTTTATATTTACATCGAACATCTTCCGGTGCCGTTCTTCAAACGTTTTCTCCGTCTTGTTTTCAGCCCCCAACATTCTAATATCACGAAGCGCAGACAGTATTTCATATACCCAACTGATATATCCTCCGTAATATTCTCTCTGCTTATCTCCATACGCTCGTATCTTTTTTCCAAACTTTGTCGTTATTAAAACCGAGACAGGAGCAGCAATCAGTACAAATAATCCAATTAGAGGATCAATAACAAACAGGCATATGGAAAGCACTATAAGTTTAATGATCCCGTTTCCAAAGTGAATTATGTTACGGATAACAAAGTGCATACATTCGGACGTATAGCCTTGAATTGCAGATATCATGTCACCTGTAGATAAATCTGTCATGTACTCTGCTTCGCATTTCTGAATATGACTAAAAAGATCGCGTTTGATACTATAAGTATACATATTCATCAGATAATGGTGCTGTGCATATATGAAGAAATACAGTAAACACGAAAACACCGACATTACTACCACAACAAGACTGATCTTCAAAAATGTATCAATGTTTTGTCGGTACACAATCTCATCTATCATAACACCGAACATTATCGGCATAGATAATGATAAAAACAGATCAAATAACCACCCAACGTAAAATCTTATGAAATGACTACTGTAACGTTTTATGTATTTTGATAAAAATTTAATCGCTGAAAAGTATCCAAGTTTTTTTTTCATCATCCTTTCCCTACCTTTACAAAAATAAGTTTTAGTAATGACTGTTTGCCCACAACGACGTCTACATTCATATTGCCCACTAACTTTAGTAATGACTCATTTCCAACGGTATAACTTTCGTAAATATTTATTCCAGAGTCTAAAACTAAAATAGTTTTTCCGTTATCGTAGTGTACAGAACGCACACTATTCTTCATAATCTCAATATTTCTGTCTTCATACAGATATATCGTTGAGGAACATAACTCTATCTCATCGTTTATTATTAGACGGGTACCACCGGCTTCTTCAGATACTATTTGAACTGCAGCCGATTCCGTCTCTATAATATCTATCTTGATATTCAAAGATAGAATTATAAACAATAGTATTCCTATAACCAAGAACGCATAAAACGCGAATGGGTGTTTGATTATGTACTTAACATACCAATTTGAAAAACGTCTTTTTCGATCCAATTTTTACACCTCTTTCATAGTAGATTATTTTCATTAAAATTGTTTTATAGTTAATTCGGCTTTAAATTAATATAAATGAGTAAAGTATTGCTAACGTTCCGCACAGATACCGCATTATCAATAACATAACGACAGACATCTGTTCCGAGTAGATTCTCTTTAAACGTTTGAGCATTTTTTCACGTCCTATAGTGGCAAGTGATGTAATACAAAGAATGATCATAGCAAATAACAACTCAGATACTTGAATTTGGGCAATTCTGGTAATATTTGTTACGCAAATTGTTAAAGTCAAACATGGAAACCATGAATTTAAAATTATTCGAACGATAGATCGTTTAAAGTTTAGTTTTTTCATTGAATTTAATATCCTTTCGAACGAGAAATAAATTTTGTTTTTTCTGAAACTATTGTAATATTTTATTTATCGTGTTACAATGAAGAATATCAAATAAAAAACTATACATTTTGCAATATAAAAGAGGTGATAAAATGCCGCAAGCAGATAGACACAGAGAAAGAATTGTTCCCATCGAATTTGATACCGGTAGTGATCTTTCAGTTGTTATACGTAATGAAAGATTGGTGCTTGTCTTAGTGTCATCGGGGAAGGCAGAGCTTGAAATTAACGGTATAGCTGTGAGCGTAGAAGCACCGTCTGTTTTGATGTTATCCGCCAAGGATTCTATTGTTGTTAAACTTACCTCCCGTATAATGTTCGATGCGTTTTCATTCCATCCACGTTTTGTTAACTCTGCGCTTACCTTTGAACGTCTTGAGGCAAACGATTTTTCGGAAACTGAGGATGAGCATGATCGTAATATGATGAATATGTTCCTTCACAGAAGTGATGGATATAATGGGTATATCCCGCTTCCAGCTAACATGTATTTTAGAATTTCGGAATGGATGGATGTAATTGGAAAAGAGACATTTGCCCAAAGCGATGTATATTGGACATGCCGCATACGACGTCATCTTCTTCAGGCACTGTATTTGATAGATGATATACATATGACAATGATATCGGGTGAAAAATCAAGATCTATGGTTGATACCGCTCTTGAATATATTCATGTAAACTATACAAAGGATATCTCACTTAGTGAGCTTTGTACAGTTGCGGGTACAAATCCTACAACTCTGAATAAAAAATTTAAAGAAGCACTTGGACAAACTGCCATATCATATCTTGTTTCATACAGAGTGAAGATCGCTTGTAAAGCATTGAGTCACACCAATCTTACCTTAGCAGAGATTGCAGAAGCAATAGGATTCAGTTATGACACATATTTTATAAAGCAATTTACCTTAAAAATGGGTGAGACTCCGACTGAATACCGTTCAAGGACTCAGATAAAGGGAAAGCAAAATGTAACCAATTGAGGTTTTATAAAGCATATTTGATGGAGAAAGTGAATCAGTAAATTTTCACTTGATATTTATGTAAACTCATACAAAAAATGAAGTGGATATGGCTGGTACTTTCTAAAATGAAACTCTTGACATAAGTGCCGGATTATGGTATAATTTTCTTTGTAATGAGGGAGTAGCAAGCACGCCCCCCTGCGTGTAGCAAGTCAACATCCTGGCCGCTTGCGGTCTGGCTTGCTTTAAATAGCGAGACTCATGTGTAACTGTGAAGCTATGCATTGAGTCGGGATAATTCGGTTTTTGACCGGGCATGGTTTCGCATGTCCGGTTTATTTTTTTCGGAGGTAATTTTAAATTGGATTTTTCGTTTTATTTCAATAGCCTTCTTTTAGGTGTTGGACTTGCGATGGATGCGTTTTCCGTTTCTCTTGCAAACGGACTTAACGAGCCTCGTATGAAAAAGAGAAAGATGTGCGGCATAGCAGGTACGTTCGCATTCTTCCAGGCACTTATGCCAATCATCGGTTGGATATGTGTCAAGACGGTTGCCGAATATTTCTCTTTCTTTGAGAAAATGATCCCTTGGATAGCACTGGCGCTTCTTGGTTTTATCGGTACAAAAATGATAATCGACGGTGTAAAGCAGGGAGATTCATGCGAAATTGCGGGTGTTGGTATCGCGGCACTCCTCTTACAAGGCGTTGCAACGTCTATTGATGCCCTTTCAGTTGGATTTACAATTGCCGAATACAATCTGAAGGCTGCGCTGTTGTCTGCGCTTATCATCGCGGTGGTGACATTCGTTATCTGCATGGCAGGTATTGCGATCGGACGTAAAGCAGGGTGTCATCTTGCGGGAAAAGCAGGAATTCTCGGCGGATGTATACTAATTTTTATCGGTCTTGAAATATTTATCAAAAGCTTTGTTCAATAATAACTGTGAGAGCAGTTTACATATTTAATTAATGGAGGTCAATATGGCATTTTATGATGAAAAGTCAAGTGAAGTAATTGAAAAGCTTGACACCGACGTAAAGGTCGGTCTGAGTGACGCGGAAGTTAAGAGCCGTCTTGAAAAGTACGGTCAGAACAAGCTCCGCGAAAAGAAGAAAAAGACCATGCTTCAGCGCTTCATGGATCAGTTTAAGGACGTAATGATCCTTATCCTCATCGCGGCGGCTGTAGTATCCTTCTCCATCGTTGTGGTCGAGCGCAACTGGGGCGAGCTTTTCGAGCCCGGGCTTATTCTTCTTATCGTTATTCTCAACGCTATCATGGGCGTATATCAGGAGGGTAAGGCTGAAAAGGCGCTTGATGCTCTTAAAAATATGTCTGCCCCCCATGCAAGAGTTATCCGCGACGGCGTAGAAAAGGTCATCGACGCGGCTGAGCTCGTTCCCGGCGACATCATCAAGCTTGAAGCAGGAGACTTTGTTCCTGCTGATGCAAGACTGATCCAGAGCGCAGGTCTTAAATCTGAGGAATCTGCCCTCACAGGTGAGTCTGTTCCCTCCGAAAAGGATGCGTCTGCAGATATTGAGGCAGGTGCTCCTATCGGTGACAGAACTAATATGGTCTTCTCTGGCTGTTCCATCACCTACGGTACCGCTACCGCTGTTGTATGCGCTACCGGTATGGATACCGAAATGGGTAGAATTGCAAACCTTCTCGACAGCGAGAACGAAACACAGACTCCTCTTCAGCAGAAGCTTTCTCAGCTTGGTAAGTATCTCGGTATCGTTGCGCTCGGCGCTTGCGCTGTTATCTTCGTTGTAGGTCTTGCTAACAAGATCCCCCCTCTTGAGATATTCATGACAGCGGTATCTCTCGCAGTTTCTGCAATACCCGAGGGACTTCCCGCTATCGTTACCATCGTTCTTTCCATCGGTGTTCAGCGTATGGTTAAGAAGAACGCACTTATCCGTAAGCTTCCCGCTGTTGAGACTCTCGGAGGCGCTTCCGTTATCTGCTCCGATAAGACAGGTACTCTCACACAGAACAGAATGACTCTCACTAAGGCATTTGTTGATGGCACAGATGCTCCCGCTGACATCAAGTATAGTGAGGCAGACGACGTTAAGCGTCTTCTCAAGTACGCGACCCTTTGCTGTGACGGCTCCGTAGTATTCGAGGGTGACCGTGAACAGCACATCGGTGACCCTACAGAAACAGCAATCGTTCTTGCCGCTCACAAAAACGGCATGACTAAGGATGAGCTTAATGCTGAATGTCCCAGACTTGCTGAGATCCCCTTTGACTCCGACAGAAAGCTTATGACTACTGTTAACCGTATCGACGGTAAGCTGATAGTTATCGTAAAGGGTGCCTTTGACATGATGGCTCCCCGCTGTGTAGCAGGGGACATCAACACTGCACGTGAGATGACTGACACTATGAGTGCAGATGCTCTCCGTGTTCTTGCAGTTGCTTATAAGGAAATTTCCGAAATTCCCGAAAACGTTACCTCTGATACACTTGAAAACGGACTTACGTTCATGGGTCTTGTTGGTATGATCGACCCGCCCCGTCCCGAGGCTAAGGATGCAGTTGCAGTTTGCCGTAAGGCAGGCATCAAGCCCGTTATGATCACCGGTGACCACGTAGTAACAGCTTCCGCTATCGCTCGTGAGCTTGGTATCCTTCTCGACGGTGACCGTGCTATCACAGGTGCAGAGCTTGACGCTATGACCGACCGCGAGCTTGACGAGGTCGTTGAAAACATTTCCGTTTACGCGAGAGTTTCTCCCGAGAATAAGATCAGAATCGTAAAAGCATGGCAGCGCCGCGGTCAGGTAGTATCCATGACCGGTGACGGTGTAAACGATGCTCCCGCACTTAAGGCGGCTGATATCGGTTGCGCTATGGGTATCACAGGTACTGACGTTGCTAAGGGCGCTTCTGACATGACCCTTACAGACGACAACTTTGCTACCATCGTTGACGCTGTACGTGAAGGCCGCGGTATCTACGCAAACATCAAGAAGGTAGTCGGTTTCCTTCTCGGTACAAACATCGGTGAGGTTATCACCGTATTTGCTGCAATGCTCCTTTGCCACGTTTCTCCCCTCCTTTCCATGCAGCTTCTTTGGATCAACCTTGTAACTGACTCTCTCCCCGCTATCGCTCTCGGTATGGAGGACGTAGAGGCTGACGTTATGGATAAGAAGCCCAAGCCGAAGAACGAGGGTATCTTCGCTCACGGACTTGGTATCAAGGTAGTTATTCAGGGTGTAATGTTCGCTTTCCTTACACTCGTTGCTTTCTTTATCGGTACAGGACTTTCTATCAGCGAGATATTTAGCAGTGCACTTCTTAATGAAGCAAATGCTGCCGCGCTTGACAGCGGACGTACAATGGCATTCATGGTGCTTGCACTTTGCCAGATCGTTCAGGCTTACAACATGAGAAGTGAGCACTCTCTCTTCAAGATCGGTCCCTTCGGTAACAAGACACTTAACCTTGCGGCTCTCGCATCAACCGCACTTGTTGCGCTCGTTCTCTTCACACCTGTAAAGGATGCATTCGGTCTTGTTTTCCTCTCTCCCGTAAATTACCTTATTGCTCTCGGTCTCATCTTCGTTCCCCTTGTGGTTATGGAGATCGCAAAGCTTTTCGGTATCATCAAGCACAGAAAGTAATTTCCGTGTAACATTTCGGCAGTATGCTGTGACAAGCAGCATACTGCCGTTTTTTGCTTAATGAGTTAAAAATTCCTCTTACAGATTGACTTTATACTCATATTGGTTTATAATTATAGAAGATATATTGAGCGAAAAACGTTTCTTTTTCAAGAGACGATAAGTGAAAGGACACATAAAACTATGATCTTCGAACATGGTGACAGAGTCGTTTTTGCCGGCGACAGCGTAACAGATATGGGCAGCGAACATCCCGTAGGAGAGGGACTTTTCAATAATCTCGGACACGGCTACGTACGTATGGTTGAGAATCTGCTTATCACCGCGTATCCCGATATGACCGTTCGTATCACAAACTCCGGTATCGGAGGACACACAAGCCGCGACCTTCTTGCAAGGTTTGACCGTGACGTTATTTCCCTTGATCCGGATTGGGTATCCATCTGCATCGGTATCAACGACGTGTGGCGTCAGTTTGACCTTCCCGTAACCTACGAGAGTCACGTTTATCCCGATGAATATGAAGCAAATATGGAAAAGATGATAACTGCCGCAAAGGCGAAGGCAAAGGGTGTATTTGTCGTAACTCCTTACTATATGGAGCCTCTACGTGAAGACGCGATGAGAGCAAGAATGGACGAATATATCGAGATATGCCGCCGTCTTGCAGTAAAGCACGACTGTATATTCGTTGACTTCCAGGATATGTTCGACAGAGTATTTGCTCACCGTCACTCCTCAAGCATCGCATGGGACAGAGTTCATCCCAATGAGATAGGCTCTACAATGATGGCAAGAGAATTTCTGAAGCATTGCGGCTTTGATTTCCACCGTGAGATATGAAAAACTGTGAAAAATATGCACCTGTAGGTGTGTTCGATTCGGGTGTGGGCGGTATAAGTGTTTTGAAGGTGCTTCATTCGGTTTTACCGAACGAAAACTTCATATACTGCGGTGACTCGGCAAATGCTCCGTACGGTGAAAAGACAGCTGACGAGGTGCGTGAGGTATCCGAGGCGGTAGTAAAGCGGCTTCTCGGAATGGGTGCCAAAGCGATAGTTATAGCTTGTAATACTGCCACAAGCGCCGCGGCGGCATACCTGAGAGAGAAGTATCCCCATATCCCTATAATTGGCATGGAGCCTGCTGTTAAGCCTGCGGCTATGTCGGGAGAGCATCCCACAGTACTTGTAATGGCAACGCCTCTTACGATAAGAGAGACAAAATTCCGCCGTCTTATCGAGAAATATAAGGACAAGGCTGAGTTTATCGACGTGCCTTGCCACGGCCTTGTTGAACTTATAGAACGTGGCATTACCGAGGGGGATGAGATGGATGCGTACCTTGCCGATCTTCTTCGTGAGCCTATGAAAGACCGCAAGATAGACGCGGCAGTTCTTGGCTGTACTCACTACATACACGCAGGAGAAGCAATAAGAAAAGCTCTTGGAGATAACGTTGAAATATTCGACGGTGCTCTCGGTACCGCAAAGGAGACAAAACACCGTCTCGAGGTGGCGGGAATACTGAACTGTTCCGACCGTATTGGTAACGTTGATATCATAAACTCATCGGATTCCGACGCTCTATTAAAGCTGTCTTGGCATCTGTTTGAAAAGTAATAAAAACAGTATAGTTTAAATGGGAGGTGATAAATTCACCTCCCGTTCCATTTATTTTTACATTGATTTTCCGCAGACAGATGCGGAAAATCAATAATCATTTGCATAAAACTGCAGACTCACGTGTAGAATATTAATACCGCACACGTTGACCACGCCGGGACGTCAGGCGGAGCTTCACTTTGAGTATTTTTTATACCTCAAAGTGAAGCTTTTTTGCATATTATGGGAAATAATGTAAAGACTTTTTTATGTCGGATGTGGGTAAATTACATAATTTATTGTTAAATAGCATAAGGAAATGTCGGGAAATTCTCCATTTAGACAACACCAAAACATACTAAAACCCCCTTGACAAGGGAAAAGTTTGCGAGTTTTCAACAACGTCAAATGTGGAAAACATGGAAAACCAAGGGGTAAAACCTTGTATTTGCAAGGGTGAAACATATTCTACATGTGGAAATGTTGAAAACCCATGTTGAAAACTATAGGTTTTCAACATGGGGATATTGATTTTCGTAAAATATGGGTAATTTAGCTAAAATGCTACAATATAGTTCAAATATAAACTTGTTGCATTTATTCATGAATCCTCTCGGGAAATGAATACAGCAAGTCTTTGGCCTTGTTTTACCCCCATGTTGGCAATTTGCAAAGCTGAACATATACTGAGCATGACACGGTTACACGTGAGACCGAGAAAGAAAAATTAAGTCGGCTGAAGTGGCAGGCTTGATGGGGAAAAAGCAAGATGGAAAAACGTTTATGTGATATAGATTTAGGATGCACTGCTGAGATCACACGTTCCTCACACGGGGAAGCAGCGATGGTGCGCCGTCTGAATGAGCTTGGTTTTTGTGAAGATGCGAGAGTTTGCTGCGTGGGAGAAAGTCCCCTGGGCGGGATGAAGGCTTACCTGATAAAGGGCGCAGTCATAGCTCTGAGAAACAGAGACGCCCGGGGGATAAGTGTGAACGTCAGCGCTACGGAGAGGTAGTTATGAATACAGAGATAAAATATACGGCCGCCCTTGCGGGGAATCCCAACGTAGGGAAGAGCACGGTATTTAACGGACTGACGGGACTGAGACAGCACACGGGAAACTGGGCGGGAAAAACGGTGGAAGGTGCTGTGGGATATTTCACCGCAGACGGAGACGTAGTGTGTCTCGTAGACGTTCCGGGTACTTATTCGCTCTCTCCTCATTCGCCTGAGGAGAAGGTGGCGGCTGACTTTATTACGGCAGAAGGCGAGGGGGCACCGGACGGCATAATAGCAGTCTGTGACGCTTGCTCGCTGGAGAGAGGTCTGGCGTTTGTACTTGAGATAATAAATACCGGCAGACCCGTGCTTGTTTGCATAAACCTCATTGATGAAGCAAAAAAACGAGGTGTTACCGTTGACGCGGAAAAGCTTGAGATGCGACTGAAGGCCCCCGTAGTGCTTTGTGCCGCAAGGCAGGGTGTTGGCCTTGATACATTGAAAAATCGTTTTGCTGAGCTTATGAGCCGCCCATGGAATGCCCCCGAATTTATAGGTAATACGTCTGATGAAGCAGGGCGGATATTTGCCGAATGTGTGAGTGTAAAGGGAGATCCACGCGCGCGGGACACGAAGCTTGACCGGATATTTACGGGCAGGTGGACGGCTGTGCCTATCTCTCTTGTGCTATGCGCGGTGGTGTTTTTTATAACACTCAAAGGAAGCGCACCTATCACCGATGCTTTGTCATGGTTATTTGCATATGTAGAGAGTGCTGTGAGGCATTTACTTGAACTTACAGCTATGCCGCAGATGTGCGTATCTTTTCTGTGCGACGGTGTGCTGAGAGTGACGTTTTGGGTGGTGGCGGTGATGTCCCCTCCCATGGCGATATTCTTTCCGCTGTTTACTTTTTTGGAGGACCTTGGATACTTCCCAAGGGTTGCGTATAACTTTGACAAATGCTTCGCATGCTGTGGTGCCTGCGGTAAGCAGTCTCTCACCATGCTGATGGGACTTGGATGTAACGCTGTTGGCGTTACCGGATGCAGAATAATCGACTCCCCAAGAGAGAGGATAATTGCGATACTTACGAACAGCTTCATGCCTTGTAACGGACGTTTTCCCGTACTTGCAGTATTTGCCGCGGTACTCGCAAATTCTGTAGGTATCGGAAGCACATCAACATTTATAACTCTGTGCATAAGCTGTTTGCTTGCGGCGGGGATTTTTGCGACTCTTGGCGTGTCAAAGTTATTGTCAGTAACGTGGCTGAAGGGTTCAGCGTCAGCATTTACGATAGAGATGCCGCCGTTCAGGATGCCCAAGTTAAGTGACGTTTTAGTCAGAAGCTTTTTTGACCGCATACTCAAGATCCTTTGGCGTGCTGTATCAGTTTCCGTGCCTGCGGGTGCCGTAATATGGCTTTTGGGAAATACCTCTGTGTACGGTGTGACACTGCTTGAATATTTGGTACGAATATTAGATCCTCTTGCAAGACCTGCGGGAATGGACGGAGTAATGTTCACTTCATTTGTTCTTGCTCTGCCCGCTTCGGAGATCACGGTCCCGTTAATGATGATGGGGTATACCTCCGGTGGAATTTTGGCGGGGACAGGGGAGGCAGCGGCAGTGACACAGTTTCTGACACAAGCAGGATGGACTCCGCTGACCGCAGTTTGCGCTATGGTGTTTACTTTATTCCATTGGCCCTGCTCAACCACGGTGATCACCGTATACAAGGAAACAAAAAAGTTGCGCTATGCGGCGGCATCGGTAATTATCCCCACGGCTGTGGGATATATCACGTGCGTTCTGCTAAATCTTTTATTCTCGTAAAACCACTTGAAAAACAGACCGAAATCGTTTATACTATATGCGTGTCGACTGCAGAAGTCTGAGACCAAAAAAGAGAGTAAAGTGCGGAGGAAAACATGGCAGGCGGATATTCGGTTTTGGCGCGTGTATACGATAAACTTAACGGAGACGTGGATTATTCCGCGTGGACTGATTATATAGAGAAGTGCTTTGGTCGTTTCCTTGAAAAGAAGCCGGAGCTTGTGCTTGATCTTGGATGCGGCACGGGTAAGGTAACAATAGAGCTGGCTAAAAGGGGTTATGACATGACTGGACTTGATATCTCACCCGAAATGCTGTCGAAGGCGTATTCAGCTATGTACGACGCGGAGCTTACGGGTATTTTGTTCCTTGAAGGTGACATGACGGATTTCGAACTTTACGGAACGGTTGGCGCCGTAGTGTGCTGCCTCGACGGTATAAATCACCTCCTTGATCCTGAGGACGTGAGAAAATGCTTTGCTCTCGTGCATAACTATCTTGATCCCGACGGACTTTTCGTTTTTGACGTGAACTCACCATACAAGTTTAAAAATATCTACGGTGAGAACGATTACGTGTTAGAGGAAGACGGTGCAGTTTGTGCATGGCGTAACCGTATCTCCGAGGACGGAAAGCAGTGCGACTTCCATCTTACGGTATTCGAAAGAGGACGCACAGGTCTTTACCGCAGACACGATACAGTGCAGAGCGAAAGATGCTACGATGAGGCAGAGCTTCGTGAAATGCTGACGGAGGCGGGCTTTGAAATATGCGGTATATTCGAGGCGCTTAGCTTCGATGAACCTGGTAAAAACAGCCATAGATGGCACGTTGTTGCACGTGCAAAAAAAGATTAAAAAACTTTAAAAAAGGTATTGACAAAGCGATAAAGTTATGATATAATACTATCCGTTGCGAGGGTGAAAGCCACCGCGACGGAAATGGAAGCATAGCTCAGTTGGGAGAGCATCTGCCTTACAAGCAGAGGGTCATAGGTTCGAGCCCTATTGTTTCCACCATTTGGCCCGGTAGTTCAGTTGGTTAGAACGCTAGCCTGTCACG
>JAZUBZ010000100.1:0-6673 GCA_045638805.1 Eubacteriales bacterium
ATATGCGGTGCGGGTGTGCTTACCGCCGCGGTTGCTGTGATACTTAAGGATGCAAAGGCGCCCCATCCCGAGGCACTGACATCGGTATTTGCCGTGCTTGTATTAGGGCGTGTTTTGATGAATACGGAAACGGTAGTATCCTTTATAACCCGTATGGCGGAAGGTACTTCCGCGGCAGATCACGTAAGCACTCTTTTGAAGGCGACTGGCATTGCCTTTGCGGTCGACATGGCGTCGGAGATATGCCGCAGTGTGGGAGAGGGAAGTATTGCGGGGTACGTTGAGACCTTTGGCAAATTTGAGTTGATCGTGCTTGTCCTGCCCGTGGTAAGCGAGCTTCTCGAGCTGTCAATGGGATTTTTGAGCTTATGAGACGGCTTGCTTTTTTGCCGTCACTTATGATCCTCGCGCTTCTGCTTGCACTCCCTGTGTCAGCTTTAGGCGGACGCGGAGGCATATACCCGTCGGAGGAAATGGATGCGCTTTGGGACACGCTTCCTGTTGAAGTGAAAGGGGAGCTTGAGGCTTTCCGCACGGCTGAAAATGATGCAGACAGGCTGACGGCTGTAAGAGACAAGCTTGATCTGCATTACTGGATAAGGTACGTAGCCAGAGCGGTAGGTGACACTCTTCTGCCCGGACTTACCTCATGCGCTCCGCTTTTATGTATAATTGCCGTCAGTGCCCTTTTAAAGAAATACCTAACCGACGGTCCCTGCGCCGACGTGGGGAATTTTACAGTTGCAGTTATTACTGGCGTGACAGTTTGCGGGATGACTGTTACATACGTGAACGCGGCGACGGGGTTCATCTCACGTATCAGCGCCGTGATGACGGCGATGGTACCCGTTATGAACGCCATACTTATCACCTCGGGTGAGCTGACAAGCGCGGGCGTCAGCTCGGCGGGACTTATGCTGTACGTCACCGCGATGGAAAAGGTGACGGAAACGGTGCTTGTCCCACTTACGGGGGGCTTGTTATCCCTTTGTTCGGTGACGGGCGTATTCCGTGGTGTGAACATATCCTCACTCGTTTCGGGGATAAGAAAAGTCGTGATGACTCTCATGAGCTTTTCGCTTCTTATCTATTCCTTCGTCATGGGGGTACAGTCGTCCCTTTCTCAGAGTGCCGATTCTCTCTCAATGAAGACCGCCCGCTTTGCCATCGGTACCTACGTGCCCATCGTTGGAGGTACGCTGTCCGATGCCCTTGCCACCGTCACTGCGGGACTTAGCGTAATAAAACGTTTTACGGGAAGCGTGGGTATCATCATTATTCTGCTTACCGTGCTTCCTACGGTTATAACTCTGTTTATCGGTAGACTGTCACTTCTTGTGTGCAAGACCGTTGCCGAGGCGGTGGAATGTGACAGTGCCTCCGTTATCATCGGAGACGCTGAGTCGGTGCTGTCGCTGTTTCTTGCTTTTTCGGTGCTGACGGGAATATTCTTCATATTTGCCACGGTACTGTTTATGAATTCGGGGGTGGGGATTTCTTAAACTATGGCTGATTACGTAAGAAATATAATCATAGTGGGTGTGGCGGCGTCTCTTGCGATCACAGCCCTTCCGAAAAATGCCGCGAATGCGGGACGGTGCGTAAAACAGCTTTCGGCTTTTCTGATACTTGCGGTGATACTGTCACCGCTGTCGAAAATGTCGGAGGTCATATTCGCCGTAAAAAACGGTATCGCTGACCTTGGAACAGTCAGCGGCGCGGCGGATGAGCCTGCGGCTGAAGCAGATGCAACAGAGGAGATCGTCTGCCGATATATCGTTGAGATGTTGTGCGGTGAATACGGCTTTGACAGAGACGAAACAGAGGTCAAGCTGATACTCGATGAGACGGGGGAAAAATGTGCTATCAGCGAGATACAGGTGTTCACCTCATCGGGGGACAGCGCGTATTTTGCCGCCGCGGAAAAATACGTAACCGAGCTGTTCGGTGCGGAAGTTCACGTCTTCGGCGTAGGTGTTAGGAGGTAGGAATGAAACTAAATCTGAAGGGATCAAAACCGACCCGCGTGACGGTGGTAACCGTGATATGTGCCGTCGTCGGACTTATACTGCTTGTTTTTGCAGGCGGCGGAGAAGACAAAAAAGCGGAGGCGGATGACTACAGATCGGTCATCAGCTATACGGAAAAGCTTGAAGCGCGGGTGGAGAAAATCTGCCTTGCGGTTGACGGGATAGAAAAGGTGGACGTGCTTCTTACCCTTGAGTCGGGAAGTGAGTTCGTATATGCTGACAACGTAAAGGATGAAAGCCGTGATGGCGGACGCAACTACACCTCTGACTATATCTTAATAGAAAATGACGATGGAACCGCACCCGTGCTTGCGTGCGAGATATATCCGAAAATACGTGGTGTGGCGGTGGTGTGCAACGGCGGGGACAAACCTGCCTTGCAGAAAAAGCTGACGGCACTTTTGTCAGCTGCCTTAGGCATCTCTGCAGGTAAGATAAGAATTTCCGCATAAGGGAATACTGCGGGTGAAGGCAGCATAGAATTTGGTACACAGGTATTTTTGTCTGCCACGCAGACACAGTTTAAAATTTTATTTGTCAAGCCGAAAGGCAGAAGGGAGAACGTAATGAAAGAGAGACTTAAAAAACTCGGAGAAAAGGGAAGAAAGGTATTTAAATGGCTTTGTGGTATCAAAAACAAGATTGGCTCGCGCACCATCGCGGGGGTATGTGCAGTTATGCTTGTGGGATGCGCTGTGGCGCTGAATTTCCTGTTGTTCAGAGAGGACGGCTCCGTAGACGAAGGCGGACTTAAGCCTGTTATTGATCTTACGGGGATCACCGACGAGGACGTTTCGGGAGACAGTGTGGAGGCAGGGGCATCCGCCGAAGATGACTTGACCCTTGACGAATATTTTGATACTGTGTCTCTCGGCAGACAGCAGGCGCGTGACGAAGCTGTGGATGTGCTTCTTGAGGTATCGGAAAACGAAAGCGCAGAGGCATCCGCAAGGGAAGCAGCAATGGCTGACATCAACCGTATCGCACTTGATATCGAGAGGGAAAGCAATATCGAGACCATGGTCACAGCCAAGGGATTTCAGAAATGCGTAGCGGTAGTGAACGGTGACACGGCAAACGTGATCGTCAGCTGTGACACGCTGACTCCGGGTGAGACAGCGCAGATAAGTGAGATAGTATACGAGGCGGCGGGAATTTTGCCCGTGAATCTAAAAATTATCGAGCGGGGAGAATAAACTGAAAATTTATCACGTTACATAAATACCCAATAATACGGTAATAATAAAACCAAAGAAAAACTAAAAACAGAGGTATTTATGAAAGGTGATAAAGAGTCTTACAAAAAATACGTTGAAGCGAGGGCGAAAAAATCCCCTCTCCTGAAGGACTGCGCATGGGCGTTCTTCGTGGGAGGGGGGATATGTACTCTCGGTCACGCACTAAAACAGCTTTATTCAGCATGGGGACTTGGTGACAAAAACGCGGGGATGATGGCATCGGTGACCCTTGTGTTTGCCGCAATTCTGCTTACTGGACTTGGTAAATTCGATGACGTGGCGAAGCACGCGGGAGCAGGAACTCTCGTGCCCATCACGGGCTTTGCCAACGCAGTAGGATCCTGCGCAATCGATAATAAGTCCGAGGGATTCATCCTCGGCGTGGGCGCGAAGATATTCACCATTGCGGGCCCCGTCATCCTGTACGGCATCTCCGCAGGTGTTGTGTATGGGGTTATTTATTGGATTTGTCAAAAGATATAGTTTGTGGCCTGTAATTCCGATTGCAGGCCTATTACTTTTATGGTATAATGAATAAAAAGGATTGTACAATTAGGAGAATTCGATATGAAACAATTAGATGCTTATAAAGAGCAATTACTGAAAGCAAACTTTTTAGAAGCCAAGTTTAAGCCATATCGCTTTTTTAGAAGAGAAACAGACAAAACTGCATTTATTATCAATCTGACAGAAACAGAATGCGGTATAGGCATCCTTTATGGCTTTTGTTCGACTTCATCCTATCCGGAGTATAAAGACTTTTTTGAAAAATGGGGAAAAGATAAAGATGATTGTAACTTGAGATACTATACATCAATTGTATCTAATGAGGATGAGTCAAAAGCTAAAGAACTAATTGAGGGGGTATACATACTTTATCATAATACTGAAAAAGATGATTTCTTAAGTGCTGTAAAAGAACGAAGAAAAACTTTTTTACATAGATTTACAGAATTCTTGAAACCGATCGGATTCAAGAAAAAAGGGAATAAGTGGATCAAACAATTTGCGGATGAATATATTCTCACTTTTGAAGCGCAAAAATCAGATTATTCGGATCAATATTATTTCAACATAAAAATTAATAAAATTGAATCAACTTGTTATGGAGGGTGTTACTACACCAGAGTAGTTACAAATTCGGAGGGAATCTACAATTGGCAATTGATGTGTGATACAGAAATCGAGTCTCTATTGGCAGCAATTGAAGAAAAAATAAATAATATTCTAAATACAAGCATTGAAATTCTCGGTAAACAAAAATGGGTTTGGGAACATTGTAATTGTAGTCGTAAGCACTGTGATATTTGTTGGGTGGAGAAAAATTGTTGGGAAGCAAAAGAATCTAAAAATTAATGGGTACCAATTTGACTACAAACATAAGGTTTTATACTTGGCGTCGGTGCTAAGATATTCACTATATCATGATCTGTTATCTTTTGCGGTATCTCAGCAGGTATGGTGTATGGAGTGGTGTATTGGGCAATGTCTTTATTCTAACAAAAGGGCATCAATATTAATATTGATGCCCTTTTGTTACTATGTACTGCAATTTATGATGTATATCCGCCCTCAAAAACTTGAGCTTCATGCATTTTATAATAAATACCGCGTAATTTTATAAGTTCATCGTGTGTGCCGCGCTCAACTATTTCACCATTATCATATACTAATATTATATCGGCATCTCGTATAGTTGACAGTCGGTGTGCGATAGCCACAACGGTTCTTTTACCCGTTAGGTTTCTGATAGCTGTTTGAATTTTCTTTTCTGTTTGCACATCAACGGAAGCAGTAGCTTCATCGAGTATAACAATGGGAGACTGACGGATAATAGCTCTCGCAATTGCAATACGCTGTTTTTGACCGCCCGAAAGCCTGAGTCCACGCTCTCCAACCTTTGTTTTGTACCTCTCGGGCATGTTCATTATATCATCATGAATATTTGCCGTTTTGGCTGCGGCTACAATTTCTTCCATAGTTGCGCTCGGGCTGGCATATCCAATATTTTCAGCTATAGTTCCGTTGAATAAAAAAGTGTCCTGTAGTACGGGAGAGATATTTCTGCGAAGACTATCTACCGTAACATTTTTAATATCATTTCCATCAATAAGGATTCGTCCGTCAACAGGGTCGTAAAATCTCGATATAAGTTGCGTGGTTGTTGTCTTGCCCACACCCGTAGGTCCTACAAGTGCTACCATCATACCGGGTTCACAGGAGAAAGAAATGTTTTTCAAAATGGGTACATTATTGCCATAGTGGAAACTAACATTTTCAAATGTCACAGCACCTTTAACTTCACCTATATCAACTGCGTTTTTGGAATTTACAATGGATGAATCGGTATCGAAAATAATTGCAACGCGTTCCGCACCTGCAAGTGATTGTTGCAGATTTTCCAATAAATTTGCAAGACCCGATATAGGTGTGTAGAATAGTGAAAGATATAAAACGAAAGCAACTATATCCTCAACGGATAACTGACCGTAAAATGCAAGAAATCCTCCGAAGAATACAACCAATATGGTTCCTGCAGACGAGAGAAATTCTACGCTTGGGTGAAATATTGCGCTGGCACGCAGTGCACGTAGCATGGCCTTAACCTGTTCGAAATTTTTGATGCGTATTCGCTTGCTTTCGTATTTTTCCTGCCCAAATGATTGGATCTCATGTAATCCTGATAGGCTGTCTTGCAGCTGTGCGTTTAATTCGCCCATGATTTTTTGAGAATCATTGAAGAAAGGACGTACTTTTTTTGAGAATATAACGCCTGAGAACAGAATGAGAGGAATAGGGCCGCAGGTGATAAGGGCCAATTTCCAATTGATAGTCAACAGAATAATCAGTACACCTGCAAAAGTGGCGATATTAGTAATTAATTCAGGGATCATATGGGCATATAACAGCTCAAAATCTCGGGTATCGTTAATCACGCGGCTCATTAAATCGCCGGTCTGCTTGTCGTGAAAGAATCCGATATCTAAGCTTTGCAGCTTATCATATAATTTACTGCGTAAATCCCCAACAAGGTGCCAGGCAGCTTTATGTGTCAGATAATTACTTAAAAACCGGAATAATATACGCAGAAGATATATAATCAGCAGTCCCAAGGATAACCCAAGAATGATATTCAGTGCTGATTCATCGACACCTTTTTCAACGATTCCTGTCATAGAAGACAGTATTTTCGGAGCAGTTAAATTAATGATAGTTAGACCTAATGTTGACAATATTGCCAGTAGATATAAGCCTTTGTAGCGCGCAGCTTCCTTGGTAAGCTTCCATAGCATTTTCATCCGTTTGTTCTCCCAACTGTTGTAATTGTTTTTTTCATTATATCATATTGTCCCTTAAAAGCAATATTTTTAGAAAATTCTGTGTCCTGTATTGACATCAGCAGAG
>JAZUBZ010000101.1:0-12721 GCA_045638805.1 Eubacteriales bacterium
GTTGTTTTATTTGATCTGAACATCCTTTACGGTATAGCTGTAATTCTTGTTTTACTGTTCAAGCGGCTTTGGCTCTCATGTGCAGTTCTTGGAGGTGTTTCATTTGCCATTGCACTTACAAGTTTCTTCAAATATCAGGTAAGAAGTGAGTATTTTTATCCGTGGGACCTTATGCAAGCAGGTAATGTGGGAGATCTTTCAGAGTATATCAATACAGTTATCCCCGTTGAGATAGTAGAGATTGCCGCAATCTTATGTGCTATGATATTGATTGTCTTTATTTCAAGAGCAAACCTGCCGCTAAGATGGTTCATCAGAATTCCTCCGGTAATCATAACCGTTCTTATTCTCTACACTACTTACAGTATACCGTCAAATGCTGAAGCTCTCTGCGCAAAGTATGACATGAGATTCTTCGACGCCGCACTCCAGGAATCCAACTACAGCTCAAACGGCTTTGTAGGTGCGTTCGCTATTAACGTGTTATCAAGCTCAGTAAACGAACCTGACGGATATTCTGACAAAGCTGTAAACGATATCCTTGAGTCCTACGAATACGTAGAAAAGGGAGAAAACTTCCATTCCCCCAACGTCATCGTTGTACTCCAGGAAAGCTTATGGGATGTAACCCAACTTCCCGGCTGTACTTTCTCTACCGATCCTCTGGCAAACTTTAAAGAGATTGCTCAACGTGATAACGCATATTCCGGAAAATTCTCCGCAACTCACTACGGCGGCGGAACGACATATCCCGAATTCGCCGTACTTACAGGACTCAATCCCAACATTCTCCCAACCGGTACGATTCCATACAGATTCGTCAATGACACCATAGAGTCATATCCCTCGATCTTCAAATCATTGGGATATAAGACTATGTCGCTCCACACGTATTATTCAACATTCTATTTGAGAGGCTCAAAGTTCCCCATTCTCGGCTTTGATGAGACATGGTTCTATGAAAACCTTTCAACCGAGCTTGCAGACATACCGATATGGTGGCGCGGAAACAGTGTATCTGACTATACTTTCTACGATTACGTTGAGCATTTTATCGATGAGACCGAAGAGCCTTTGTTCTTGTACGGTATAACGATGGAAAGCCATCAGCCGTATCCCAACAAATTTGATCCCGAAAAATTTGACGTTACTGTAGAAACGGACGCTTTCGACAGTAGCCTTCTCAATATCGTAAACCAGTATACGCAGTGTGTGTACGATACCGACCGTGCTATCGCTTCCTTCGTCGAATATATCGATAACTGTGAGGAGGATACGGTGCTTGTTGTGTTCGGAGACCATGCCCCTACCCTCGGTACAGATTACGCCGCTTACCGACTGTCAGGTCTGATTTCAAGTGAAGGGTCCATATCCGCCGAATCCCGTGAATATATTTATCAGACACCATTCCTCATATACTCTAACTTTGAGCTTGAAAAGTCAACTATGCTCACAAAGGATCCGAACGCTAACAAGCTGTCCGCATGTCATTTGGTAAACGTTGTGATGGAAATGATTGACGGTCCCGAAACTCCTTTGATGCAATTCCTGAAAGATTATTACGATGTGTGCCCCAATTATTCTTCGGCACTCGTCTTTGAATCCTCACCCGAATTAAGTAAATTCATAACTAATCACAAGATTATCTCTTTCGACCGTCTTGCAGGTAAAAAATATTCCATACCCAAATAAAAACTGAATAAGAGAATAACTCCCGTCAAATAATACATAAAACGTTTGACGGGAGGTCTTTTTATGCTATCAAAGGATGCTGTGCTGTGCGGCAGATTTGAAGAAGATATATGTGAGCTTGACGGGATCTTGCGAGTTGCCGAAAGCTTTGACATGATAAAGCGCGAGCTCGAAATTGCAAATCTTAAGGCTACAATGTACTATATTGACGGATTTGTAAAGGCAGAGTCCATGCAGAAGCTTCTGATGAGCTTTTCATCCCTTAAAGAATTCGGTACCGGACGTGATGATGACGCTGACAGACTGATCAAAACGTCTGTACCCGGAGTTGAAGTCAATGTGACAAACTCGATTGACAGTATTGTGTTAGCTGTAATGAGCGGTTGTACCGCGTTTTTATGTGAGGGATTCGGCAAAAACGCAGTCATTATCGACATGCGTACCTATCCCGCGAGGAATACGGAGGAACCTGAAAATGATCGTGTCATGCGTGGAAGCCGTGACGGATTCGTTGAGACGCTTATATTTAACACTGCAATGATACGCAGACGAATCAGAGACCCTCGACTGACGGTCAAATATATCAATGCGGGCAGAGAAAGCAGAACGGATATTGCTCTCTGCTATATGTCGGACCGTGCAGATATGAAATACGTAAACAGTCTTGCGGACAAAATACAAGGACTTGACACGAATTCCTTGATACTGGGACATCAAAGTATTGCGGAAAGTCTCATTCACGACAGATGGTACAATCCTTTTCCTAAGATACGTTCAACGGAGAGACCCGATGCAGCGTCTGCAATGCTGCTTGAAGGAAGCGTTATCCTGCTGTGCGACAACAGTCCCGAAGCGATGGTATTTCCCACCTCAATATTCGATTTTCTGCAGGAGACGGACGATTTCTATTTCCCTCCGCTGACGGGGAGCTATCTTAGAGTATTACGTCACGTTATCTTCTGGATGACGGTGTTTCTCACCCCGGTATGGTATCTTCTTCTAAGGCACCAAGCAATACTTCCGGAGTGGCTTGCATTCGTTGTACCGAAGGACCCGGGAGAGCTGCCCATACTGTTTCAACTGTTCTTAACGGAATTCGCACTTGACGGTTTGAAGCTTGCTTCCCTTAACACACCGAATATGCTGTCAAATTCCCTCTCCGTCGTTGGTGGTCTGCTGCTCGGTGATTTTGCCGTAACGGTTGGTTGGCTTTCACCCGACGTCATACTCTACATGGCTTTTGTCGCTATTGCTAACTTTACACAGTCAAATTATGAGCTAGGCTTCGCGTTCAAATATATGCGAATGCTGACGCTTATTTTGACAGCTTTGTTTGATGTCGTAGGATTCTTTGCAGGAATCACTGTTACTCTAATTCTCGTAGCAACCAACAGGACTATCAATGGACAGAGAAATTATCTCTACCCTCTTATCCCATTTAACGGAAAAGCTCTTGCGAGGCTTGTGTTCAGACTAAAGAAAAAGGAATAATTTTATTGATGGCATATGATTAGTTTAACAGACTTTTCATATGCCATCAATTTTGAAATATTAAATTTTGTTTGCAAAAGTATTTACTTTTTTATTCTTTCGTGTATAATAGAATAGATAAGATAAAAATAATACCTTTTATTATATGGGAGGCTTTTATGAAAAAAATCAGAATCGGTTTATTAGGTCTTGGGAACCGCGGACGTTGTATGCTCCAGACCGCGATCCGTTGCTTTGAAAACGTCGAGATCAAGGCTGTTTGCGATCCTATCATCGAGAGAGCTGAGGAAGGTGTTGAGATCGTCCGTGTCATCAGCGGTTACGAGCCTGATATGTATCTTAACTCCGACGAGGTCATCGCAAGAGACGATGTTGACGTTATTATGATATTCACCTCATGGGAGGCTCATGTGGATCTTGCCATCCAGGCAATGAGAGCAGGAAAGAAGGTTGCAATGGAGGTAGGCGGTGCTTATTCCCTCCATGATTGTAACAGACTTATCGATGCTTACCATGAAACAGGTATTCATGTAATGATGCTTGAAAACGCTTGCTACAACACAACTGAGCTTGCAGTTCTACGCATGGTAAGAGAAGGTCTTTTCGGTGAGATCGTACACTGCGAGGGCGGTTACATGCACGACCTGAGAGACGAGGTTGCAGGCGGTAACATCAACAAGCACTACAGACTCAGAAATTACCTCAACAGAAACTGCGAGAACTATCCCACTCACGAGTTTGGTCCCATCGCCAAGGTACTCAACATCAACCGTGGTAACAGAATGATGACACTTTCTTCCTTTGCTTCAAAAGCACGTGGTATGAAGGAATATGTTGCCGCAAATTCCGAGACTTATCCCGAGCTTGTGGGACGTGATTTCGCTCAGGGCGATATCATCACGACAGTTATCACCTGTGCAGACGGCTCTACTGTAGTTCTTAATCTTGACACTACTCTTCCCCGTACATATTCAAGAAAGTTCACCGTAAGAGGAACCAAAGGTTCCTTCTACGAGGATATGAACAGCGTATATCTTGACGAGCCCGGTGCTCACGAGCGTGACGCTAAGACATATTGGGACAGCGCAAAGGAATACATCGAGAAGTATAAGCATCCCCTTTGGGAGAAATATTTTGATATAGCTAAGACCTCCGGTCATGACGGCGTTGACTTCATGGTTCTCGGCGCATTCTTTGAAAGCGTTGAAAAGGATGCTATACCTCCCATCGACATTTACGACACAGTTTCATGGATGGCTATTACTCCCCTTTCCGAAAAGTCCATCTCTCTCGGCGGTGCTCCCGTTGAAGTTCCCGACTTCACAGGCGGAAAGTGGATCCTTCCTCGTGAGAAGAGTGACCTTGAGTTCTCTCTCGACTGATAAAATTGCAACAGATGCTCTCAGAACCGGGGCATCTGTTTTTTTACGTATTGATTTATCAATTAAACTGTGATATAATACCAAATGACGTCCGAGGTGGCGGTATGTTAATTCAGTACCGCATAATAGGGAAACAGGTGAGAAGCCTGTACGAACTCGTCACCGTATGTATATATCAAGCTTTCCGCAACAGTGCCGCACACTGCCATTGGGATTTCCCGAGAAGGCGCAGGAAGTAATCCTCTGGGAGTATATACGAGTCGGGAGACCTGCCTCATATCTGTTTATACCGCGAGTATCGGTGGACTTTCCAAAACGGATGCGTCACATACAAATTATTTTTACAGGAGGAAAAATCAGATGAGAAAGATTGATTTTTCAAAGTTTATCAAGCTTTCCGTAATTCTTGTGCTTATTGCGGCTATGGCACTTTGCATGATTTCATGCGACGGAAACACTGATACGCATGATACAGACAGCGTATCAACAACAGATGCACCTGCAAACAGCGGTTCCGAAGGACCTGAGGTGCATAAGTTCACGATAACCGTTACGGTAATCGATGACAAGGGCGAGTCCGAGGAGTTTGAGGTCAAAACCAACTCGGAAATCCTTGCAGATGCTCTTCTCGAAGCGAAGATCGTCGAGGGAGATGTCGGTCCCTACGGACTTTACATCAAGTATGCAAACGGTATCCGTGCCGATTACGAGCTCGACAGCGCATATTGGGCACTTTCCAAGGACGGCGAAGCTCTCATGACCGGAGCGTCCGACACTAAAATTTCAGACGGCGACAAGTTTGAGCTGACTTATACTAAGGGATGAGACGCAACGGCAAACTTATAAAGCTTGTTTTATTTGCAATGTATGCAGCCCTTCTGTTCGTGTCAAAGATCGCTTTTGAATCTCTGCCGAACATTCACCCTCTGTCGATGCTGATAATGACGTTCGCAGTCGTTTACCGCTTTGAAGCGCTAATTCCGGTAAGCGTGTACGTCGTACTGCTTGGACTCTTTAACGGCTTCAATATGTGGTGGGTGCCTTACTTATATCTATGGCCTCTGCAGTGTATCTTAACAGCTCTGCTTCCGAAAAAAATGAGTGACAAAGCGGCAATGTTTGTCTACCCCATACTTTGTTCTCTGTTCGGGTTTACATTCGGTGCACTATATGCGCCCGTTCAAGCCTTGATGTTCGGATATACCCCTGCACAGACCGTGACATGGATCCTTATGGGCATAAAGTTCGACGTTATACACGGAGTCAGCAACTTCTTTATGGGGATGCTTGTATTGCCGCTATCCAAGGTACTGAGGGAACTTCACCGCTCGATGAGGATACAACTATAGTTTATACCTAACAGAGTCTCATAACCGAGGCTCTGTTTTTATCCCCAATTCACGGAAAATTTTCATAATTCTTCATATATCTATTGATTTTTTCTCCGAATTATATTACAATACATAATAGGTTAATTTGTGTGTTAATCTATTATTATCGTTAAATAAAAGTTGTTTTCCTTTACGGTAAAACAGAAATGGAGAAATATTATGGCTAACAAGTTCAGAAAGATTGCTGTTCTTACATCCGGCGGTGATGCTCCCGGTATGAGCGCGGCTGTTCGCGCAGTTACACGTGCTGCTCTTGCAAGAGGCGTTCAGGTTATGGGTGTTTACGGCGGTTACAGAGGTATGATCGATGACGATATGATTGAGCTCACTTCCAGAGAGGTAAGCAACAAGATCACTCTCGGCGGTACATTCCTTTATTCCGACAGATGCCTTGAGTTCAAGGAAGAAGCAGGCATGCAGAAGGCTATCGCTACACTTAAGAAGCACGAGATCGACGGCGTTGTAGCTATCGGCGGTGACGGTACATTCCGCGGTGCTACTGACCTTTCTGCAAGAGGTATCCCCACTATCGGTATTCCCGGTACAATTGACAACGATATCACAGCTACAGACAACACCATCGGCTTTAACACCGCTATGCAGACCGTTGTTGAATGTCTTGATAAGTTCCGTGACACCTGTGAATCTCACGCTCGTTGTAACGTAGTTGAGGTTATGGGTCGTGGCGCAGGTGACATCGCTCTTAACACAGCTATCGCTTGCGGCGCTGTTGACGCAGTTATTCCCGAGGTTGACTTCGACGAGGATGCTTGCATCGAGAAGATCATCCGCCTCCGCCGTGATGGCAAGAGAAACTTCATCATCGTTGTTTCCGAGGGCGTTGAGGATCATTCCGAAAGACTTGCTAAGCGTATCAACGATGAAACCAAGGCTCTCGCTGAAAAGGAAGGCGTGCCTTCTCTTTGGGTTGAAACAAAGTTCTGCCGTCTTGCACACGTTGTTCGCGGCGGTACACCCACACTCGGCGACAGACTTCTCGCTACAAAGATGGGCGTTCGCGCAGTAGACGAGCTTCTCGCAGGTAACAGCGACCTTATCATCTGCGAAAAGGCAGGCGAGATCGTTACAGTTCCGATCTTCTACTCTCAGGTTCTCGACAGAAAGTACAAGGGTACTCTCAAGGAAGGTATGCTTGAGAAGTTCAGCGCAGAAGAAATTGCTGAAATGGATGCTGTTATCGCTGAAAAGAAGAGAGTATTCGCTGAGACATACGAAATTCTCTCCGAAATGGCTAACTAAATTGGATAATAAGGGAGTAACGGCTTAAGTTACTCCCCTATTTATATTTTTTGAAAGTGAGGATCAATATGAGTAGTTACATAAAGGAAGCTGAAAAGTTGATACGCAATAAAAATTTTAACGTATATCGGATCACCGAAATCTGCAACGGAGAAAGCGAAACTTTGAAGCTTCAGTATGCCAATCCTTGCCAGAACGTTTATTCCGTAGCAAAGGTATTTGCAACAACTGCCGCAATGATGCTTGTTGATCGTGGTATTCTGTCATTAGATGAAATTGTTACTGATATTTTTCGCGATGAATTACCTCTCGGCATAGTTGCAAACTGGGAATTGGTTACGGTACATCATCTTTTGACACACCGTGCTGGTTTTTCTTCGGGTCAGCTTGACATAGACTGTCTTGACAGTACGAAATTCTGCTGTAATGATTATCTCAAATTGCTTCTTACTACCCCGCTGATCAGTACGCCGGGAGAAAAGTCTACGTATAGTGATGCCGCGTTTTACATGATCTCGCGAATCGTCTCAAAGAAGCTTGGGGAGCCTATGGATAATTTTCTGTGGCGTGAGTTCTTTACGCCGTGCGAATTTAGAGAGGCGGCATGGAGCAAATGTCCCCTCGGTTATCCAATGGGAGCAACCGGATTGTATGTAAGAACGGACGATCTTGCAAAGCTGGGTCAGATATATCTTGACGGCGGTATCTGTAACGGTAAAAGGATATTATCCGAAGAGGCAGTGAACACCGTGCTTGAAAATGGCTACGAGCTGACGTGGAGAGGATCATATTATGCCAAGGGCGGCATGAGAGGCTCTATGCTTCAGATCATACCCGAAAAAAGCAGGGTCGTTGCATGGACCGCTTGTGACGACAGCAATATGAGTGATCTGTTAATGCTCGGAACAGAAATCTGATTTTAAAATTCGTAAAATTCTGTAACCTTTTCATAATTTTGTCGAGATATAGGGTGAAGAGGAAAGGCGGTGAGAACTTTGAACGACAGATATATCGTAGAATTGTTTTTTGAACGTGATGAGCGCGCAATACGTGAAACGGAAAACAAATATTCGTCATATCTCCGCAAGGTGGCTTTCAATATACTTGGAAGTGAGGAAGACGTGTCGGAATGCGTTAACGATACATATTTAGCCGCGTGGAATTCCATTCCTCCGCAAAGACCGGAAAATCTTATCACTTACCTTTCTAAGCTTATAAGGCGCATTTCAATTGATGTGTACAGAAGACGGACGCGACAAAAACGCATTGTCTCCGAGTACACCGCTTCCCTTTCCGAGCTTTCGGAGGTCTTACCAGGAGGGGACGTACCGGACGATGTATTGGACATGAAGCTTCTCTCCGAGGCTATCGACAGTTTTGTGAGAGAATTATCCGACGACGCCAGACAGGTATTCATCGCACGTTACTACTTCCTTGACTCCGTCTCGGATATAGCAAAATTGTTCGGTATGACTTCAGGAAAAGTTAAAACTCTACTCTTCAGAACGAGAGTTAAGCTTAGGGAGTATCTTGAACATGAGGGTTATTCCGTTTAGCCTGATGAACACAGAAAGGAGAATTTTATGAAAAATACTGATCTACATGATGCGATCGGTGAGATCGACGAATCTATTATTGCGGACGTTGCGGAAAAACGCGCGGCTCGTAAGAAGGAACGGTTTACAACTATTTTAAAATACGCATCCGTTGCCGCTTGTGTGTGCGCTGTTGTTCTTGGGTCCGTTTTCTTAGGGATTGGTACTATGATGGACGACGAGCCGCCGGTTAACATTCCTGCGGGGGATACTATTGGTACGCTTAATGATGACAGCACCGAGAGTGAGCTTAAACCGAGTATTACCGAGCCCACGGAAAGTGAAACATTTACTGACCGTGATGAATCAACCGATAGCTCAGGAACTTTGCCGAGTGAAAGTTCACAGACTGATCCGCAGGAAATAAATAAAGATACTACCGATAATATTGCGGAGCATCCTATCAATATGAGCAGTACGGAATTGACTGCAGGATTTATTTCGGATAAGCTTAGTTTTAACAAAGTATCCCCAGCAGACTACAGTATAACAATAGCTGATTTTTCATTTGATCTTTTCAGAGAGACTTTGAAGGGCGAGGGTAATGAAATGATATCTCCTCTGTCCGCGCTGTACGCATTGACCATGTGCGCAAACAGTGTAGAGGGTGAAAGTCTCCGTCAGATAGAAGATGCCGTTGGTATGTCACGCGATGAGATGAACAACTTCGTACGCTCCTATATGGATTCCCTGCCCAATGGAAGAGGCTACAGCCTTAAATGTGCAAATTCCGTATGGCTTCGTGACACTGATAGCTTAACCGTTGACAGAGATTATTTGAACACTGTAAAAAGCTATTTATCTGCTCAGGTGTATACTTCCCCGTTTGACCAAACATCTGTTGATGATATTAATAAGTGGGTTAAGCTAAATACCGACGGGATGATCGACGGTATTATCGATTTAATAGATCCCATGACCTACCTTTATCTTATAAATACTATAGCATTCGATGCTGAGTGGGATGATCCTCTTACCTCGATTGAAAGAGAAAGTATTTTCACTCTTGAGAACGGAATTCAAAAGATGTATGACGGATATATGGTCGGAAAATCTAATGACGGATATCTTGAGGATGACACTAACACGGGATTTATATATAATTATAAGCAATGCTTTGCTTCCGGGTCACCAAAATTAACGGATACCTTTGCTATGGTCGTTCTTTTACCGAATGAGGGTATTACTATAAACGATTATATCAATTCACTTAACGGAGAAAAAATACATTCTTTGATACAAAATAAAAAGAGCACGCGAGTCTCATTTACATTACCTTCATTTAAATCAAGCTATAGCGAAAGTCTTGTAGATTCATTCAGATCACTTGGAATCAATAATATTTTTTCACCGGATAAAATTGAGCAGGATTCCTTCAATGTAAACGAACTGCCACTGTATTACTCCGGTGCAATACAAAAAACTTATATTGAAGTGAATACAGGCGGTACAAAGGCGGCGTCGGTTTCTGCACTGATGGGTGAACCGGTGAGCGCTGATCCTCCTACTGAACAGCCTGTTATAATAAGCGTTAATCGCCCCTTCGTATACATGATAGTTGACTGCGAAAACGGTATTCCGTTATTTATCGGAACCGTAATGGATCCAAGCACTTAAGAAAGGAGTTCACTTTATGAAACTTAGATTTGTAACAATAATTTTTGCGATTTCGCTGATTTTATGTTCGTGTGCCGTAGTACCGCCCGCCCAAACAGATACAAAGGATGATTCTTCAAATGAACACGTCGGTTCTACAGGCGGCGCGTCAGATACCGATGAACAAACCAACGGCATAATGCTCCCATATGAAACTGGACCCGGATACGTTCATGAATCAGTTGAGAGTGAGACAGCAGCATATTCATATAAACACGCGAACATGTCAATGAGAGTAGTTGACGGCTGGAAGTACGAGATAATCGAAAGCGACGAGGGCACTTCCCCTTTTGGAATTAAGATTTATCCCGAGTATAAGCCTGATGATAATATTACGGTAATGTACTACCCTGAAGGATTCGCTGTTTGCGGTACGGATCTTACCGAAGAAGACAGTACTCTTTACAGACTTTCAGCTAAAAAGGGATATTACGGCGGAAGTCAAATCTGGAGCTACATCGCTGCAGGCGATTACGCAATTTGGAACAATATGAGTGACGGTACGTTCCAGCTTTATCGTGACGATATTGAGCTTATGATCGATTCTGTCAGCATTGCAGACGGCATCATCACCCCTGATGAAGCAAAAGAGTTCGCTGCGGATGAATTTATAAAGAAGTTCCCTGAACCGCGCTTTATGACAACGAAGTTTGAACACAACAGCGGTACGTGGCAGGTATCTCTGTATCTTGACAGCGAGTATTCAATCTTAGGGTCCGTAGTCTACTTGTCATATTTAGGTACGTTTATAGCACAGGAAAATTTTGCAATCGTTGATTAAATTAAAAAGGTCAGAGTTTTTGAAGCTCTGACCTTTTGTTATTTACATTTATAGCCCTCAACCATATCCGCAAGGCGTTTTGCGGCAGTAACGGCACGCTTATGAAACTCCTCGTCGGAAACAGCTTCATAGACTGTTTTGGTTTTGGGGTTAACTTCAAGCATCATAGTACCGCTAAATCCGCTGTCAGCAATATATTTCATTGCATAATCGTAACTGATGTTTCCGTCAAAGGGTATCATATGGTCGTCGGTATTATCGCCGCATCTGTTGTCGTGTACGTGAAGCGCGCAAAGTCTGTCACCGAAATGTTCCATGAACATAATACCGTGCGTGAAGCCGTTTTCGTGTCCTATATCGTAACAAAATCCTGCATTAGGGTGTCGCTTCATGAAAAACGATATATTCTCAAGGTATCGCTGATTCTCGTAGGCGATCTTAACGCCGAGGCGGTCTGCGTATCGCATAAGTCTGTCGTATCGGCGAATGCCCTGCTTTGTGATCTCAGGCATAGGACATCCGCTTGAAAGATGAACGACAGCTACGGGTATATTATACCTCGCGCATTTTTTAACAGCATCCTTCAGTCTCTTAAGCATACGGTTTGCGGCAAAATGGTCTCTTCCCCACATATCGTTGATATTGTCGAATGGAGCGTGGAGAGTTTCGCATATTATCCCATTATTCTTGAATTTAGCCATGACCGAATCAAAATCCTCCCATTCGGAAGAAATGAACGTACGGCTAACACCGTTCTTTTTGAGAAGCTCTATTTGCCGATCAATGGGATTACCGCCAAAGATACCTATTCCTATATTCATACGACCACCCCTTTGGATATTTAAACGTCAATGGTAAAAATTATAGTCTATGTTAATTATTATATCACAAATATTAATCTATTGCAACAGAAAAACACCGCAGAGCATACGCTCTGCGGTGCGATCAGTTACTTGTGAAAACTTACGCGAGCTCAGCGAAGTACTTGATTGTACGAACCATCTGGCTTGTGTAGGAGTTCTCGTTGTCGTACCAAGATACAACCTGTACCTGGTAAGTATCGTCGTCGATCTTAGCAACCATTGTCTGAGTTGCATCGAAGAGAGAACCGTAACGCATACCGATAACGTCGGAAGAAACGATCTCGTCGGTGTTGTAACCGAAGGACTCAGTAGCAGCAGCCTTCATAGCAGCGTTGATACCGTCCTTAGTGATGTCCTGACCCTTAACAACTGCAACGAGGATAGTTGTAGAACCTGTGCAGGTGGGAACTCTCTGAGCAGAGCCGATGAGCTTGCCGTTGAGCTCGGGAATTACGAGACCGATAGCCTTAGCAGCACCGGTAGAGTTGGGAACGATGTTCTGTGCGCCAGCGCGTGCACGGCGGAGGTCACCCTTTCTGTGAGGACCGTCAAGGATCATCTGGTCACCTGTGTAAGCGTGAACAGTTGTCATGATACCGCTCTGGATGGG
>JAZUBZ010000102.1:0-12305 GCA_045638805.1 Eubacteriales bacterium
GCATCTTTACAACCCCTTCGCCTCGTACCTCGGCACCTCCCCTTACACAGGGGAGGCATCTGTTTTAGTTCGCTTTGTCTATTTTGCTATATGCCTTTTTGCAATTTCACTTTGTCATCAACCTGGGTGTAAACTATACAAATAACTTACGGACTTACTCTCTATCCGCGATAACGCGGTTAAGCGCCTCGATGGAATCGTCGATCACGCGTCGATTGTCGGGACGGCGCGCCAGTATGATCTTTCTTCTCGTGCGGTCCACAGCATATGACTCAGCATCTGTGATAACGGGTGCGGGGATTATCTCAAACTCAACCGCATCGGGAACGGACAACACGGCGGGAGCCATGTAGTCGCACATTACCTTGTGCCAATCGGGCTTTGCAAATCTCTCCTCGGAGTATATCTTGAGAGGAAGACCGCGCTTCAAAAAATCTGCTGCCTTACCGACACCGTTAATGCGAGCAAGATCATCATGGTTCATGTCCAGGATAACAGAGCCATCGTCACTGCAGGGCATCCAAATAAGGGGAATGGGAAGATTCATAATGTACTGACTTGCCGCATAATCGGAGTATAGATTCCACTCGTGGAAGCCGCCACCCTTCTTGTCAAGGCAGTCTGCGCCAAGCCAGAGGACAACGATCTTATCCATAATGGTGGGGTCAATAAGACAAGCGGATACAACATTGGTACATGGACCGGTTACAAATACGTAAACAGGCTCGTCGTACTTGTGAGCACATTCGATTATGAACCGCGCTGCAGGACTGTCGGTAGGTTCAAGATCGGGGTGAACGTAAATTCTGCTTTTCGCGCCCTCGAAAAGAGGAAGTTCATCTTCGGAAAGATCAAGGGCTTCGTATACCTCGCGCACGTCGCGCATAGCACGTGCCAGAACCTCTTCCGTGTTTTCCGCAACAACCTCTTCATACTGAGCAGATGTGCATACGCCCAAAAGCTCTATGTTCTTACATCCAAGGGTATACGCAAGTGCATATTGGTCATCGATCTCCGCGTTAAAGTCTCCGTCGTGGATAACAAGCTTACGTCTGTCGGAACGGATATCTTCAAGTATCTGTTTGGGTGTCATAAAAGTTTTCCTTTCTTTATGCTTAAAGTGTTTGTCGTTCATTTAAACTACGGTAATTATAACACAAAGTACAGGTAAGGTCAAGGAGGATGCGCCAAAGTGCGACTATCCCCTGTAATGTACGTAAATACCCCCGACACCATAAATGTCGGGGGTATATTAAAATAAACGAGGAATCACTCTTAGACCGTAGGATTTTCATTATAGTTTTCGCAAAGAAGATTCATAGCTTTGCAAAGCTTGTGAATATATACAAAAGGGCCAACTATAATAAGTGAACCTAACAAAAACCAAATCCAAAAATCGGCTGTTCCGAACTTATAATCGATCCCACGTACAGATAAAGCCTCCGACACGCGGTCCGAGATCATATAATGCCAAATATTAATAACGATGGAAAACGTAAACAGTGAAAGGATCCAAGCTAAAAGGTAATTCAAGGTCTTTGACCCATCACGCTTGGGTGCGACCTTGTCAAGATCGAAAGAAAGAGGAATGAAGAATATAAAGCTGTATATTCCAAGGGTCAAAATGTCCAGTATTATAAACTTCCATACGTTTCTGTCAGTTTTGAGTTTCGGAGCTTTGTATTCCTTTTCTTCGTAATCATAATTATACTTATATGACATATCTTTTCCTCCCATTTGGTATTAATATTGTACTGGTTTTATTATACCATATGTACGAGGGGAAGTCAAGGGATAGGAGACCATTGTTGCGTTTATAACAGCTGACAGAGCACAACAATTACTCTTCTTCGCACAATTCAAACCGTCCCAACAAGTGGTCTTTTTTACGGAATACCTTCAAAATATATTTCAAGTGTTTTTCGCTGACGGTGTACGTGTCGGGAATAGGCACGTCGGACGTATTAAGACAGAACAGTAGATCATAAAGCGGAGTGTATTTTCTAAGGTTCCCCTCAAAATACATACCAAAGCCGTCTGCTATGGTGTTAAGCAGATTCCACATGCCAAGTACGCGGTTATAGTCAAGAGGATTATCAAGGGACGCATCAAAATCATACTCGTAGATATCTCCATATATCTTAAGGCCGTGGCTGTTACAAAAATCCCTCATCACTTCTTTCGAGGGAAAACACACGATTTTTTTGCCACTATGCAAAACAGCATCGCTGTGGGAAGTCCGGTAGTACAAGGTCAAATACCGAATGCCGTGATTTTTTATGACAATAGAGTATACTGTACCGTCTTCGATGTTTTTTATAATACTTTGCATATCCTGAGGCATCCTTCCTGTTTGGCTTCAGTTATAGTATATCATAGATATCAGCGTATGGCAATATGAAAGACAGATGGGGTATTGGTTGATGCAGAGGGGGTACCCAAAAGTATTAGCAAAGTAAGCCTTTAGAAATCTTCTATCCTGTACATCAATCCCCCTATAAAACAACACTGAGGCGCGCTCTCCTACATCCACTGTTACGGCTAAGCCTGATTCATACCAAAGTTTCCCCGATTTACAGGGAAAATCAAGGATGATGCGCCAAAGTGTGACTATCTTCTGTAATGACTTGAAAAATACACCGGTATATGATAAAATATAATTGACTAAAATCCACCATATGCAAATGAGTTCAAAGTGAACACCAACGGAACTCTCATCCACAGCTACAAGATCCCCCGCAAAAAACGTGAAAAAGAAGATCAAATATCACTTCAGCTACGTACATCTTACTGAAACTATTTGTATTGCCGCTTTAGCGGCAGAATGGAGATTATTATGGAAAACAAATACACTATCGACTTGCATATGCACAGCACACTCTCCGATGGCAACGAAAGCCCCTGTCAGGTGGTTGATACTGCCGCACGCGCCGGACTCAAAAAGATCTGTCTTACCGACCACGACGGAGTTCATCTAAATTACGACAAGGTACGCGAATATGCAAAGACAAAGGGCGTTGAAGTACTGCCGTTCTCGGGTACCGAGGTAAACACCCTGTACTACGATGGCTTAAAGCCGCTTCTGTCCGTTCATATGCTGGTTTTCGGAGATGACGAAAAGCTGAGAGACGAAAGATTTATATCAATGATAAACAAGTATTTCGCCCACACCAACAAGTTGGCTGTGGCTCAGTGGGAAAAACTGCCCGAGATAGGTGTGGATCTCAGCTATGACGACTTGTTCCTTATTGACCCCGACGTAGCTCCCGTATACAAGCAGGAAATGTACTGCGCAAGCTACGTTATGAAAATGGCGGCAAAGAAGCTTGGCATCCTTCCCGGAGAGCTTCGCGCCAAGTATCCCGACCTGTTCCCCTACAACCTCCCCTCACGTTCTGTTTTCATGAGACGCGTTGTGGATATGCCCGACACCGTTGAGCTTATCCGCCTTGCAAACGAGCTTGGTCTGGTTACAGTTATGGCTCATCCCTCTTGGCTCGAGACTGTTTGGGAGGGAGAGGATCATCTCAGAAATAACGTGCTTGCCGAGAAGATCATCCGCGAGCTTGCGGCGGTCGGACTTGACGGACTTGAGGCGAAGCATCAGGAAGTAGTGGCTGACGGAGCGACAGAGCTTATAAAGAACCTTGCAAACGAGCTTGGACTTATCACCACGGGCGGAAGCGACTACCATGCCGAGGAAGGCTATGGCAACGGACTTGGCGTATACGGTACGAGCGAGGAGGAGCTTCAGATTCTTATGGCGAAGATCCGCGAAAAGGCTGACCGGGTGAAATAAGACTTGAAGGAGCAGTTATGGCAGACAAATATACTATTGATCTGCACCTACATACCATGCTGTCCGACGGTGCGAAAACTCCCTGCCAGGTGGTGGACAGCGCCGCGGCGGCAGGACTCAAAAAAATATGCCTCACCGACCACGATTGTCTGCACATGAACTACGGCAGACTGCGCGAGTATGCAAGAGGAAAAGGAGTCACGGTACTGCCCTTTTCGGGAGTTGAGGTGAACACCATATATTTCGAGGGCGAAAAGCCTTGCAAATGAGCTTGGACTCATTACCACGGGCGGCAGTGATTATCACGATGACAAGGAGCGCGGATGCGACCTTGGAGTCTATGGCACCACCGAAACGGAGCTTTGCGCCCTTGAAGCAAAGATACGCGAGAAATCGGCAAAAGTGAAATGAAAACAAAACGGCTGCGATACACTCAGGTGTCGCAGCCGTTTTTTAGTAGAGTAGGGAATTTATAATTGATATGTGATCAGACATGTAAACAAATCAAAGGGAACCATAGGAGGATTTCCTCCCCAATTTTAGAAACCAATTTGGAAACCAATTTTGTTTTGAGAATTGCGGAAAGTAAAGCTTAAAAGCTTCATACTCAACGAATTTCCATCCGAAACAACCGTATAAACGCAAAAAAGACACCCCTTTCGAGATGTCATTTTATATTTCCGGGATCATTTAATATAGATTAACATTGATTAAAGCAACATTTAATTTCCCCCAAATTACGCTTTATTTTTAATAGTGTTGACAGACGCAACAAGCATTCTGCGAATAGAGCCGCAATCATGCAATAATATCTTTGCAATGTCATCACTTAAAATTTCTGCTTTAAGCATAAGTTCAAGCCAATATTCCGTCTCATAGCACTCTTTGAGCGATATCTGCAATTTGGAAACAAAATCAGGTTTACTGTGAGCATAATTCGCTTCACGAATATTTGCACCGATACTCGTAGCTGACCTTTCAAGTTGATTAACAATAGAATAATGCCCTTTAATATCATCACACAGTTTTAAAATTTTTACTGCAAAGTCCATAGATGCAGCTGCAAGTTTGCTATCAGCCATAGTAACCACCTCATTCACACCCATATATAACGCAAACGCTTAAACAATGCAATTAAAGTGAAATCGTGCTGCGCACGGTGAAATCAAAGGCTTGCGCCTTTGGTGAAATCGAAACCTACGGCTTCGGTGAAATTAAATCCGTCCCCAACCCGACGAAGTCGGATTTCACCACGAAGTGATTTCACCCATCGAAGATGGATTTATCCCGTCCGTTAGGACGGATTTAGTTGAAAAAAGTCCTGTTCTTTTGAACAGGACTTTTTTCAAGGCGCCAATCAGACGGTAGAAGCCGCAGAGGCGCCTTCTACCTATCGAAACCAGTTCGATTCTTGCATCTTATCAAAGCTTTATAAACAACAAAAAGACTTCCGAAGAAGTCCTTTTGTTGTTTATAAAGGCGCCAATCAGAATCGAACTGATGAATAAAGGTTTTGCAGACCTCTGCCTTACCGCTTGGCTATGGCGCCGTAACGTGAAGTATTATACCACAGTTGCTTCTATCTGTCAAGAGTATTTTGAAACTTTTACAAAAAACTTTGCTACAAATTTACCCACATTTCACCTGCCTTTTTGTTTCTTTCAATAAAAATGTCAGTTCGATGTTGAATTTTCAACATTGTTATTGACACGAACCGGATTGTATGTTATAATCCAAGACGTTGTAAAGTCAACATCTTCAAAAGGCCAAGAAAGGAATTTTACTATGTCCGTAAAAATATTTATCGACTCCGCCGCCGACATCCTGCCCGCAGAGGCGGAAGTCCTCGACCTCATCCACGTGCCCATGACTGTTCGTTTCGGCATGGACGAATACCTTGACGGTGTGGAGCTTACCCACGAACAGTTCTACGAAAAGCTTATCGAAAGCGATACCATCCCCACAACGTCTCAGATTCCGCCTGCCGTATGGCAGACTTATTTCGAGCGTGAACTGTCTGACGGTGACACCGCAGTTGTTATCACCGTATCCTCTTCCCTTTCGGGAACATATCAGAGCGCGTGTCTTGCCTCAAGCTCATACGGCGGAAGAATACACGTTGTTGACAGCGAAACACTCTGTATAGCGGAAGGTGTACTTGCCAAGCGCGCTTGCGAGCTTCGTGACACAGGCGCGTCCGCGGACGAGATCGCGGCGGTGCTTGACGCTGAAAAGAAAAATCTCCACGTTCTTGCCATGCTCGACACTCTCGAATACCTGAAAAAAGGCGGCAGAATATCCTCTGCAGTTGTATTTGCTGGCAGTGTACTCGGAATCAAGCCCGTTATTACCATAAAGGACGGTGCCGTTGCGCTGCTCGGCAAGGCGAGAGGTTCAAGGCAGGGCAACAATCTCCTGCGCGAACTTGTGTCAAAGGTTGGAGGTATCGACTTCTCCCGTCCCTTCGCTCTCGCATACAGCGGATACGATGACAAGCTTCTGCAGAAGTACATATCCGACAGCTCCGAGCTTTGGGAGGGAAAGACCGACTGTCTGCCAATATATACGGTAGGATGCTGTATCGGTACACACGCGGGTCCCGGTGCGGTTGCCATCGCGTTTTTTGCGGATAACTGATATATTTTAAATGCAAAAAGGTTACGGCTTTTTATCCGTAACCTTTTTGCATCAGCTTAATGACAAATCCTGTGATAAAACACGGGGTTTGTCAACTTACACAAAGATGAAACTGTTAGTAAAAGGGGATGCGCGGTCTGCGGACCGCTTTTGTGACGAATAAGGGGAATTTCGTCCTCTGCGGAGGACGACTCAGGGCGCTGCCCCAAGACCCTGCGATCTTTCGAGAAAGATCGATCAAAGCTTTTGCACATTTTGACAGCGAGAAACCTTTGTCAGCGGGCAAATACAAAAAGGTTACGGCTTTTTATCCGTAACCTTTTCTTTTTGCCTTTTATTTTACCACTTCAAGAATTTTACGCGGGCATTTTTCGGCGCACTTACCGCAACCGACGCACTTGCAGTGGTCGATGCGTGCCACGTTGTTTACAACCTTGACAGCGCCAACCTCACAAGCCTTTTCGCATATTTTGCATCCGATACATCCCGCCTCGCAGTACGAGCGCACAGCTTTACCACCGTCGGTAGACACACATCTCATACGCACGGGGCTTGCTTTCGGCACAAGTCTTATAACGTTCTTGGGGCAAAACGTTACGCACACTCCGCATCCGCGGCATTTTGCCTCGTCAACGAACGCAATACCGTCGCGAATTGACAGCGCTTCGAAGGGACAATGCGACACGCAAGTACCAAGCCCGATGCATCCGTCGGGGCACACCTTGTCGCCTCTTCCAAGTCTTTCGGCGGCGGCGCAGTCGGCAGCACCCGAATAAATAAACTTCTTCTTTGAGACCCCGCACTTGCCCGCGCAGGTAACGTGGGCCAGCATGGGTACGGCATCTTCCGCTTCAAGACCCATGATCTCCGCTATCTTCCCTGCCGCCTCGGGTCCGCCCACGGAGCAGGCGGAGGTCTTAGCCTCGCCCTTAACGATAGCGTCAGCGAGAGCCGCGCATCCTGCGTAGCCGCATCCTCCGCAGTTAGCACCGGGGAGGCACTCAGCCACCTTTTCTATTCTTTCGTCTTTTTTTACACTGAACACCCGTCCCGCCACGGCAAGAAGAATACCCATAAGGATACCCAGTGCCGCAAATACGAGGGCGGGGTAAAGTATCTCTAAAAATCTATCCATAAACGTGTCCGTTCCTTTACTGTGATCTGACGTCCGTGACAGGACGACGATTGCATGGAAAACGACTTAGACAGCCGTCTGTCAGTTGAATTTCATGCCTGAGAATCCGGAAAACGCCATAGCCGCAAGTCCCGCAGCTATCAGCAGTATGGGGAATCCCTTGAACGCCTTGGGAGGCTCTGCAAGCTGCATCTTTGCTCTCACTCCTGCGAACACCACGATAGCCATGGTAAAGCCGAGAGCTGAAGCAAAGCCGAACAGCACACTGTCTCCGAAGGAGTTTCCGTTCTGAATATTCACAAGCGCCGCACCCAGCACCGCGCAGTTGGTGGTGATGAGGGGGAGATATATTCCAAGTGAGGAATACAGCGAGGGCACGTACTTCTGCAGAAACATTTCGATAAACTGAACGAGTGAGGCGATAACAAGTATAAACGCCACCGTTTTCAGATACTCAAGTCCGAATGGTGCAAGCAGATAGTGGTACACCGCGTATGTCGCAGCTGATGACATGGTCATAACGAAAGTTACCGCCATACCCATACCGAGAGCAGTAGAAGGCTTGTCGGATACACCGAGGAAGGGACATATTCCATAGAACTTTGCGAAAATGAAGTTTTCCGTAAGGATAGCGGTAAACATTATAAGAAATATGTTACTCATTATCCGTCACTCCTTCCGTTTCCTCTTCGATTACCGCGTCGTCAGAGCTTACCTCTTCTGCAGTCGCATCAGCTGAAAGTGCTTTTTTCTCAGCTCTCTTCGCCGATATGTCACTTATCTTCTGTACTGCCGCGATTATACATCCCAAAGTGAGGAATGCACCTGCGGGAAGAAGAAATATTGCCGCGGGCTGATATCCTGCGCCGAATACGTCAATACCACCCGTGCCGTCAGCTGCCGCGAAAAGCTTACCCGTACCGAGAAGCTCGCGGACGAATGCTATACAGCTGAGGGCGAAGGTAAATCCTATTCCCGTGGCGATACCATCGATCATGGACGGCACGGGCGGATTTTTAGACGCAAACGCCTCTGCTCTGGCGAGGATGATGCAGTTTACAACGATGAGGGGGATAAATAGTCCGAGAGATGCGTCGATGGCGGGAAAGAAAGCTTTGATAAGAAGCTCTACCGCAGTTACGAATCCTGAGATTATTACGATATATGAAGCAATTCTGATCTGCTTCGGGATGATCTTACGAACGAGCGAGATAAACAGGTTTGAGCAGGTAAGTACCGCCGTTACAGCCGCTCCCATTCCGAGGGCGTTTACCACGGACGTGGACGTTGCAAGGGTCGGGCACATACCGAGAAGCTGAACGAATATGGGATTATTCGTGATTATCCCCTCTTTAAATTGTTTAAGTATTGAGTTTTTCAAAACAAACACCTGACCTTATCTTATTTGGCGGATGAACCTTCGCCTGAAGAATCGGACTCTTCCGATGGTTCGGAAACAGCCTTTGCGCCGTCACCCGTTGTGTCAACCTCCTGCGGATCACTTGTATCAGCTCCATCCGACGTATCGGGAGACACGGGTTCTGTCACATCCGTACTTTCAGAATCTGACGACGTATCCTCGGATGATGTAGCATCTGAGGTCTCCGGAGGCACAGTAGTCTGAGGTTCTGTAGTTGGTTCAGCGGTAGTGGGAGGCGTTGAAGTCTGCGCTTCCGTGGTCGTCTCCGCGGTAGTAGGCTTCTCCGTGGGTGCTTCCGTCACCTTTTCAGTAACCTTCTCGGTCTCCTTCTCCGTCTGCTTCTCGGTAGCCTTTTCCGTCTCAGGCTCCTTTGTTTCAGTCTCAAATGTGGCAGTCTCGTCTTCCTTCTTAATTTCAAGGACGTATCTGTCGTCTACAGTAGTTACACCAACTTCGTAGACATAATACTTTTCGCCGCCGTTGTCAACAAAGGGAACGTCCTCTGTCTGCTCTGCGGGGTCGCTCTCTTCAGCACTGTCACTTTCAGAGGGAGCAGACTCGGTGCCTGCCGCAGTATTTCCCGTCTGAGATACATTTTCACTTTCCGCGGGAGCGCTGGTCTCGGTCTCGGTTTCCTTGATACCGAGAATATCTGCGGGGGTGAGTATCTTCACGCCAAGTTCTTCGGCAACCGTCTTAAAGTCAAAATTAATCTCGTGCGCCGCCTTAACGCCATCCATTACAGCGTTTGAGCTGATAGTCGCGCCGGATATAGCGTCAACGTCACCGATGGGATCGTCATGGGAAAGACCGTCGAACAGCTCAAGGAAGTCGGGTGTTTTCACTTTCGTTCCCACACCGGGGGTTTCCGACATATTGACTATCTTAACGCCACAGGTGGATAGCTCGCCGTTGATACCCACGGTCATGTCAATGTCTCCTCCGAATCCGGTTACGGTAAGGAATACGCAGTATCCCACAAGTCCCCGGTCTCTGTAAACGAGGTATATCTCTTTGCCGTCTACGGTATCGTAAAGTTCAGCCCTGTTGCCGTCCTTGAAGATCGCAAGAATGGCAATTTCCTTGGCTTTTGCCGCGTTGTCGGCTATCTTTTCTGAGGTTACGGCATTTACTACGCCCAAAAGAAGCGCCACTATCACGCAAATAGCGGTAAGGATCATAACGAGTCGGGGCGCCTGTGACACGCCGCGGGGTTCTTTCACCTTCGTGGGCACGTCCTCCGGCGCGTCTTCATCAGCAATCTCCACGGCGCTGTCGCCGTCTGCCGTAACGTCAGTATCCGCAGAGCCGTCTTCGCTGACTGAAGAAGCATCTGCTTCTTTGGCAACGGTAGAATCTGCGTTTTCAACGGATGCATCAGCAGAGGAGTCCGTTGCATCTGCAGAAGCTACAACCGCTTCTTCAAGGACAACGCCTGCTTTTTCGACATCTGCATTAGTTTTCGCGGACTTATGTATCTTCTTTTTCTTACTCATTTTTTGCTCACTTTCTCCTTGACGGCACCGAATCGCTTAGGCATTCCCGCAAGATCGAGATACCATACTAACAAGTTCATAACAAGTATGGCAAATGACACGCCCTCGGGGTATGAACCGAAGTATCTGATAAGTACCGTTATACCGCCGCATCCCACACCGAAGAGAAGTCGTCCCACGGGGGTTATGGGGGAAGTAACGTAATCTGTCGCCATAAAGAACGCGCCGAGCACAAGTCCGCCTGCCATCAGCTCGTAAAGCATGAACATTCCTCCCGTTCCCGTCTGCGGGAAGAAGAAGGTAATGAGCGCTACCGTACCGAGATACGCCGCGGGAATGTGCCAGGTTATAACACGTCTCACGATAAGGTATATTCCTCCTAAAAGAAGAAGTACCGTTGACACCTCACCGATGGAGCCGCCGATATTACCTATAAGCATGTCCCCGATGGTAGCGGAGGGCATGACTCCGTTTTTCAGCTCCGCAAGAGGGGTCGCGCCCGTTACGGCAGTCACGTCACCAAGGGTAATTCCGAGGGATGATATGGGATTCCCCGGCGGGGTAAAGCGGGACATCTGTCCTGCCCACGCGGAGAAGAGGAAAACTCTCGCCGCAAGCGCGGGATTTACGATATTTTTACCGATACCGCCGAAAAGCTGTTTTACTATGACTATTGCAAAAAATGAGCCTACGACGGGCATCCACAACGGAACTGTCACGGGGAGATTCATCGCAAAGATGAGACCCGTTACTGCCGCTGAGCAGTCGGACACGGTGACGGGACGGCGCAGGATAAGCTGACAGCCCGCCTCAAACAGCACACAGCACAGGATCGACAAAAGTCCTATTACCAGTGCTCGCAAACCCATCATATATACGCCCCACGCAAAGGCGGGAATGAGGGCGATCAGCACATCTATCATTATGCTTCGTGTTGTATCGGATGATTTTATATGGGGAGAAGGTGACACGCAAAGCAAATCGGGCATCTTCCCCTCGTTGTTTTTTATGTTATCATTCATAGCGCAAACGTTCCTTACTTTTTTTCGGATGCTTCTCTTGCCGCTCTCATTCTTGCGGCTTCCGTACGGATGTGGTTTTTAGCCACTCGAATGTACTGTACTATTTCCACCTTGCCGGGACAGTTATATGAGCATGAGCCGCACTCAACACAGCTCATTGCACCGTACTTTTCCGCATTCTCCATATCGTCCTTCTGGACAAATGAGGCAATATATGCGGGCATCAGCCTCATGGGACAGTTTTTCACACATCTTCCGCATCGTATACAAACGGCGGGTGTGGCAGGCTTCTTTGAGTAATCCGCAGACAGCAGAAGGAGAGACGACGTGCTCTTCTTTGTAGGCATATCGGGATCCCACTGAGCCTGACCCATCATGGGTCCGCCAGCGATAAGCTTCTCGGGAGCTTTCGTAAGTCCGCCGCACTGCTCGATAAGATAAGAAGCGGTAGTGCCGATTGGGACTGACAGATTGGATGGCTTTTTTATGCAATCACCGGAAACGGTAAGCGTGCGTCTCACAAGGGGCATACCCTCTGCAAACGCGCGGTATACTGCCGCGCAGGTAGCGGCGTTGAATATAACGCATCCTGCATCTGCAGGAAGCTTACCTGTTGCAAGCTCACGTCCCGTAAGGGCAAAGATGAGCTGTCTTTCGTCTCCCTGAGGATATTTTGTTTTAAGCATCTTCACGGTGATAAAATCAACTCCGCGAAGCTTTTTCTGAACTTTTTTTGCGGCATCAGCCATGTTGTCCTCAAGGGCAATATACGCCTGAGGAGCACCCGGGGCACGAA
>JAZUBZ010000103.1:0-9517 GCA_045638805.1 Eubacteriales bacterium
TCTATATCCGTATTTGAAGGAACTTCAAGCAGAAGTTGATTATATCGCAGAACACATTGGCGAAGACGGAATATGTGACGTTCTTTTTTATGAGAAAGATTTTCGTGCTTGGGGACCTTATGCCGGACTTCAGCTTGAAACAGATTGGAAGTCCAAAATCAGAAGAGCTTGCGACATCACCTTCCGAGCTTTGCTGATACTGCATTATGCAAGTGGAGGCAAATATGAGTTTTGACTTTCAAAAATCAATATCTTTTCTTCTCGCCAATGCAAACCCGTCAATAAAACTTCGCGTTAAGAAAGAAATCCTTGGAAGCATAACGTTTGAGGAAGAAAAAGCTTTGCAGGACGAGATCAAATTGGAGGCTATATACAAGCTTATTGCAGACTGCCAAAAAGAAAACGGCTGGCTTGGAAACGGTTTTCACGGTCCGAACAAGAGTGCAGGTCCGTATGAAAATCAAGAGGTCGGCACGAAATGGCTTGCGGAAAAAGCGGTGGGAAAAGATGATCCTGTTTTGAAACAAGCAATGGATGCTTTTGTAACTACTGAGCTTACCGATCTTTGTTACCGTACCAAGGGCAAATATTTTGACGAGTTCCGCTATGCTGCCAACGGTCAAAACCTCGTTCGCTGTGCGTGTATTGCACGTGCAGGATATGACGATATCATTGATATAAAACCTCAAATACAGTTGGCGCTTGATTCATTCAGACGAGTTCTAGAGGTGGATTCCGTATTGGATATTACGAGAATCAGAAAAAGCGGTGGCAAGGAGAAGAGAGTATTTAACGATTACGAGAGGTGGCCTTGCTATTATCTTCTTGATATTCTCGCCCATACGGATTCATGGAAAAACGATGAAAACATAAAGATGCTTGCCGGATCCATAAAAAAGCTGATGCGTACCGACCGTCTGGAATGTCAAGTTGGCGCCGACTCTTGGGTAGGCTATGTACTTGGAACATTGGGATGTATCAAAGAGGGGTACTGTGTTGGGTATGATAAAGACGGTGTTCATTATACCTATCTTGAACGTATGGAATGGCTCTGCCGTCTCGGTATTGCTCCTTTTATACCTCAAATACAAACAGAAGTGGATATACTTTCTTCAGCAATTGACGAAAACGGGATCTGCAGAGCTACTGTTGATGAAGATCAGCTAAGGGGGATAAGCACATATAGCGGACAACAGCTCGAAGTCGATTGGAAATCTGATACAAGAAAGCTGTGTGACATCACTTTCCGCGCTTTGCTTATACTGCATTATGCAAATAAACAGTTTTGACAGGAGGTACAGTTATGGATAAGTTATATCAATTAGCCAAAGGGTATACAAATCGTTTTCCGAACGGAAATAATCCTTATCAGATCACTACCAGAATTCTTGAAGAGTGTGGCGAAGTAGCCAGCGAAGTGAACCACTTTGAGAAAAGCGGAATTAAATCCTTGAAACACGGCGAACCCTCTAAGGAGCACTTGGCTGATGAAATTAAGCAAGCCTTGAATGCGCTTATTCAGCTCGCCGTTTATTACAATGTTGAAAGTGAACTTGAAGCGTCGATTGACCGTTCGCTGGGAAAAATGAAAGATGAAGGTTTGTTATAAATAAGCAAAAAGGAACTGAAACATGAATAATAAATACTACACTGTATGCGGGATTGTTGAAATAGAAGATAAGATTTTACTTGTACGGCACACTTACGGAAATGCAAAGGACAGAATTTTATTACCCGGTGGGTTTGTGCAGGAGAATGAACTGCCCACTATCGCAATTGAGCGTGAAATATTTGAAGAAACAAATATAACTGCCAATGCTAAATCAATAATTGCTGTACAGTTTAAGCCTGAACAATGGTGTGCCGTTTTTCTGATGGAATACATTTCGGGAACACCTAAATCAGACGGGTTCGAAAATAGTGAGGTGTTGTTACTTTCTCCCGAAGAGGCTGTGAAACGTAATGATATTACTAATATGAGTAGGGAGATTATTAAAGCTTATATTAACGATAACGTACAGTTAGCAAAAAGCGATTATGTCCCCGTTTCTTCTAACAAAGATAATTATGTTATTTTTGGAGTATAAATATCCCAATACTAAATCAACCCAAACAACCGCTGTCGCATGACGGCGGTTTTCAATTTTAAGGAGAAAAACCTATGGAAGTAAAAATAAATAAAGAGATCCGTAACTATACGGAAAGTATGTTTTTCGGACTGTCCATGCGGCAGTTCATTTTTTCTGTCTTGGCGGTGGTGGTTGCCGTGGTGCTATATTTCGTGTTGAAGCCTATTGTCGGTATGGAAACCGTGAGCTGGGTGTGCATCCTCGGTGCGGCTCCTTTCGCGGCGCTTGGTTTTATCACCTACCACGGAATGACCGCCGAAAAATTCCTTTTGGCATGGATAAAGTCGGAGATCTTATTACCGAAAAGACTTACGTTCCGTCCGACGAATCTCTATTACGAGGCACTCAAGGACGAATACACAAAGGCTGAAAGAGAGGTACTGAAGAGTCATGATAAAAAGTCTGCGTAACATTATGAAGCAGGACAAGGAAAAGTTTAAGATTCCCCGCGGAGTACAGGACGTGATACCCATTCGCTCCATGTGGAAGAACGGAATTTTCCTTGTGGGCAACAACAAATACAGCAAAACATTTCAATTCACGGACATCAACTACGGCAAGGCGAGTGAGGAAGATAAAAAGACCCTCTTTCTCACCTACAGCGCACTGCTCAATTCCTTTGACAGCAACGCCACAACAAAGCTCACCATTATGACCCGCCGTTTGAACAGGCGGGATTTTGCGAGCGGTATTCTCATCCCCGCGGCTGATGACGGACTTGATAAGTACCGTAAGGAATACAACGATATGCTCATCGACATAGCATCTGACGCAAGCTGTATGATACGGGATATGTTCATCACAGTATCCGTAGTCCGCAAAAACTACGAGGATGCGAGAAACTACTTCACCCGTGTGGGTGCTGAGATATCGTCTCACCTGTCACGCCTCGGCTCACGTTGTACGGAGCTTGACGGCATTGACCGACTCCGCACACTCCACCGCTTCTACCGCCACGGCGAGGAAGCGGATTTTTGTTTTAACCTGGAGGAAAGCATGAAGCGTGGGCACAGCTTCAAGGACTACATCTGCCCCGACTATATGGAGCTTGAATCCGATCACTTCAAAATGGGCGAGAGGTACGGCAGGGTGATGTACCTCAAAGATTACGCATCGTATATCAAGGATGAGTTTATCTCCGAGCTGTGCAGTATCGAGCGACCCATCATAATGTCGATAGACATTATCCCCGTTCCGACGGACGAAGCGGTACGTGAGGGTGAGAGCAGGCTCCTTGGAGTGGAACGAAACATCGTGGATTTCCTCCGCAAACAGCAGAACAACAATAACTTTTCGGGGACGATACCTTACGATCTTGAGAAACAGCGTGAAGAGATGAAGGAGTTTCTTGATGATCTCACGAGTCGAGATCAGCGCATGATGTTCGGTACTGTCACCTACGTTCACACAGCGGACACCAAGGAACAGCTTGACTCGGACACGGAGAACATTCAGACCTGCGCCGTTCAGCATATGTGTCAGATGGCAACGCTGAAGTTTCAGCAGCTTGACGGACTTAATACGGTACTTCCTATTGGTGTGAAGAAGATCGAGACTATGCGAACACTCACAACCGAGGCTCTTGCGGTGTTGATGCCCTTCCGTGTGCAGGAGATAATGCAGTCGGGCGGAATCTACTTCGGAGTCAATTCTATCTCGGGGAATCTCATTCTCTGTAACAGAGCGAATCTTCTTAATCAGTCAATGTTCATCCTCGGTGTTCCCGGTAGTGGTAAATCCTTCAGCGCGAAGGAGCTGATGGTGTTCCTTATGATGGCGGCACCCAACGATGATATCCTTGTGTGTGACCCCGAGGGAGAATACGGCTTTGTTGAGAAGTTCGGCGGTGAGAAGATCAAAATTTCCGCATCGAGTCCCCACCACATCAACGCCATGGATATGGTTGACGGCTACGGTGACGGTGGTAATCCCGTTATCGATAAGTCGGAGTTCGTTCTGTCACTCTTTGAACAGCTTGACCCGAGAGGAATCGGGCCGAGAGAAAAATCCATCATTGACCGCTGTGTGGATGCGGTGTACCGCGACTTCAAAAACGGCGCACCTATGCCGACTCTTTGCACACTTCACGATAAGCTCCTTGATCAGCCTGAGGATGAAGCGCGTGAGCTTGCGTTGTCCCTTGAGCTGTTCACCACGGGAAGCCTTAACGCATTCTCCCACGAAACCAACGTTGACACACAGAGCCGTATTATCGTATACGATATTCACGACCTCGGCAGACAGCTTAAAACCATGGGACTTCTCGTCATCACCGATGCTATGCTTAACCGTGTTACGGAGAACTGGCGAAAAGGCAGACGAACTCACGTCATCGTTGACGAGTTCCACGTAGTGTTTGAAAACGAGCACTCTGCGGAGTTCTTCTCATCCGCTTGGAGACGATTCCGCAAGCGTAACGCCTATCCCACGGCGATCACACAGAACGTGGAGTATCTTCTCGATTCCGTTGAAGCAAGCACGATGCTCTCAAACAGCGAGTTTATCATAATGCTGAATCAAGCGGCAAGTGACAGAGAAAAACTTGCTGATAAGCTGAACATATCAGAGGAACAGCTTGGGTATATCACCAACGCCGAGGCAGGTTGCGGACTTATCCGTTACGGTGGTGCGCTTGTGCCGTTCAAGAATCGTTTCCCGAAGAATACTGAGCTGTATAAGCTTATGACAACAAAGCCCGGTGAGGGTTAAAGAAAGGAAGATAACGTATGATAGCAGACGTAAAGCTGTCCGAGTTTCCCGAGATCATGGACCTGTTAAAGATACTTGAGGAAAACGGACTTTTCAAGCAGGTGGATGAGGTTTCAACCCTCGTTCACTACGTGGAGCATATGGAAGAAAAGCTCGGTGAAATGAGCGCGGAGCTGCGGGATATGCACGGTGAAGTAAGCAAGATACGGGACGGCACCATCAAGGCAAGGTGCGCACAGCTTATGACTAAGGCAGAGGAAAGACTCACACAGGTGAAGCAGGTAGTGACAACTTGCAAGAATAACCTTTTGATATCGGCGCGCAGTGCCATAACAGTCTTTAAGGAAAAAGGCAAGGATGCCCTTGTATCTGCAGTAAACGCTATGCGAATACCTGCGGCGCTTGATGCTATGAAGAATTCCTTCACCAAGGCGGCAGAATCAATGCGCGGTAATGCCGAAAAGATCGATGCCTTTCGTGAGGAAATCCACGAGGTAGGTTTCCACCTCAAAAACGCGGGCAGAGCCTTGTTCGGCAAGCCTGCCAAGGAAAGCGAAGCGCTGAAGCACGACAAGGGAATACTTGCAAAGGTGCGCACCTTTATGCAGAAAACAGCCGACAGATATGAGGACATGGGAAAGGGCGCGGACAAGCTGTCAATCAAGGTGAAGGAACACTATGAGAAGCAGAAATCCGTAAAGTCTGAGCTTAAGTCCCTTAAGGATGCAAAGAAGGCTGAAAAGGTCAAAAGCGTGCCGATGAAGGAAAAGGTACTGTAATGAAAAGAATATTCTTTATAGCTTTGACGGTAATTTGTGCCGTCATTTTTGTTTTGTGTACGCTCAAAATATATCGCCTCTATGCAGATGAGCGTAAAAGTGCGGAGTCCTTTGAAAGTCTCGCCGAGCTTGTGTCAGACGTTCCGAGTGAAACGGTAACGATAACCGCAGAAAACGAAGTAGCTGAAACACAACACTTTACCGAGCCGAAAAAGATATTACCGCAAGACAAATACGGGGCAGTGCATGAGCAGAACAGTGACTTTATCGGATGGATAACCATAGACGGCACGAACATCAACTATCCCGTAATGCAGACGAAGAAAGAACCTGACTACTACCTGAAACACGCCTTCGATAAAAGCTACAGCGAGTACGGAGTTCCGTATCTTCAGTGGGACTGTAACGCTTTGACCTCCGATAATCTTGTGGTCTACGGGCATAATATGAAGAACGGGACGATGTTTTCGGATCTTGAAAGGTATGCTGACGAGGAGTTTTACCGGAGCCATAGGTATATCTGCTTTGACACTCTCTCAGACTACGGAATATATGAGATCATAGCAGTTTTCCGTACCACGGCGTATTCGGATGATGGATTCAAATACTACAACTTTGTTGATGCGGAGGACACCGCAGATTTCAATAGTTTCGTTGAAAAGTGCAAGGAGCTGTCCCTGTACGAAACAGTAGTAACCGCAGAATACGGTGACAAGCTTTTAACTCTCTCAACCTGCGAGTACACACGTACCAACGGACGTTTTGTAGTCGTTGCGAAGCTGGTGAAGGATCATGGCTGATATCAAGCTGAGAGGTACTGTGAAAGGTACTATCAAGACTCTTGACCGAGCGAAGGTGCTCGGTGACAGAATAAGGGGTGCCACCATCAGCACCAAGGATAAGGCGGAGAATGCGACGGCAACCCACGAAAGCTCCAACGAATACGCTTCGGATAAGATCGAAAGCACGGTCGGTAAGGGCGCACGTGAAGGGGCGCATAAGTTCGACTCACAAGGCAGAAAGGCTGTCCGCGACACGAAAGACAACGTTGAGGTCGTAAGGTATCGCGTAAAGAAATATAGGCAAAAGAAAGCGGCAGAGTCCAAAGCCAAGGAGGCTAAGAAAGCCGCCGATAAAGCAAAAAGTACCGTTAAAACTGTGAAGACAGGTACGCGCAAAGTTACCGTTGAGAACGTATCCAAGACCGCAAAAAACACACCTAAAACAGCTTCTCGTACTGCGAAGGGCTCGATCAAGACCTCAAGATATACCGTAAAGGTCTCTCAGAAGTCGGTGAAAACAGCGAGTAAGACAGGTAAAACCGCCATCAAAACAGCGGAGAAGTCGGTAAAGGCTACAAAAGCCACTGCGAAGGCTTCTGCCAAAGCCGCAAAGGTAACGGCACGTGCTACTGCTAAAGCTGTGAAAGCTGCCGCCAAGGCTACCGTGGCATTCGTTAAGGCTGCCGTTAAAGCGACTATTGCCGCAGTTAAAGCCATAATCGCGGCGGTAAAGGCTCTTGTTTCAGCTATTATCGCAGGAGGTTGGGTTGCTGTGGTTATTATCATAATCATCGCGCTAATCGCGTTGATCGTTGGCTCGTGCTTCGGCATCTTCTTTGTAAACCAGGATACGGGAAGCGAGTATACTCTGCAGTCTGTAGTGGCTGAGATAAACGGTGAGTTTGAGGCACAGATACAAGCGGTAGAAAACTCGGTCGTTCACGATGAGGTAGAGCGCTCGGGCGCTACAGCCGCGTGGGAGGAGGTGCTTGCGGTGTACTCGGTTAAGACAACAACAGACCCGTCAAACGCCACGGAAGTAGCGTCCATCGACGCAGGGAAAAAGGCAATAATCCGCGAGATATTTTGGATGATGAACACGATAACCTCACGGACGGAAAGCAGAACCGTAACGGAAATCCACGAAGCAACCGACAGCTACGGCAACGTGGTGACAACGGAGGTTACTGTGACAAAGGTGTATCTGATAATCACCGTGACGCACAAAACGGCAGACGAAATGGCAGATCACTATGGCTTTACTGATAATAAGCGGGCACAGCTCGCAGAGCTGCTCAGCGATGAGAACCGCGATATGTGGGACGCGGTGCTTGCGGGGGTGGGGTGAAAAAATAGTTATCCTCACATGTGGGGGTGACTACATAATTCGACAAAATAATTTTAATAAATATACTATAGCAAAAAAAATGTGCCATAGGCTATCGTGTTTTCGTCCCATAAACTGTATAATTTATGCTATCGAATAAAAAGATGTTTTCATGAAAATAGTTATATGAATCGAGAATAGTAACTGAGGTATCAAATGGCGGAAACAAAAGATTTTCTTAAAGATATGGGGAATAGAATACTTATAAAGCGTAAAAAACTTAACTTGTCACAAGAACAACTTGCTGAAAAAGCTGGCATTTCATCACAAGTTATTTCAAGTGCTGAACGAGGAGTTAAAGCTGTTCGTCCTGAAAACTTGCTTAAAATCAGTATCGCTTTGGGTGTCAGTGCAGATTATCTTTTATCTGGCAATGTAGTAGAAACAGATTTTATGGAGCTTTCAAAAAATATAGAAGCCTTAACACCAAACCAACTTTCAATTATAAATGAGATAATCGAAAAATGCATACAACTCAGTACTAAATGCAATGTGTGAAAAAAAATACAGATTTTCCTGCTGCTAAGGTAACTTTTTATGATATAATAACTATGCAAGTTTAGACAACAATGAGGATGTAATGGTTGATATAGAAAAGTATGAATTTATCGTGGAAAAGTATACTCGCCCTCTTTTTCAATATTGCTATTACAGGCTTGATGAAAATAGTGCATTAACTGAAGAAACCATGGATGATATCATGCACCTTTTATATCAAAAATGGGAATCTCTTGATGTTGATGGTAATATTAGAGCCTGGTTATATCGTGTTGCTGACAATACAATTAAATATAACAAAAAAAATATAATAAATATTATAAACACACGATATCTTTGGAAGAAGCAATCGATGATAATAAGTTGGATCATCTTCAGTATTGTGATGATTATTTTAATGATTATGATATTAATGAAGATGAATACTTGGATAAAATCAAGAATGTATTGCCTGATGAGTATAAAAATATTTTTGTTTACCGATACATTGAAAAGAAGACTCTTGTTGAGACTTCGAAATTGACAGGAATACCGTATTCGTCACTTAGACTCAGGATAGATAAACTGGAAAAGATCATCAAAGAAGAAGTTAAAAAGATTTTTTATTAACATATATCTTAATCCGCTATTTTAAAGAAATCGCTTCATTACTTTTTATGAGGTGATAAAAATGACATAGAAACACTAGGAGGTACTTTTTATGAGTTCAAAGTTAGAAGACAGACTCTTGCAATATGAAAAAAGCACCCCGATATCAAATGATGAGGAATTATTACACGCTATAAAATGTATAATCAATGAAGAAGAATCTGTGCCGATTGAAAAACGAGATTTGGAATTAGTTGAGGAAGCGATTAAAGCGACATTCTCATTAAAAAAGATAGATATCGCTGTACTTAATAAACATGCAGATAAACTTAAGGAAAAATATGTTAGTGAAGCCAGATTCGATAACACATCAAAAGTAAAAAAAGAAAAAATAAAATCAGTCAATCTGAAATGGTTTATTCCTATTGCTGCAATTATATCAATATTAACTGCAAGTACTTTAGTTGCCTATGCATTTGGATACGACTTCGTTAGTATTACCAAAAGTGCATATGTGCAATTTAAAGAAAAAATATTCTATAGATATGGTAACAGTGATATAATCATTACTGATGACTATACAAAATATCAATCATTAGAGATGCTTTCTAATGATGATAAATATTCTAATGTTCTTTTACCATT
>JAZUBZ010000104.1:0-6826 GCA_045638805.1 Eubacteriales bacterium
AATAATGAACTATACTTACAGAGATAAAAAACTTGAGCTTTCCGAGCAGGTGAAGGCAGTTGTTGCAGAGGTCGAGCCAAGACTTTTCTCACGCGATAACAGAGAAGACACCCGTACCGGTGCGGGTTTTGACGGAAAGACTCCCTTTATTGACGCCTTTGAGGAAAAGGCAGACGCACCATATTCAGAGGCGCTTGCTACGGGTATCGCGTACAGCTGGACTCAGTCAACACCCGTTGTCCTCCCAGGTGAGCTTATCGTAGGCACCACACGCCCCAACAGAATGATGATGGAGCATTTCTCGTACGGTATTCTCGAATACTCTCACAGACTTGAGAATGACGAGCTTTTCCAGAGGACTCAGGGACCTATTTGGGGACGTCTTGAGAAGGTAAGAGGTAGAATGCAGCCTGCTGACAACAGTGAGCTTGAAGCTAAGGGGGAAGAGATCCTCGGCAAAGATGGCTTTGAGGCGGCAAACGAAGGTCTTTGGTGGTGCGGAGACTTCCAGGGACATACCGTACCTTCATACGCAAAGTTACTTACCCGCGGTCTTGACGGAACTCTTGAAGAAATTGCCAAGTATGATGCAAACACCAATGACGAGGAAAAGCACGAGCTTTACCGTGCAATGTCTATAATCATCAAGGGACTTTCTCAGTTTGCTTTGAATCACGCTGACCGTGCCGCTGAGCTTGCTGAAAACGAGACTGACGAAACCTTCAAAAAGACATACCTTCTCGTGGAAAAGACCTGTCGCAAAATAGCTCACGATGCACCCGAAACTCTTCTTGAGGCGTGTCAGCTTGCGTGGTTCTATTGCCTCTGGGACTGGGTAGACTGTCTTGGACGCGCTGACCAGTTCTTCTTCCCCTTCTACGAGAGGGATGCGGATCCCGTGTCAAGAGAAGATATCATGGCAGGCTTCATTATGAAGACACGTGAGCACGGTGTACATAACATCACCCTTGGCGGCGTGAAGCCCGAAAACGGTGAGTGTGCTGTTAATGAGCTTACATATCTCATTCTCCAGATACTCAGAGTGTTCCACGATACACATCCCAGAGCATCCGTAAGAGTTGGTAAGGAAACTCCCTCTGAGCTTATGGACCTTGTGGTTACCATGTGGAGCGAGGGTATGTCCGACCCCACACTTGTCAGCGATACTCTCGTTATTGACGGACTTCGCCGTTACGGTGTAACTCTCTCCGATGCACGAGACTATACTGTTCTCGGTTGTCAGGAAATCGAAATTCCCGGTAAGAGTAATTTCGGTTGTGAGGACGGTTCCTTTAACCTTGCAAAGGTACTTGAGCTGACCATTAACAACGGTCTTGACAGAAAGATGGGCGTAAAGTACGGCCTTGAAACAGGAGAGTTCACAAGCTTTGAGTCAGTTGAAGATATCTTTGAAGCTTACAAAACTCAGCTTGCTTATTTCACAAAGCATTTCACACATCTTTGCAACCTCGGTCAGATGATAAGAGATAAAAACCTTGCAAAGCTTGTTAAGGCTCCCTTTACCGATGACTGTATTGCAAGAGGTGTAAACCTTGACGGCGGCGGAGCTATCTACAATTACGGCGTAGTTGAAACCGGCGGTCTTGCAGTTGTTGCAGACTCCTTTGCGGCACTTGAAACGGTTGTTTTCAGAGATAAGAAGCTGTCTCTTGAAGCCCTCAAGGAAGCACTTGATGCTAACTTCGAGGGATATGAGGACGTGCGTCAGCTGCTCCGCAGTGCTCCTAAGTTCGGTAACGACGATGACGTAGTCGATAAGTGGGCAGTCCGCGTACTCGAATTCTTCTGGACGGAGATCGGTAAGTATAAGTCTGTACGCGGCGGCGTATACATGGGTGCGTGCTCGCTTCTTACCGGAGGAAACGGCTACGGTAAGACAACTTGGGCGCTTCCGGACGGACACAAGGTTGGAATTCCTATGGGTAATACTATGGGTCCCCGTCCCGGTGCTGACAAGAGCGGAACTACAGCAATGCTCAATTCCGTTGCAAAGCTTCCTCTCCATCTCGGTCTTGGAGGTACTACTCTCAACGTGCTTATCCCTCAGAATATGACTGACACACCCGAAAAGAGAAACCTTATCTCAGCTATGCTTCGTACATACCTTGAAAACGGAGGCCTCATGCTGCAGGTAACTACAGCATCTCTTGAGGACATGAAGGATGCGCAGATACATCCCGAAAACCATGAGGATCTTATCGTACGTGTCGGCGGATACAGCACAAAATTCGTACAGATGGGTCTCAACAGCCAGAACGAGATAATCAGAAGATACGGCGAAAACTGAATAGATAAATAAGGAAGAGGGGTGATATATTGCCCCTCTTTATCTTTTCAAAGAAATATGATATAATTAAGTATCAAATGACTGATAGTAACACTTATCAATAATTGATATGCTAAAAAAGGAGGATCTGTCATGAAGGAATATCAAAAATTTGACAGAATTGGAACCACCCCTCACAGAAGCTATTACATACCCTTTGCCGAAAATGACGTTGTTCGTTCCACTTACGGTATCATAGACCGCACTTCAAGCTCTCGCTTTCTCTCTCTCGACGGCGTATGGCAAATAAAGCAACTGGACCACGTAGAGGATTTCGACGTAAATGAAATACTTACCGAATCCATCCCCGTCCCCTCCTGCGTACAAATGCACGGATACGATCAGATCCAATACCTTAATTTCCGCTATCCGTTCCCGGTCATGCTTCCACACATCCCGTATGAGAATCCCTGCTGGCATTACCGCCGTACCTTTAACGTGAAAAAGCAGAAGGGTGAAAGGTACTACGTTAACTTTGAAGGTGTTGACAGCGCATTTTATTTATATATCAACGGACAGTTTAAGGGATATTCCCAGATCTCTCACGCTACAAGTGAGTTTGATATTACAGGTCTTACGGTAAATGGAGAGAATACCATTGACGTGCTTGTTCTTAAGTGGTGTATTTCCACCTATCTTGAGTGTCAGGATAAATTTCGTTTCTCAGGTATATTCCGTAACGTATATATGCTTACCCGTCCGGAAGATCACATTACCGACTATAAGATTGAAACTGCATACATTGAGGATAAAGGTGTGCTCACGTTTGTTAACGAGAGCAATATAGACGTTAGGCTAACATTAGAAGGGAATACCGTCACCGTTCCCGCAAGAATGAAGGTTGATATGTCCGTTTCGGATGTTAAACTTTGGACTGCTGACGCTCCTAACCTGTATACCCTTGAAATCACTGCAAACGGTGAGATAATTTACGAGAGCGTCGGATTCAGAACGGTTTCCATTGACGGCGCGGTATTTAAGATAAACGGAACACCTGTTAAACTCAAAGGAGTCAACCGTCACGATTTTAATTGCGAGACTGCGGCTACCGTCAGTTTTGAGGATATGGCTAATGACATCTACCTGATGAAGGAACTGAACGTTAATGCTGTCCGTACTTCTCATTATCCCAACAGCCCCGAATTTTATTTACTTTGCGATAAATTTGGCATCTATGTAATGGATGAAGCCGACCTTGAAATGCACGGTGCTTGCTCCCGTGACGGCAGTTACGGTGGTGCTCTTTGGAGGGAATACGCCGAAAACGATTTCTTTACACAAGGTATCACCGACAGACACACGGCCCTTGTTGAGCGTGACAAGAACCGTCCAAGTGTCATAAGCTGGTCTCTCGGCAACGAAAGCTCCTTCGGTAAAGCATTTTTTGAGGGTGCGAGCTACATCAAAAACAGAGATAAAACAAGACCTGTTCATTATGAAGGCTTGCAAAGTGCAGATCCAAAGTATTACTATACTGAACTTGTAGATATAGTCAGTATGATGTATCCTTCCTTCGATACTATCCGCGAAAAGATTCTTGATAATCCAGAGGAGACACGTCCGTTTGTGATGTGTGAATACACTCACGCTATGGGAAACAGCTGTGGTGACATTGCAGAATATTGGGACATGATCTATGAAAACGAACAGATGATGGGCGCTTTCGTTTGGGAATGGGCTGACCACGGTATCAAGACCGATAAAGGCTTCCTATACGGAGGTGATTTCGGTGAGTCCGAGCACGATGGTAACTTCTGTGCCGACGGACTTTTGACTCCCGACAGAAAGATCAAGTCTGGAGCTCTTGAAATGAAGGCTGTTTACGGAGGGAAGACAAAATCTGAGGTTTGTACTGTAGATATTCCGGAGGATGATTATAAATATTCATCTGCGATTGCGATTGAAGTCAATGAGCATACCGGTGAGATTTACTCCATCAAGGCTGACGGTAACGAGGTTCTTAGTACCCCGATACACTTAAATATTACCCGTTATACCGATAACGACCGTGATCTTGTTCAGCACTGGATCGGCAGATGCCATCTTGATACCTGTAACCCCCATATTTTCTCCTGTGAGAAGACAGATAATACTTATAAATTTGAGGGTTGTCTTGCAGCAAATTGCCTTATGCCTGCGGTAGACTTTGAACTGATTTATGAAGTAAACGGTAATGAGCTTACGGTTACTGTATCCTACAAGATTGCCGATTATGTGAAAAGCTTACCCCGTTTTGGCCTTGAGTTTGCTTTTGACAAAGCATACGGCGAATTCTCTTACGTAGGATTCGGACCTTCGGAAAGCTATGTGGACAAGCACATTGCTTCCGAGTACGGCTATTATGTAAGTTTTGCAGATGAAAATTACGACTTTGGATACGTTCGTCCTCAGGAGTCTGGCAGTCACTACGCTTGTAAATACCTTGCGGTAAAGGATCTGTTTAAGGTAACTGCAGAGAAACCGTTCTCATGTTCGGTGAATCCATTTACGACCGCACAGCTTCGTGATACCTTACACTCATTTGAACTGAAAGAAAACAATTTCATAAACGTATGCATAGACCTTGCAATGCGCGGTATCGGCTCAAATTCCTGCGGTCCTAAACTATCGGACAAATATGAGATTCCGAAAGAATACAAAAACACCTTTAAATTCACCTTCTGATACACAGATAAAGCTTTGTACAAAAAATAAAGGCACTTCACGCTGAAGTGCCTTTATTCACTTTTACCTATAAGTTATTCCGTAAATTGAAGGAGTAACGCCTTCATCCTTGGAATGTACCGTGACTTTTACCTTATGTGACTTGTTTTCAAGTCCTTCAATAGTAAAGTGTCTGTCTGCGTAGCTTCTGCCGGTATAATCTTTGCCGTCGATGTTGATCTTCAGCTCGAATACATCGTAACGGGGAGCCTGAATATAAAGAGCAGTACCCGTGAATGTAAACTCAAGCGCACCGTTTCCGGTATTTACAAAGGCGTCCCATTTTTTTACACCGTTTTTGTCAGCCTCTGTTGTCCATCCTCCCATTGAGTCAAGCTCATTCTTGTTAGCGGGAGTGATGGTGTGAAGCTCCATGTACTTGTCGCCGGGGCCAAACATTTTAGTAGGTACAGGCTGTACCGTCAGCTCAGCAGCAGATGCGGTGTCTATCGTCTTTACAAGATTTTCAAGTGCGTAATGTACCATCTTTCCTTCGATCTGATGACCGTAGGCTGTGGGATGGAGTCCGTCCTTTGTGATATCCGCAGAGGTGAAGAGATTCCATTTAAGACCTGCCTGAAGACCTGCGTGGAAATCGATAACGGGCAGACCGTAATACTCTGCTATATCTTTATGGATATCTCTGCTGGCTTCAAAATTAGCATCTGCGTCATCGTCATAGAGTGCAGTTAGAACCATAACAACCGCCGTGTTTTCCTCATACTGGAGAACGGTACGGAGTATAGCTTCAAAGCTCTGTTTTTTATCATCATCGATTATTCCGTCATTTACAATGAACTCAACGAACAGAATATCGGGGTCGTACTGAAGGATGTCCTTCTGAAGTCTGACAACACCGTAGACTGAGTTAGTACCACCGATACCCGAATTATTGATGGTGAATTTTCCTTCGGGGAACTGAGCCTCAAGCCATTCGTTTGTTGCTGAAGGCCATGATCCGGTACCTGTACTGCTGCCTCCTTCAGTGAGAGAACCACCTATGTATGAAACGTTTACCGTTCCGCCTGACTTAGCCTTTTCAAAAGCTTTAGCAAGACGTGCGTAGTTTCCGAGGGTGTAGAGCGACGCTTCATTCATCTCCTGAATCATTTTCTCGGGCAGATGCAGGTCATAGGTTAGAGAGTCTATGGTTTGACTTTCGTAATAAATGTTAAAGAGCGAAACCTTTTCATCGGTGTACTCATCTGTTTGCTTGTTGTGGATGCGGTACTTGATGATTACCTTAGGCTTACATTCGCCTTCAGCAATAACACCGTTTGATATTGCATCCTGATAATCTTTTTTTATCTTCAAGAACGTATCTTCGTCCATTGTAAATTCGTAGGTTTCAAGATCAAGTCCCATCTGAGGGAGAAGGAGCTCACCGAATACATCGGGACGGTGCTGTCTGTAGGGGAAGAAGTTACCAAGCTTGATTATAGGATATTTTCCTTCATCGTTTTCAACAAGCTCAAGGATAGCATCTGTCTTCATGTGCATGGGGTCAAGCGCTGTAGAAAGCTTGTCAGCGTAGCGGACTACGATAGTTGCGATCTCAGCGCGGGTCGCGGGATTCTGAGGATTGAAGTTTGCGTTAGCGTCACCAGTTATGAGCCCCGCTTTACGTGTAACTTCAACTCCGTCTGCAGCCCAAGAGGAGATCTTCGCCTTGTCGGCAAACTCTACGGCGCTGTCGCTGTCGGGGAACTGTATCCACTCGTACTTCATGTAACGGGAGGTCATAAGCATAAGCTGCTCGCGGGTGATAAGCTCGTT
>JAZUBZ010000105.1:0-28586 GCA_045638805.1 Eubacteriales bacterium
TGGAAACGCCGACGTTTTCAAGCTTCATGATAGCAACACCCTCGGGAACGTTGTCAGCGCCGTAGCACTTAACGTTTGCACGGGGACCGTTGGAGTAAGGAGTTTCGGAAACAACCTTAACTTCTTCTGCATAGGGATCAAACTCAGTCTTAACGTATGTAAAGCCGTTGATTCTGGAGATGATCATAGCAGCGTCCTTGCCGAGACCGTTGAGGATAACGCGGAGGGGCTTCTGACGAACCTTGTTAGCGTTGAGGGCGATCTTGATAGCGCCTTCAGCAGCAGCGAAGGACTCGTGACCTGCGAGGAAGCAGAAGCAGTCTGTCTCCTCGGAGAGAAGCATTGCGCCGAGGTTACCGTGGCCGAGACCAACCTTACGGTTTTCAGCAACGGAACCGGGGATGCAGAAGGACTGAAGACCTATACCGATAGCGGCAGCAGCGTCAGAAGCCTTTGTGCAACCCTTCTTGATTGCGATAGCAGCACCTACAGTGTAAGCCCACTTTGCATTTTCGAAAGCGATAGGCTGAGTTTCCTCAACGATCTTATAGGGATCAATACCCTTAGCGTCACAGATTTCCTTGCATTCATCGATAGAGGAAATACCGTATTCAGCGAGAGCAGCGAGAATTTTCGCCTCGCGTCTTTCGTAACCTTCAAATTTAGCCATTGTTATTTCCTCCTTCAATTATTCCTTACGGGGGTCAATGTACTTAACAGCATCAGCAAATCTGCCGTATGTACCGATTGACTTCTCGTATGCTTCGTTAGGCTCAAGACCCTTCTTGATGAAGTCAGTCATCTTACCGAGTGATACGAACTCGTATCCGATAACCTGATCGTTTTCATCAAGTGCCATTCTTGTGCAGTAACCCTCAGTCATTTCGAGGTATCTTACGCCCTTAGCCTTTGTACCATACATGGTACCAACCATGGAACGCTCGCCCTTACCGAGGTCTTCCATACCTGCGCCGATTACGAGACCGCCCTCAGAGAAAGCAGACTGTGAACGACCGTATACGATCTGAAGGAAAAGCTCTCTCATAGCTGTGTTAATAGCGTCACAAACAAGGTCTGTGTTAAGAGCTTCGAGAATTGTCTTACCGGGGAGGATCTCAGCTGCCATAGCTGCAGAGTGAGTCATACCGGAGCAACCGATAGTCTCTACGAGAGCCTCTTCGATGATACCTTCCTTAACGTTCAGAGAAAGCTTGCAAGCTCCCTGCTGAGGTGCACACCAGCCCACACCGTGAGTGTATGCTGAGATGTCAGAGATCTGCTTTGCCTGAACCCATTTGCCCTCTTCGGGAATGGGAGCGGGACCGTGGTTGGGGCCCTTAGCAACGCAGCACATGTTTTCGACTTCTTTAGAATATGCTAAATTCGCCATTTTTCCTAATCTCCTTTGAAAAAATATAGTTTGTATACCAATACGCCTATATTATATAACAAATCAAGCCTGAGGTCAAGAAAATATTTGAAGATTTTATGTTTTTATAAAGAAAAATCGTGGTAGTTACAGTTTTAATGGGGTTTTGTCTTTGTCAAAAGCTTTTGACTATGCATAAACTGACCGTGAAACCCATGTTTATTTGACTAATCAAGCTTTTTAACATATATGAAAGGTTAAGATATGAAGGATAGGATCAAGATCGGTGTGCTTGGTGGTGACCTCAGACAGTCGGTTGTTTGTTCTTTGTTTGCAAAACAAAATATTGAGTGCGCTGTTTGGGGTGTTGAGGGGCTCAGCACTGAAATAAATGAATATAATATTGTAAAGTCTGCAGATTGGAAAGGCGCTTTGGGTGGTGCTGAAGCACTTATACTTCCCCTCCCCCTCACAACAGACGGCGTAAGACTTAACTTGGGCAGAAACAGTTTGAGAACAGATACGTATGTTCCGCGCCTTACGGAAATTATTCAGGCAGTTTCTAAATCATGTATAATCCTTGCAGGTAAAATTCCTGCTAATATCAAAAGATTTGCGGCTGAAAACAATGTAAGCATGGTCGATTATTACGAGTCAGAAGAGTTCCAGATAAAGAATGCAGTCCCAACTGCTGAGGGAGCTATTGCTGTAGCAATTAAAGAGATGGATATAACTTTATCCGGCAGCTCAGCTTTCGTGATCGGATATGGACGCATCGGAAGGACGCTTGCGCTAAGACTAATTTCCCTTGGTTGTCACGTTACTTGTGTTGCGAGAAGTAAACGGGATCTTGCTTGGGCTGAGTGTGACGGGTGCAATTCAGTTAAGCTTACAAACTATCAATCCTCCCCAACCGCATGCGACGTTATATTTAATACCGTTCCCCACGTGCTTTTTGATAGCGAGGTTATAAATTCTTTACCTTATGGTCAATTGTTTATCGATCTGGCTTCTCTCAATGGAGGAATAGACACTGATACCGCGGAAAAACATGGTATAAAGGTGATTAAAGCATTATCTCTTCCCGGAAAATGCTCACCTGTGACAGCAGGACGAATAATATATGATTCTGTAAGAGAAATACTTGAGGAGAGTGGTAAATTATGATAGGATACGCAATGTGTGGATCGTTTTGTACACACGAAGTAAGCCTTGAAGTTCTTAATAAACTTGCGAAAGACAATGATATTTTACCGATTTTAAGCTTTAACGCATATGAAACAGACACGCGCTTCGGTAAAGCCGAGGATCTGATTCGGAATTTGAGAGGGATAACGGGTCATGAGGTTATCCATACGATCGAGGATGCTGAACCCCTTGGACCTAAAATCAAGCTTGATGCACTCATTATTTCCCCTTGCACGGGAAACACACTTGCAAAGCTTGCGCATGGAATTACGGATACTCCCGTAACAATGGCGGCGAAGGCTCATATGCGTTCATCGAGACCGCTTATAATAGCACTTGCCACCAATGACGCTATGTCAGCAAATCTTGCAAATATCGGTCACTTGCTGAATAGGAAAGGCGTATATTTTACACCCCTCATCCAGGATGACCCTGTAAATAAACCACATTCGCTCGTTGCTGATTTTTTAATGCTTCAAGAATCATACTCTTCAGCACTGAACGAGATACAGATTAGGCCGATGTTTAGATAGATTCATACAATTCACCGGTATCGACAAATGGCAGTTAATTTCTCCGTCGATATCGGTAAATATTTTTGTGTTTTGAATTATAAGAACATCGTACCTATTACTTGACATTAAAGATGCTTTCAAGTATAATAAATATGATTATACCTTGGAGGTCTATTATGAAATTTTCTGTTTCCAGTTACAGCTTTGCAGGTCTTGTTTCTTCGAAAAAGCTTGATATCTTTGGTGTAATGGATGAAGCTGGTCGTATGGGATTTGAAGGTCTTGAGCTTGACGATTCAGCCGAAGTCATGAACCCAGAGATGTTTGCTAAGATAAAAGAATATTCAAATAAAATAGGACTTCCCGTAATCGGTCTTGATATCGGCGCTGATTTCACTAAAAATGATCTTACATCACTTGATGAAGAGGTGGAACGTGTAAAGAAACTCCTTGAAATGGCGACGATCCTTGAGGTGCCGAAAATGCGCCACGACGTCTGTTACGGTAGCTTCTCATGTAATGATATTACATTTGAAGAAGCACTTAAGTTCATGGCTGAGGGGTGCTTTAGAGTTGCAGAATACGCAAAAACGTTAGGTATAAAAACCATGTTTGAAAATCACGGATTTTATATGCAGGATGATGTGCGTGTAAAGAAGCTCATGGACACAGTGAAACATGACAATTTCGGACTTCTTATTGATATAGGTAACTTTATGTGTACCGATACCGACCCCGTTGAAGCTACGCGCAACCTTGCATCCTATGCCGTGCACGTTCATGCAAAGGATTTCCACTATAAAAAATCTTGCGAACCGTTCCCCGGCGAAGGTTGGTTCAAGACTTCAAACGGAAACTACTTACGTGGTGCAATTATCGGTCACGGCGACGCTCGTGCGCATGAGAGCTTAAAGATACTCAGGGATTCGGGATATGACGGATACGTAACGCTTGAATTCGAAGGTATTGAAGATAATATTAAAGGTATCGAACTTGGTCTTGATAACCTTAGAAAATATATTTGAGGTAATTTTATGTTTAAAGATACAAAGCACGTAGAAGTATTTAACTTCTTCAGAGAAATTTCCGATATTCCCCGCGGTTCGGGTAATGAAAAGGCTATAGCTGATTTTCTTGTGGAGTTTGCTAATAAACGCGAACTTTACTGTGTAAGAGACGAAGCTAACAACGTGTTCATTCGCAAGGAGGCTTCCTCACCTGCGCTTTCAGCGAAAGCTCCCGTTGTACTGCAGGGACATACTGACATGGTATGTGAGGCTGATGCGGGTGTAGACCACGATTTTCTCGTTGATCCAATTGAGTTTGTACGTAACGGTGATATTCTTACCGCCAACGGAACAACACTCGGTGCCGACAACGGTGTTGCTGTTGCCGTTATGATGGCGCTGCTTGATTCCGAAACTATTCCTCATCCCGAGCTTGAATGTCTGTTTACTTCGAGCGAAGAGACCGGTATGGACGGTATGACAGCGTTTGATACTTCACTTATGAAGTCTCGACGTATGATCAATCTCGATTCTGCAGGAGAGGGTGTTGCAACCGTATCCTGTGCAGGTGGCGTTCGTTCTGACTTTACCTATGTCCCTGAAGCTATTGACGCCATCGAAAATCTTACTTTCTATGAGCTTAAGCTGTCAGGATTTTACGGTGGACATTCCGGTGAAGACATAAACCTCGGCAGAGCAAATGCTATTGAATCCGTTGCAAGAGCGCTACGTTTTGTCAGAGAATTAACTCCTATTTATCTTGTGAACTGGTACGGAGGAGAAAAGGACAATGCTATTCCCCGCGAGTGTAAAGTTGTATTTGCAGTTAATGAGGATGTTCAGCTTGAGGAAACTCTTCAGAAAGTGCGTGCTATTATAAAGCGTGAGCTTATAACTGATGACAGCGCATTTGAGCTTGATTGCTGGTGCTGTGATAAGGCTGATAAAATAATTTCATCAGCTTCATCCGATAAGATAATCGACTTTATTTCTTCTTTCCATTCTGGTCCTGTCATGATGTGCCGTGGAATAGATGACCTTGTCGAGACCTCATATAACCTTTCTGTAATCAGAGCGAGTACATCCGGTGTTAAGGTTACCGTAACCTCACGTTCTTCCGTTGAGGATTCACTTGACGACATGGAGACAAGAATGCTGTCGATTGGAAGACTCGCAGGATTTGACGTTAACAACCATTCAAGATATCCCGGTTGGAAATATGCTGAGGTGTCCCAAATGCGTGACGTTTATCTTGATGTATATCGTGACCTGTTCGGTATTGAAGGTAAGGCTGTAGGAATTCATGCAGGACTTGAATGCGGACTTCTCATGAAAAAAGTACCTGATATGGATATTATATCCATAGGTCCCGATATCAAGGACCTTCACTCACCTTCTGAAAGTCTTGGAATCGCGTCACTCGACAGACTTTACGATATAGTTTGCGAAATACTTGACAGAATCTAATTTAAATTATTATAGCCGTATTCGGTGGAGGAAATTATGACAAAAGCAATAGTTACAGTGGTTGGACACGATACAGTCGGTCTTCTTTCAAAAGTAAGTACAGAATGTGCTAAGTTCAATGCAAATATTCTTGACGTTACACAGTCTGTACTTCAGGATATATTCACAATGGTAATGGTTATTGACATCAGCGAGATCTCCTCTGATTTCGCCACTCTCGCAACTTCTTTTGAAAATCTCGGAGACGAGATCAACATGAAGATCCACGTAATGCACGAGGATATCTTTAATTCCATGCACCGCATTTAAAGAATTCCGAGGTTACATAGAAGCTATGATCAATACTAGAGACATATTTGAAACGATCAATATGATCGAAAACGAAAACCTTGATGTGAGAACCATCACTATGGGAATTTCCCTTCTTGACTGTGCGGACAGCGATATTGATGTGTCTTGCCGTAAGGTTTACGAAAAACTTACAAGACTTGCAAAAAATCTTGTATCTACAGGTGAGATGATCGAGCGTACTTACGGTATTCCGATCATCAACAAAAGAATCTCAGTTACTCCTATTGCTATGCTTACCGCAGTTTCCGGTGGTGACCCTATAAAGTACGCTAAAACTCTCGAGAAAGCTGCCTGCGAGCTTGGTGTCAATTTTATAGGCGGATACTCTGCACTCGTGCAGAAGGGATTTTCTGCCGGAGGCCGTGGGCTTATCGCATCGATCCCCGGGGCTCTTGCTGTGACTGACCACATCTGCTCATCTGTCAATATCGGTTCCACAAAGGCGGGAATCAATATGGATGCTGTGGCTCTTATGGGTAAGGCTGTTAAGCGTGCGGCCGAGCTTACCGCTGACAGAAACTGCATAGGCGCGGCAAAGCTTGTTGTGTTCTGTAATGCTCCGGAGGATAACCCCTTTATGGCAGGTGCTTTCCACGGTGTCGGCGAGCCTGACTGCGTAATTAACGTTGGTGTATCCGGTCCCGGTGTTGTTCGTGCTGCGCTTACCAAGTGTCCCGACGGAGACCTTACTGAGGTTGCGGACATCATTAAGAAGACTGCGTTCAAGATAACCCGTATGGGTCAGCTGGTTGGTACTGTTGCCTCCCGCGAACTTGGTGTTCCCTTCGGTATCGTTGACCTGTCTCTCGCTCCCACTCCCGCTGTAGGCGATTCCGTTGCGTATATTCTTGAGGAAATGGGTCTTGAGACCTGTGGTACACACGGTACTACAGCCGCTCTCGCGCTTCTTAACGACGCTGTAAAGAAGGGTGGCGTTATGGCATCCTCGCACGTCGGAGGCCTCTCAGGTGCGTTTATACCCGTATCAGAGGACGCAGGAATGATCGCGGCGGCAAGATGCGGCGAGCTTACACTTGAAAAGCTTGAGGCAATGACTGCCGTATGCTCTGTTGGACTTGACATGATCATTCTTCCCGGTGACACGACTGCTGACACTATCTCCGCTATCATCGCTGACGAAGCGGCTATCGGTATGGTAAACTCTAAGACTACCGCTGTAAGAGTGATCCCCGCTATCGGCAGACAGGCAGGCGAAGAGCTTGAGTTCGGCGGTCTGCTCGGAAACGGCCCCATCATGCCCGTACATAACACAAGCTCATCTAAGTTTATCGCACGCGGCGGACGTATCCCCGCTCCGATGCAGAGCTTAAAGAACTGAATTTTTACAGCCGCTTCATTTGTGAGGCGGCTTGTATCATATATAATCTCGCGAAAGGAGTCAAAAAAATGAACGTATCAATTACTGAAGTGAATTCATCCGAACTTCAGTCTTGCCTTGAAGTAATTCATCAAAGTTTCAAAACAGTTGCCGACCAATTTGGTCTAACACAGGAAAACTGTCCGAAGCATACGAGCTTCATCCCTCTATCTTTTCTTGAGATACAGAAAAATTGGGGTTGGCATATGTACGCCCTATATGCCGATAAGAAAATTATTGGTTATATGTCGCTCTCTAAAGAAAATGATGATACCTATGAGCTTCATAATCTTGCTGTGTTACCGGAATATAGACACAACGGATTTGGTAAACTGCTCCTTGATCACGCAAAGGCAGTAGTGAAGTCCTTGGGCGGGAATGCAATAAAAATCGGTATTATCGAAGAAAGCACCGTATTAAAGAATTGGTACATAGCTAATGGCTTTGTTCATACCGAAACGAAGAAGTTTGACCATCTTCCGTTTACAAGCGGTTATCTGAAATGGGATGATGAACTAAAATGAAGTTGAATAAATTTGACTTCTTTTATTCCATAAACCAACGGTTGATGATATTTTGGTAAATATATGTTGACCTAAGAGAAGATATATGCTATACTTGCTAACGTAAGATATGTCATAAATAAATTTAAAAGAAGGAGGCTAAACAATATGAAAACATATATATTATCGGATAGTCTCCATTTGCTTATTATTTGGATTTAACTTTCATAGCATTACGGCACATCCGATATTGGGTGTGCCATTTTTATATCAGCGGTATATATTTTTTCACACCCTACTAGGTGTGTTTTTATTTTTATATGGCATAGAACCGATTTAATTATCTAATTTGAGGTAACAAAGTGAAAAGACTAAGAAATATCTTCGATTCATTACCAAACAACACTACAACTTATACTGATATGTATGAGGGACTACTTAAATATGTTGATCAACGTTTTCCCGATTTGCCGCCATTTGTTGACTATAATCCCACGTATTATTATATGGATCATATCGCGTTTGAAATCACTCATACTCATAAACTTGCGCAGAGTAAGCCAACAGTTACAATAAGGATTCCTTGTGATATGTTGGCAGGTGAGGTAACAGACAAATCGTTAGAACGCGCGGCGGCGGATTTTTATTTGAGAGAGTTTGGAAAGTATATCGTGCATCTTAATGAAGAACTCTACAGCAGGTCAAATAATGATAAGGAAAAAGGACGATATTACATATGTGAGCCGGGTGGTGAGGTAATTGTAAGAAATACTGCATATTTTGAGGTGTGTGCTCAAAAGGATTACTGGAACGGAAGCGGTAGTACAGCACTTCTTTTACCGCCCGAAGAATTACCTGAACCCAAACAGTGTTTATGTATAAAACTTCAAGTTCAGTTTCCGGATAAGCATATACACAAAAGCAAGAAAATGATGTGCCGCGATCTTCCGGAAGCTGTAAGCGTTTTTATTTCAGGTCTAAATATCAAAGGATATGAAGCCGCACTTGAACTATCAAAAAAACAAACTGAAATTAGACAATGGTTAAAAAAACAAGGTTATTGCGCATTTATTGCCAACGGAAGCATTCTCCCGCGAAAGAAAGGTACTGATCAGCCTATGGATGGTGCTATTCCCTTCCGGTCAACACCCGAGGATGAAATTGAAATCTTCGGAATACGCGGAATGGGAATAAAAAAAGGTGTTACCGTTATAACCGGTGGTGGTTATTCGGGAAAATCTACACTTTTGGATGCGATTTCCGCTGGAATTTACGACCATGTAATGGGTGATGGTAGAGAATTTTGCATAACTGACAATTCTGCGATTACTATAACATCAGAAGACGGTAGGTGCATTAAAAACGTAAATATTTCTCCGTTCATCAAATGGTTACCGAATGGTGCTAGTACAGATTTTTCAACCGATCATGCTTCAGGTTCGACTTCACAAGGTGCAAACATTATGGAGGCAATTCAAATCGGTGCAAAACTCCTTCTTATAGACGAAGACAAAAGTGCAACCAATTTCATGATTAGAGATAAGCTTATGAAACAATTGATCATAAAAGAGCCGATCACGCCATTCACTGACAGGGTAAATGAAATGCATAAAAACTGCGGTATTTCAACGATTCTTGTTATCGGTGGCAGTGGAGAATATTTATCGGTAGCAGATAATGTTTATATGATGGATGAGTTTGTTATCAGTAATGTTACAAACCATGCAAAAATAATAGCTTGTGTCAAGAATAATGAAGATGCTTACCTGCAATACGCTGATTGGTCACAGAACAGATATTTAACGTCAGAGCATTTCTCACCTTATCCCGAGGAAAGCGGTACAGAAAAACTTGAGGTGTCTGATTTGGGATTTATCATAATAGGTGACGAGAGAATCAACGTTAGAGGTATCAATGATATAGTGACGACAAGACAACTTGACGCGATTGGATTTATACTTCGATACCTCGAAATATCGAATAAAGATAGTTTAATAAATATCGTATGCAGATTGGACGACCTTTATAAGCGTATAGATCATGAAGGCTTAGACTTTTTATATTCAACGTTTTTTACGACCTGTAACCGTTTTTTAGATCTGCCAAGAAAAAATGAAGTTTATCAAGTAATAAATAGAATGAGAAAAACAAAATATCTAAAGGTGAGAAAACAAAGTGAATCAGAAAATATGTAAAATAATAATCGCCGAAAAAATCAAAGAGTACCGAACATTACATAATATTTCACAAAATGACTTCGGAAGACTTATCGGTGTTTCGGCTCAAGCTGTATTCAAGTGGGAAAATGAAGTATGTTTCCCCGACATAACTCTGCTTCCCTCTCTTGCTTCGATTCTCGGGTGTAAGATCGACGACTTTTTTGAGTAAAATAAGATAAAGCAGACGGCTAAGATGTTTCCGTCTGCTTTATGTATATTAACTTATCTCTGTACTCGACCACTTCCGTCGCCGCCTGCGAGCTTTTCAACCTCTGCAACGCTTACTCTGTTGTAGTCGCCTTCTACAGAGTGCTTGAGTGCAGATGCCGCTACAGCGAATTCTATAGCGTCCTGAGTGGACTTTCCGTTGAGTATGGAGTAGATAAGGCCGCCTCCAAAAGAGTCGCCTCCGCCTACTCTGTCAACGATGTGGAGGTGGTATGACTTGGAGAAGCAGTAGGTCTCACCGTCATAGAGCATACCTGCCCAGTCGTTGTCACTTGCAGAAATAGAGGAACGGAGAGTAATTGCAACTTTCTCAAAGCCGAACTTGTCAGCAAGCTGCTTTGCAACGGATTTGTAGCCTTCGTGGTTGAGCTTACCGCCGTAAATATCGGTGTTCTCAGCTTCGATACCGCATACGTCCTTTGCGTCCTCTTCGTTGGAAATACAAACATCAACGTACTCGCAAAGCTTTGTCATAGACTCTCTTGCTTCTGCTCTTGTCCAGAGCTTACCGCGGTAGTTGAGGTCGCAGGAGATCTTAACGCCGCGAGCCTTTGCAGCTTTACAAGCATCAAGGCAGATATCTACCATGTTACCGCCGAGAGCGGGGGTGATTCCTGTGAAGTGGAACCAATCAGCGCCGTTGAAGATATCGTCCCAATCAAAATCTGTGGGAGCAGCTTCTGCGATAGCAGAGTGTGCTCTGTCGTAGATGCAAACGGAACCTCTCTGAGAAGCGCCCTTTTCAAGGAAGTAGATACCTACTCTGTCACCGCCGCGTACTACCTTTGAAGTGTCAACGCCGAAATAACGGAGAGAATCAACTGCTGCCTGTCCGATAGCATGCTTAGGGAGCTTTGTTACGTATACACTATCAAGGCCGTAGTTTGCAAGGCTTACAGCTACGTTTGCTTCGCCGCCGCCGAAGGTTGCCTGCATCTGATCGTTCTGGAAGAAACGGTAGTATCCGTTAGGAGCAAGTCTGAGCATAAGCTCACCGAATGTTATAACTCTTTTCATTTTATGTACCTCAATTCAGTATGTATTTTTACGCATTTTTCAAAAGGTGAATTGCAAATCCTGCTATCTCATTCTCAGCATAAACGAAGGTCATATTCCCTGCCGCGTCATACTTTGCTGTGGAAAGATCGAACTTCATTCCACGTCTCTCGAGATGATAAGCCGCACGGTCAACGTAATTGGTGCTGAGACCTATATGACCTCTCTCACCCTTAATAGGATCGATCATGATCTCAACCTTATCACCAGACCATACTGAAATACCTGCATCTCTTGTCTGAAGTCCGAGGAAAGCTGCGAAAAGCTCCGCGTCGGATTTAGCATTCTCTGCATCGGAGTTGATACCAACGTGGTGGATCTTGAGGTCAAGCATTGAAGACACAGCTTCACGAGTAAGGCGTTCGATCTCGTCGAACTTACCTTCGTTTATCAGCTTCTTTGCAGCCATCCAGCTTCCGCCGCAGCAGAATACTTTTCCAAAAGAGAGATAATCGTTGAGATTATCCTTGCCGATACCGCCTGTAGGCATGAATTTGATCTTGCCGTAGGGAGCTGACATAGCCTTGATCATTGCGATACCGCCTGCCGCTTCTGCCGGGAAAAACTTCACGGTATCAAGGCCGAGTGACATAGCAAGCTCGATCTCTGTGGGAGTTGCAATGCCGGGAACCACGGGATAACCATTGGCAAGGCAATGCTTTACTACTTCAGGGTTAAGTCCGGGGGAAACGATAAACGTTGCACCTGCGGCAATTGCATGGTCTGCCTGTTCTGTTGTGAGAACGGTACCTGCTCCGATGATCATATCGGGATAGTCGCGGTGCATATTCTTGATAGACTGTTCAGCCGCTGCTGTTCTGAATGTGATCTCAGCGCAAGGAAGACCTCCGCGGCAAAGCGCACCTGCAAGAGGGCTTGCGTCTTCCGCATTGTCAAGTGCGATAACGGGTACAATACCAATAAGTGATAACTGCTTTATAACGTCCATTGTTTTATTCTCCGTAATTTTAAAATATTCTCCTTATATTATATTCCAATAACAGATCAAAGTCAAGAAGTATGACATAATTTTGATTTTTAGAGTTTAATGTTTGTTATGTTTTTTTGTCAAGTAAACAGAATTATCCGTTTTAAACTGTGAAAATCTGCAATCTGTGTATTTACTTTAAATATATTACCGTTCATGATTAAACTGTGATAAAAATTACCACTCATATTTAGGTTTATATGAATAATACTAATGACGGAGAACAAAACAGTTCTTCGTCATTCAACTAATAATTCAATTTGCTTATAAAAATCGTAAGCAGGAAAGAAAGGTAACTAATATGTCACAGAACAATAACAAGATCGTTGTTCCCGAAGCAAAGGCAGCTATGGAACAGTTCAAGATGCAGGCAGCAAGCGAAGTTGGTGTTCCCCTCAAGCAGGGCTATAACGGTGAGCTTACTTCCAGACAGGCAGGCTCTATCGGCGGTCAGATGGTTAAGAAGATGATCGAGAGCTACGAGAACAACCTCACAACAAAATAAGTAATATAACTAAGTAACAGTCATATTACCTTATCAAGAAAAAAGAAGCGATACCTATGTGTCGCTTCTTTTTCTTTTTGTTTACAGCACAGAACTGTTGCCTACACGTTCTGTGCTGTTGTACTCTCCTCTTTCAACTTTAAATTGCTATATTATAACTTGAAAATCACAATTTTATTTAAGGTGGTGGCGGATGCGATTGTTAGGAAATACTGCGTCTTATTGCTGAGAAAAGATCGTTACAGATCCGCTGAGTACACATACCTATCCACTTAATAAAATCGACGAGGAGTAAAAGTTCTGCACTTAACGCTATAGTCCCGAACTATTAACTTTTTGTAGTTCTGTAACAGCTTTTACGGTTCTTTATTGCTGCATACTTTACCTAAAATAATCAATCAGGTCAGGATCGGTTGCTGATAATATGAAATCAGTCTTTCCTGTGTCTTCAACAAAGGTTGTATATGTTCTGTCTATCAACATCGTTCCATGAGAATTAACGTAATAAACACCTACGGCTTCCCAGACCTCGGTATGTTCGTTAAAGACGATACGCACCCCAATATCAATACCGTCACGGCTGGCTATTAAAGTATAGAGTACCGTGCTATACCTTGGGTCATACATGGGTACTTTGACCTTCCAGCGTCTAAGGCTGTCGGGTTCGGAATTTATACATTGTACTTTTTCCCATCCCTTTTCCTCAAGTGTTGACCAAGTTTCTGATATTGCATTGACAGTACTTTCGGGAAGTTCACTCATATTGGTGGATATTTCATATTTCTCGGTATACTTCACCGATGACGTATCACCGTTTTCATCGGTAATAGTAAAGGAAACAGATTTTGCAAAAAACTCTAACCTACCGCTTATATTATTGTACGATTCGAGCTTTTCAGGATCGTGATGATTAAGTTTAAAACTCGGAGATATGTCTTTACCGAAGATATATCTTCCGTCAGCTTTCACTGCAACTGCTTCAAGCACAAGATCATTTTTCACTTCATAAGTAAAGGTGATACTTTCGGGATCTACGGCATGTATTGACAGCTTGACATTTAAGACCTCGAAAGTTTTACCGTTATCATTTACCTTATATCTCCATTCTCCCACATGACTTTGACACGGTTCTGCGGATTCGAGAAGTTTAGTATGAGGCTGTAATTCTAATGGTGACTTATCATAGTACTTCAATTCACTGTTAAGACCTTCCCACGGATGCGGTAGGTCTGCGTAGGTTATACTTACAGCGTCAGGCTCTAACTTCACACTTCCCTTGACCCAAGTCGGTCCGTATAAAATGGGGGACGTATCTGTACCAAAAACGTAGATATCATCCAGCTTGACAGCCTTGACGGTAAATTTAAACTGCTTTTCAATTCCGCCATTGAATAAAATATAATCCTCACCCACTGCAGTTATGGTTATGCTTCCGTGTTTGCCTTCGGAGCTCCAAGTTCCTGTATAGTCATCCTCAGCATTTACATGGAGTATTTCGCTTTTGAATACGTATCCTTGTTCCAAGGTATATGCTCTGACATCATTGGTATCATCCGGGTGTCCGAAGAAAATGAGTGTATCTTCATCAACAACTTCAAACATGAATTTGTCATCCATATAAGGAAATCCGTAGGGGTCACTTCCCTTGAAAAAGCTTTCATCCAATCGACAGTAAATATATATCTTATTACCGTCGATCTCATAAGTTCCGGGCACGTCTGCTACACCACCGATATAAAACACACGAAACATCATTGTCCCGTCATCATTGAGGGTAAGTGCGGGGATGTATTCCCAATCCTTAGCAAACCATTCTCTGTAATAATCAGCCGTACAGTAATATGTTCTTGACTGCATTTCGGTCGGTACCTCTACGTCGGGAACTTCGATTGGTTCACTCTGTCCCTGAACGGTAGTCTCATTCGTGACCGTTTCTTTATCTTCTTTTTTGTGCGAGGGTGAAATAATGCTGTCATAAGTTTCGGTGGGAGTACCTGTATCAACAGGCATATTTACAGGAGGCTGCTTAGTTATCTGTATAATGACTACTATCGCTATTACAGTAAACATAGCAAAGCAAGCTGCGACGCTCCATATTCTTCTTGCTGTTTTTCTTCTTTTCGCACGTTTTTCACGTATGTCACACAATTCGTCGATATACTTTTCATCAATCTCGCCAAGCATATCGGATAATCTATCTTTGTACTTCATTAATTATACCCCCATTCTGTGAGTGTTCTTTTCAGTTCAGCTCTCATTCTTGAAAGTCTTTTATCCACGGTATTTGAACTTAACGACAGATCACGGGCTATACTATTTGTGCTTTCGAATTCATAATATCGTCTCAAAAAAATCTCTCTGTTTTCGAAAGTTTGCCTTCCCAGAAAAGTATTAAGTATCTCCGGAATACATATTTCATCGATAACCGTATTTTCAACGTCCAAACAACCTTCGAGTTCATCGGTAACTTCTATGTATACTGTTCCTGCTCTTTTGTCTGCGCTGTTATATCTTATTCGATCGATAACAATCCTTCTCATCAGCATACATACATATGAACGTATACTTTGTGGCTTCACAGGCGGAATAGTATTCCACACTTCAAGATATACATCGTTCATACATTCTTCAGTGTCTCCATGGTTAAGTCCAAGGTTTAAGGCTATCCTGCGAAGTAAGGCTCCGTAACTGTTTTCAATTTTTTCAAGTACTGTCGTATCGCGCTTCTCCAAAGCTTTTACTATTTCTTGCGTTGCACACAACTTCTTCATAAATCACCACTCCTTTCCGTAATGTGCTTTCATTTATATTATCGAAAACGGAATACTTTTCTGACAAAAAATAATACTATTTAATTATATCACCAATCCATAAAAACAATCAACCGTGTTTCACCAAAAAGGCCAAACACGGTTTAAGTTTACACATAGAGACTGATCGACACGTATATCGTTATTCAGTTTTCTTAATAGAGTTCCTTCTAAATAAAACGCACACGCGAGATCGACGTCAAAGAATAATACACACGGTTGCAATAAATGCGATAATGGCGGATATAATGGTCCTTCGCTTTACGTTATCCTTTTGCAACGCTGCCGCCACGGTCGAGAATATAATAACGCCACCCGTAACTATCGGGTACTGAACAGATGCGTTTACGTGACCGAGTGCAATAAGGAGCATGAGATTTGCCACACCGTTACAAACACCGTAGCTTACGGAATATTTTAGCTCAGCAAGCCTTGGTATGGGTGGCTTCTTCTCTTTGACGTAATACACAATGAAGGTTATGATAAACACAAATATATTCATCAGCGCGAGATAACTCTGCTTGTTGTATCCCGGTTCAGTGTGGGTTATAAACGCCGCGATCACACCGTTCATACCGTTGAGGAAGAAAACCGCAAAATAATACTTTACGGCAGCAGCCTTGCTTTTGAAATTTTCTCTGTCAAAAGTTAGAGCTAAAACAATAAGTACACAGCAGATCCCCTTGCCCCATGTCATTTTTTCGCCGCCGAAACCAATTCCGTAAACAAAAGGAAGAAGCATACCGCCAAGCATTGAGAACATTGAGAATACTGACAAATTTGCCGTTCCAAGCGCTTTTATAGAGCAGAATGACGAGGTAAATGCCAATACACTGTGACCGAGGGCTACAATAACGAGAAACGGTGTGAACCTAAGCTTGAAGCCTGACAGAATGAGCATAGCAAATGCGATAACGATACTTGTCTGCGAAGCAAAGCGAATGGACGTTCTGAAACTGCTTCCGTTGAGTTTCTGAAAGCCTTGCGTCATCATAAACTGACATGAAAACAGAACTGTTGCGATTAATATCAGTATATAATAAAAATTCATTGAAACACCTTTTCATTTATAACGGGCTGTAGCCGTGCTACAGCCCGTTATTTATAAGATAGATTATTCTGCTGCAAAGGTTCCGTCTTCCATCTCGCGGATGAAGTTAGCTCTTACCTTGTCATATACGGACGGGTCGATTTCAACCTCTCCTCTGGAGTATGCCGGAACAAGCATGTCACCTGCTGCCTTGGGGTCAGTACATGTCGTATCGTTTCTGTAGAGATCGCGCTGTGCATGATCACGAAGATCGGGAACATCAACAGGAACGCCACCCTTAAGAAGTGAACGGTATGCGAACATACCGGGAAGGGTCATATCCATTGCCTCATAAACGTCGATGTAGTCAGCATTCTCATCTCCTCTGATACGGTTTATAAAGCCCTGCATACAGTAGAAGTCTGCGCCGCCGTGATCGTTGAAGGAAGTCTCCTCAAAGTTACCCTCAAGCGGAGGTCTCTTGGGAATGTAATTATCCCTTGTAACTAATTCGTCATCGTGGCCTCTTTCCTCAAGCTCAACGTAGAGACGGGCTACACCACCATTCTTAACGATAGATCTTGAGTTCTCAAGCTTACCTGCGGAGCCGTACATACAATACCAAAGGGTACTACGACGAAGGTTACCGTTGAGTGCTTTGATAATAGCACCGTTGTTAAGGGTGATCATGGAGATGCCGAAAGAGGCAGTCTTAGCACCAACACTGCTTCTGCGATCGTTAAGGTAACTTTCAAAGCCGGTTACAGATACCGGACGAAGGCCTGTTGCATGAATAATGGGGCCTACGGAGTGTGTGCAGTAGAACGTGGAGTATGCATAGTTTCTCCAGTGTGTTGGATCACCAAACGTAAGTCGGTGCCATGCGGGGGAAGCATCGTGTGCGTATTCGCAGTCAGCAAACTCAAGCTCACCAATTTTACCCTCGCGATAGAGACGCTTCATCTCCATCGGTGCGGGCATAAAGCAATACTGCTCACCGAGGGCGTATACCTTACCGCTACGTTCAACTGCCACAACAAGCTCAACTGCTTCCTTCATATGCTGACATGCAGTAACCTCACTGTATACATGGAGGCCATGGTTGAGACATTTGATAGCAAATGGAGCGTGCTCGTTACCGTAGTTAGCAAGAACTACAGCATCCATATCGTGATTTATAAACTCATCAAAATCGGTATAGAATGTAATTCTGTCGTCGTTCAGCTCTTTCTCGGTCTTTCTGAGGCCTTCCTCCCATTTATCACAAATGGCAACGACCTCTGCGTTCTGCGCTCTCTCGCAGTAGTATATCATGCTTGTGCCTCGCTTTACACCGAGGACACCTATTCTTATCTTATCCATAAACTTAACCCGCCTTACTTTTTCTTGATCTTATAGAGAGCCATCTGTCCGGGATACAGGAAGTCTTCACTCTGGAAGCTGTCATCCTTATCCTTCAAAAGACGTCTCTTACCTTCTCTGAGTCCGTTCTGGAATACCATATAAACGTCGTACTCGTCACTCTTTGTTCTGATCTCATAGTGATTATAGAACTTTCTGGAACAGTTTATTATGCAGAAATACTCCTCGCCTGTTTCCTCGTGCTCGAAAAAGCTGACCATAGATTCCTCGAAGCTGCTTCTGACCTCTGCGATGATATCATGACAGGTCTCGTCAAATCTGGCATAGCTCTGGCGGTCTCTGTCTTCTCCGAAGAAATACGTAGCCTTTCTCTTAAGATAGGGGAATATTTCACCGAACTGCTCGCCGAATCCTCTGTTACAACGAAGCATATCGTAGTAGTGAGTCGTCTTATTACCGAACTGATCGACGGGAGAACCGTGATAGTTGGGAACGGCAGGACTATCGTAGAAGCGGAACCAGTTGATACCCGCAAAGCCCATTGCGGCAGCAGTTGTGATCTGCCACATGATATCATACTCATCGGGCTTGTGGAATACCATATGAGCACTGCATATAAGGCATGCCCAAGGCTGAATACCAGCTTCTTCGCAGATATCCATAACCTTCTTGCTTTCGCAGAAATAGTCGGTAGTACCGCCACCGTCATTAACGAGCTGACCGTACATATCATAGGAGATCATAAAGTATCCGACCTCATCGATGATAGACTTGAGCCAAGCTACGTGAGACATACCTCCGAAGTATGACTCAGGATAGCTGCCGGAAGCTCCCTGCATATTAATATAAGGAATAAGATTCGGAAGAGTTTGCTTCATCAAAATGATTGAACGTTTTGTACAATTAATCATTGTTAAGCTGTCAGGTTCATCGCCTACAAAGAAACCGTATACAGCAGGATGACTGTTAAGCGTTACCTCATAGAATTCCTTAAGCTGTCTGCAATACTCATCTTCACTAAGCTTCAAAAGCACACTGTTTGTAAAAGTCGAAATATGAAGGATCATCTGAACGCCCAGTTCCTTGGCACGGTCAAGATAACGCAGAAGGCATTCTACGTGCTCAGGATTGTGATGATCGACGGGCGGAGTCATTGGAATGCTCAGTCCGCATTCTACCTGGCCATCAAGTTCTGTAGGCGGATATACAGTAATATCTCTGTATACCCAGCTTGTAAAAGGAAAACTTTTTCTCATGTTACTTACTCCTTGGTGTTAACATAAAATTTGATTGCGTAACTATTAAACTTAAGCAATTAAGTTCGCGTCTATAATACACCTTTTAATCTGATTTGTAAATAGTATTTGGGAAATTTAATGATTATTTTATTCCAAGTTTCCGTTAGATTAAAATACGGAAAACTATCATTTTACAAACGGTAATATAGTCATTCTAAGTTTTGTGCATCCGTATGGAATCAGCTTGATTTCTTCCACATCAGAAACGGGAGTTCGAGATTGCGGTGTTTTAGAACAAACTGTCTCATAACCGTCTTCAAGTCCCCAATCGATCTTTTGCATTTTTGCCTTTATTGTAATTGGCGGATTGCTCTCGGAAAAAGGAATATTACTTATCGCTTTAGTTTCAACCGTCAGTACAGTATCAGAAAATCCGTAATTCCAATCACTCTTTGGCATAAGCTCATAGTCACAATACGGGAATTTTCTTTCGACTCCGTCTTTTTCATATTCATACATGGTCTTTTCAGCTTCAATGGGCAAAGCAAAAACAAGACTACCGCATTTTACATATGTCAGATCATAGGGATATTGTTCAAAATGAGGAGTGAGATCAAATGAAATAAGAATTTCACGCTTATCACCTTTGTTTATGTTAAAAGACAGGTGGTTTTGGATTTCGGGCTTACCGTTGAGTATAATATTTTCAGCATCTTTGGGCAGTCTGATTTCAAATATAAAATCCTTTTCTGCCTCAATGGTATATTTAAGGACATTTTCAAACGGATAATTTGTTTCAAGTGAAATTGAGACGTCCTCGGTTTTCAAACTGCAGGGTACAGGAACAACGTTTACAATGCGTTCATCGTTATACATAAACGCTGAAAGTGCAAATTTAGGCCATCCCTGATTGAAATTTGCAGTACAACACCCGAATATAGGTTCAAGTCCGAACAAATGAGCTTCGGATCCGTTGGTTCTGAAAAGTGACTTTCCGGGGAATTTTTTACATGCGATCTGGTTATTCATCTGCAGATACTGATGTGTCCACATGTCCTCACTGATTGTTGCAGGGAGCGCGTTAAAAGCTAATACTTCGAGGCGTTCTGCCCACTTGGGATCACCTGTATAAGCAAACAGTAATTCATACGAATACATCTGTTCCACAACTGAACAAAGCTCTGTTCCCTGAATAGGAGAAATTCCGGACAGGCATTCGTCACCGGTAAAGACCTCTATAGCAGTTCGGTTATATTCTTTAAGGATACTATGTAATTTCTCAGCCTTGTCAGAATACTCATCACCAAGAAGATCACAACTGACAGCTTCGGATTTAAGCATCATCGCAAGATTTACGATATGTGTCTGAAGCACCCACTGATTAAGCGGACGCTTCCACTGAGGAATAAAGCTTTCATAATCTGCCCCTTGCTCCTTTACGATCCGAGCAAGCTCAACGATCCAAGGATCTTTATGAGACTTATAAATGAAATTGAGAGAGATGAAGAGTTCAAACCAACGGAAATGTCCCCACTGGAAAAGCTTTATCTTTCCTTCTTTTAGCAGATCATAATAATTTTTGAGAGTCTTATAAATTACATCAGGAACACGCTGATCACCTGAGCAACTATAGTAAACAGTCAAAACCTTTGTTATGAGCTGTACAGCCCATGTATCATACTTTGCCCTGCTTTCTTCATTGCAGGGACATATCCAGCCATCATCCTGTTGTCCTTCAATAATGGCATCAATATACTTCCTTGCTCTTTCGATCATATCAGCGTCGTCAAGCAGATAAGCAAGGGGGATAAAGCCGTCAAGCCAATAAGGTACACGCTCCCATCCTTCCCTCTCGCCTCCAATCCATGCACTGTCACGAATATCCGGCCATATTTTATCAAGATTACCGCTGAGACCGTCTGCTTGGAGCTTTAACTGACGGTAAAGCCAGCCTGACGGTTTAATTTCATTCGCACTGTAAAAATTCCATTTTTGCATATATTAGGCTCCTATTTTTGTGTCTTTTGAACTTTGATAAAACGTCGGGATATCAGAGGATATCCCGACTGATTAATCGTTATCCGCTAAAAGTTTATTTGATCAGTGTCCGCGGAAATTACCGCCGCGATTATAGAAAAGACCGTCTGCTTCTCTCTCGTCATAATATTCATCGGTAATATAGAAGATCGTTCCCTCTTCAATACCGTTATCAACCATGTTCCGGATATTTTCGCGAGTATACATCTGAGCATGGTCTACAGCATCGCCTCCCACGTTATCGTTTCTCCAGTCTGCCTGAAGCTCGCCAAGACGTGTATTCGAGCTGTTAATGTATACGTTATTTCTCATGACAGTTCCGTTTGTCTCACCTCTTGCAAGAAGGGGACGTCCGCAGATCATAGCATGAGCAAACATAAGCACGTTATCCTCAAACACTGAGTTAGAGTAGAACTGGCCTGTGAATCTTCCGAGATACAGAAGACTTCCGCCCTTGTTGGGTCTCTGATGTCCGAAGTGGTAACCGCCGACTGCAAGATAGTTACCCGTGAGACGGATATTACAAAGAACGCTTCCTACACCGTAGTTCCAAATTTCGATATGGGAGTTTGTATTGGTAATAACGTTGTTTGAGAAGGTCAGGTTGTTCTGAAGGGCGATTGTGTTTTCACTTGCAGGGCTGGAGATCTGGGTACTGATACCGCCGTCATATACCTGATTTACATAACAGTTGTTGATGGTATATCCGTCTGAGCTTCCGTATATCTCAACACCGTTACCGAATCTTGTAGTACCACCCTGTGCCGAGCCGCCTATCCATTCAATAGTACAGTTTTGGATTACGGAGTTGATATATCCCGCAGTAATACCGTGGCTTCCCGTATACATTACGGATACGTTGTCAAGTACTGCGTTACTTGCAAGACCGATACAATGTCCTTTTGTCGAAACGATGATCTTTTCGAATACCTCGCCCGGATTGCCTCCGTCGTAATACATATACAGCTTGTTCGTCTCCCAGTCGTGGTAATATTCAAGATTATGCATGAGAACTGTAGCGAGGCTTTCTGCAGGACGGGATGCAGAATCGTAAACATCAAATCCATTTGTTACAAGTCCGTTGTCGATAGTGGTTGCACCGTCATAAAATACGTTACCGTTGGCGTTATTGACAGCAACACGAATACCGAAGCCTGTTTTACCCGTTTTGTCAGTTACAACGATATTACCTACGTCATGGTAACCCATTGTAGGATTTTTGCTCTTTGTTACGAAATCATCGTTCAGCATCCAGACATTCTTATGCTCTGTCTTCACCCAATCCATACTACCGTTAATATCAAGACAACCTGTAAATATTGGTTTTGGTCCCTCACCATAGGTGGAGTAAATAACACCGTCTTTGGTAAGCATTACGTAATCGCCTGAATTTCCAGACTCAAGTGTTTTATAGAAAACGCTTCCGCGCTCAAAGAATACAGCATCTCCCGGCTTTACCTTGTGAATGATAAAGTCTCCGTCATTTGCATATACCGTATAGAGATCCTTGATGCTTGCAAAGGGTGTGTCGGGTGAGAGTCCGTCATTACCGGGCTTTCCGTTGATGGAGGAAACATAATAACACGTACCCTCGATATCAGCGGGAGAATATGTATTGGGGGTATTTACGATCTCTTCGATACGGGCGTTCATCTTGTCAGTATACTCTGCAAGTACGTCGTCGGTAAGATTACGGATGTCCGCCTCGGCATAAACGTCTTTGCCATTCTTGTATACATCTGCTTCGCTCTGCGCGGTGTATGCTTTTGCCGCTTCTAAGTCGGAGAAAAAGCCGACGTAGCTTACGTTTGCAGTAACATTTGAATTGTCACCGAAGGGATAGAGAGAAACGTAGAGATATCTAGTGTTGAGGGTAGGAAGGTCGATATCGTCCTTCATTGAAGCATTACCTGTCTGTATGAACCCTTCCTTTTCGGTGAATATCTTGCTTCTTATTTCTCTTACCGCGTTACCGGTCTCAAAAATGAGCGTAGTATAGTCACCTTCAGTTGAGGTTGCAACAGGAGTAAGCTTCACATCATGGATGGGAGAGGTGACCATAAGATAGGGATCAGCTGCACCGTCCGTCGTCTTATACGCAAACTTAACGTATTCAAGACCACCTGCGGGAATATCAGAGTAGGTGATATTAACTCCAAAGAACCAAGGAGCATAGTCGCTTGAGCAAGGAGTCAGATCCATAGACGGAAGGACTGTTGCCTCGTTCTTTGCTGAGTTCATATTAGTCACAAGCTGTTCGGGAGTATTGAAGAAATCCCACACGTTAAGCGCTATTGAAGTCTCGGTTGCATCCAGATACTTCTTATGAAGTCGCATGAGGATCGTAGCGCCCTGCGCACGGTCAAGCTTGTTTACAGGCTTGAAGTTGCCGTTGTTATCACCCTCGATGATGCCATATCGGCTGAGGCTGTCAACATGCTCAAGTGCCCAGTCAGCTGCAATCGTATCGTTATCCTCATATTCGTCGGGTGATACGTCAGTATAGTCAAACATTACGTCAAGATATTCCATAAGACGAGAAACGCATACAGCGGCTTCCTGACGGGTGATAGGTGCGTTGGGTCGAAAATTACCGTTACCGTCACCCTTCATAATGCCGATCTCAGACGCCCATCCTACGTATTCGGAATACCACGTATTCTTATCGGTATCCGGGAAAGTGTCCTTCGATGTAGACTTGGCGCCACAGAGACGTCCGAGAACGGTAATAAACATGGCGCGGCTCATGTCGGTATTCGGTTCAAACGTTGTGTTTGATGAACCGTTCATCAAACCGTTTTCCCAAACATATTCTACAGCGCCATAATACCAAGCTTTGGGGCTTGCAGATACGTCTGTGAAAGGAAATTCCGTACCGGCAGAAGCTGAAGTAATACCGCATGTTAAAACACTGCACAGCATTACCGTCGCAAGGATAACTGATAGAATCTTTTTCATAAAATTTCTCCTTTGGGTTTTATAGTGTATTTTACTTATTTTTTTCTATATTTGAAAGAACACGATTTATATTCTGAGTCACCTGTTTACTGAGAAGCATATACCTTGAAGCGATCCCCTCGCTTGACTCGGTGACAGCACCGTTTGTAAGACATACATATCTTCCGGGTCCGTTGTTGCTTACGTCAACATCAAAAAAATCAATAATATCGTACTTTTTTGTTGAGAAAATGATGTCTATCATAGGTTTACTTTCAAAGTCATGTACGCTTCTACCTTTAAGAAGGATGTCATAATAAGCCGGCTTAAAATACTTGTATCCGAGCGCAGCTAGAGCCTCTACAATAACTCCTGTTACGACTTTGTCCTTAGTTGTTCTGGGAATAAAGACGTTAACGAGTGTCCATGGGTCTGCGTAACAAACGTAGTCATCTTGAATCTCACTTCCTTTAGGCATGGGAAGGATACCGAATTTAACGTCATGTGCACGGAGTCCTGCCGCCATGTCGATCGTAGTAAAGTAGAAAAGTACCTTCCCTTCGATAAACATCTCGGAAGAGGAACGATATCCGTACTTCTCTTCAAAATTATCGTAACGTCCCGTGAGCCAACCTCTGTTTGCAATCGTTGTGGAATCGTCTCCGAAAATACCGCTGTATTTGTCAGCTATCGCTGAAAGCTCTGCTGTAAGCCCGTTTTCCACGTAAGGGACTCCCATGTCGTCAAACTTGGTAACAGTCTCCCCGCTTGCCATCAGTATAGCCATACCGTTGGGATTCGCATAGCGGTACGCACCTGCGCCGTTTTCGTTGGACGGGATCACACTTGCTACCTCAGTCATCTTATCAAATGTCCACTCGCCGTTATTTACAAGGGAATAAAGATCCTCAACAGCGTAATTTTCGGCGACTTCCTTATTGAAAAGCACACAAAATGCGTCCTGATAATAATAAGAAACGATTGGACCGTTAAGCAAATATGTTGCACCGTTGATACTGTAGGTTTCCGTAAGTGATTCGGGCCACCATTGGTTTTGTAAATCCACATTGTCAAGCTCGTTCGCGTCTATGAGGGTATTATTAATAAGCAAAGGCTGACAAACAGAGCATGTTCTTCCGTATCCGAGATCATATGCGTCGCTACCTGCAAGAACTGCTGTTCTTACGGCTTCAAACACAGCATGTACCCCCGTGTCACCGGTTTCGATCTCAGCCTGAGTGTTGACCCAGTCGATATTGAACTGATCCTCTATCTCGCGCTGCCTGTTATAAAGAGCGTCGTTTTCAATATTCCCCGTCTCTTCTTCCTTTTCAGGCCTCTGCACGCCGCTTCCTATCCACGCAAATGTTTTTCCACTGAAGTCGTACTCTTTGGCAAGATCATCAACGTATTCACTTGCCTCATTAACAAGGGGATCGTCCCTTTCCCCCTCAGTCTTATTATTCTCGGTGACAGAAGATGTATCTCTACCCTGCTCCGCAGCGCCACACGATGAAAGAGGGGACAAGATCATGAGCGTCACGAGAATCATTACAAATATTCTCTTTATCATTTGCGATACCACCAATTAAATAATTTGTTTCTTCTTTTTTATAAGTTGCTCTGTTGCGTTAAAACTATCAACCTTTAATTATTTTGCAAACACGTCATTCAAATGTGATAATATAATGCTAAAAATGTCTTCATATGTATTATATCACACTGAAAGCTTTAAGTAAATTGATTATTTCACAAATTGTATTGACAAAATCACACTGTGACTGTTATAATTATCATGGTGATAATATGTATGGAATTAATTTAAACAAAGACATTAAATACTTGACATCATCCATTTTGCTTTTTAAAAAGAATGAGTATCACGTTAAGCGAATTTGTGAATACGATGTGTTGCTACTCGTATTTGACGGTGTTTTACGTTTTACCGAGGATGGAGTGTCGTACGAGGTACACCCCGGTGAGTATCATATTCAAAAAGGCGGTTCTGTACAGGACGGTCTTGTCCCAAGTGATAGCCCTAAATATATGTATATTCATTTTAATGCTGAATGGGAAAACGAAAGCTTGCTTCCTAAAAGGGGAACCTTCGATTATGAGTATTTAAAGGATAATATTGAACAAATGCATATGCTTTCTTATAGCGATGCACCGTATATTTTAAAAGCTGCCATGTTCTACCGTATTCTGTCTAAACTTTGTAATAATAACGGAGCGGGTGGTATGGCTCATAAAATTTCAGAATTTATTATAGAGAACTGCGATCAGAACATCAGTATCGATACTCTTTGCAAAAAATTTTCCTTTAGTAAGAATCATATAATAAACGTATTTAAAAGAACGTACGGTATGACACCGAATGTATATCTTAATATGGTCAGACTAAAAAAAGCAGAAGAGCTGTTATCGGTCACGTCAGATTCTCTGGAAAGCATATCGCTAAATTGCGGATATCACAGTTACTCCCATTTTTACCGACAGTTTATACGCAAAAATAACATTTCCCCCGATGAGTTCCGAAAACAAAAACGCAATAAATAATCACTCAATATACAACACCACACAAAAAAACAAACAGAAAGATTTAATTATGAACAATACAGTATATTTATCTGAGTTTACCGGCGAAAGCGACAGCATGCGTTTTGCGCTTGCAATGACATACCTTAAAGAACATCCGTATACAACACTGATTGTAGAAGAAGGCACTTATAACATAACAAATGAGCGAGCGCGAGAAATTCAGCGTGCCGTTATGGCAGGTGAATACGGCAGAAACCCCGAACACATACTCTTCAAACCTGATTTCGAATATACAAGAGGCATATATTTTGAGGGACAGACGGGTACACGTGTAATCGCTGACGGTGTAACGCTTGTTATCGACGGTTTTATGGAACCTATATCCATAAGAGGATGTGAAGACATTGTTATAAAGGGATTTACCATTCGTCACAAGCGCCTTCCCTACAGCCGCGGTGTTGTAACGCAGGTTACCGATCCCACACTTGATGCGTACAGACGCGAGGCTGTAATTGAGTTCGACGGTGACTGTCCCGTTAAGGAAGCTTCACCCATGGTCATCAAGGTGTGGCCATATGACACCAATACAAAAAAGAAGACCCGTGCGGATCACGATATATGGGCACGCCGCTATATCGACAGCCACCACGTAATGGTTCCCTTTGACAACGCCGCCGAGATACACCCGGGGGTTGAATTTTACGTCGGACACACGGCACATTTCAGACCAGCCGTTCTCATCGAAAACTCGAAGGACGTGACCATTGACTCTCTAACCGTCAACAATCAGCCAGGTATGGGTATTCTCGGAAACAGAAGCGAAAATATTACGCTAAAAAGAGTTAAAGTCGTTCCGATCGAGGGACACAACTTCTCAACTAACTGCGACGCTACCCACTTCTCCGCTATTAAGGGTATTCTTTGTCTTGAAGACTGTACCTTTAAAGGTCACGGCGACGACATGACCAATGTTCACACATATTACCAGAAGATCGTAAGCGTTGAGGGCGACAGAATATGCTATATGCAGGAAAAAACTCCCGACGGTACACACGCACAAACCCTTGACTATCCTGACGTGGGAGATAGACTTGAGTTATGCGATATTGATTCTCTCCAACTAATTGATACCTTCACCGTAACCGATGTAAGTACGATGCCTGATGAATGGATGTGTCGTGTTGAGCTTGACCATGCATTACCTGCAAATTCTGTAGGACTTATACTTTCAAATATTACGTGGGTCCCAAAAACAGAGATCGTTGGATGCAGTGCTTCAAGCCACAACGCACGAAGTCTCCTTATTAAGTCCCGTGACGTTCTGATTGAAGGAAACACTTTTACCAATATCACAGGACCTGCTATAGTAGTATCTCCTGAGGCAAACTGGTACGAGGGCGTATCATCACGCGACGTGGTCATCAAAGGAAACCGCATCACGGAATGTGCCGAAAAATGGTATGGTGACCCGGGGGCAATAATGGTCTTTGCAGGGGCTGAGCATCCGACAGGGCAAGTATTAAGCAATATCACCATTGAAGATAACATCATCGACTGTCCAGCTACTCCCCATGGCATTACTGCAAGGAATGTGGACGGACTTATTATACGCAGAAACAAAATAGTTTCAAAAGGCGATACCGTAATAATAAACGAGTGTTCAAACGTAAGCTTCACTCCCGATAAGTAAAACTCAGCTATGATCTGATACGATCAATCGAGTATTAAGTATACAGCGGTCTTTCTCCGCCAAATTATATCACATACCGATCGCACTAAAAAAGACGTCCTTTGCAACTTATGCAAAGGACGTCTTTTTAATTGAGTAATTACTTTACTACTGCAGTTCCTACATTT
>JAZUBZ010000106.1:0-28998 GCA_045638805.1 Eubacteriales bacterium
GTAAACCGAACGTCAAGCTCGGTTTACGGCGTTGTTTATTTCGTTACGATCTGAGCTTCGCTCTCGCCCCTGATGCACTCAGGTGTGATTATCACCTTTGCTACGTCGTCGCGCGAGGGAATATCGTACATGATATCGGTGAGAGTCTCCTCCATAATGGAACGAAGACCTCTGGCACCCGTGTTTCGCTCAATTGCACGCTCAGCGATCTCTCGGAGCGCCTCGTCAGTAAATTCAAGTTCAACGTCATCCATTGCGAAAAGCTTGCGATATTGCTTCTCAAGAGAATTCTTGGGCTCGCGCATGATACGCACGAGTGCGTCCGCGTCAAGGTTTTCAAGTCCTACGATAACGGGAAGACGTCCCACAAGCTCGGGGATAAGTCCGTACTTCACGATGTCGTGAGCGGTAACGTCATGATATACACCGTCAGCGAGCTTTTCGGTCTTACCCTTCACCTCGCCGCCGAAGCCGATAACTGACTTTCCGCGTCTCTTTTCGATGATCTGATCAAGATTGTCGAAAGCACCGCCGCAGATGAAAAGTATGTTCTCTGTGTTGATCTGTATAAATTCCTGATTGGGATGCTTACGTCCGCCCTGAGGGGGAACGTTTGCAACGGTACCCTCAAGGATCTTCAGCAGTGCTTGCTGTACACCCTCGCCGGAAACGTCACGCGTAATAGAACGGTTTTCGCTTTTACGGGATATCTTGTCGATCTCGTCGATGTAAATGATACCGCGCTCGGCAGCCTCTACGTCGTAGTCAGCAGCCTGAATAAGTCTGAGAAGAATATTCTCAACGTCTTCGCCTACGTAGCCTGCCTCGGTAAGGGTGGTAGCATCTGCAATAGCAAAGGGCACCTTAAGTGTCTTGGCAAGTGTCTGTGCAAGGAAGGTCTTACCTACACCTGTTGAACCGATAAGAAGAACGTTACTCTTCTGAAGCTCAACTCCGTCGTTCTCGTCATCCTTTTTGTCGCGGCTCATAAGTCTCTTATAATGGTTGTATACCGCAACTGCAAGAGCCACCTTGGCTTTGTCCTGACCGATGACGTATTCGTCAAGAGTTGCCTTTATGTCACGGGGCGGAAGGAGCTTATCTTCATTAAGCTCTTCTTTTTCGATCGCTCTGTGGATCTCGTACTGCTCATCTATAAGATCACTACATATCTCGATGCAGTTGTCGCAGATATAAGCTTTTCCGTCAGGGGAGGGAATAATGAAATTCACCTGCGCTTCGCTTCTGCCGCAGAATGAACACTTCTTCATTCCGTCTCTCGTGTTGTTTGAAGCCATGTCTAAAACTCCTTTAAAATAATGAAAGCCTCAAAAATTGGGTGACGCAGGTGCATCACCCAATTCTTACGGATATTTTTTACAGCTTATGCGTGGCGGTCGATAACGCGGTCGATAAGACCGTATTCAGCTGCCTCGGATGCGCGCATGAAATTGTCTCTTTCCGTGTCGCGCTCGATCTCTTCAAGAGGACGTCCGGTGTTCTCAGCAAGGATGCGGTTTAGGTTATCTCTTGTGCGGAGGATGTGCTCCGCATGAATTTTGATATCGGACGCCTGACCCTGAGCACCGCCGAGAGGCTGGTGTATCATGATCTCGCTGTTGGGGAGAGCATAACGCTTACCCTTTGCGCCTGATGAGAGAAGAAATGCGCCCATGCTTGCAGCCATACCGATGCAGGTGGTAGAAACGTCGCATTTTACAAAATTCATGGTATCATAGATAGCCATTCCTGCGGAAACGGATCCGCCGGGACTGTTAATATACAGATTGATATCCTTGTCGGGATCCTGTGCTTCAAGATAAAGAAGCTGTGCTACCACGAGAGATGCGGTAACGTCGTTAACCTCATCGGAGAGGATGATGATTCTGTCGTTGAGCAAGCGGGAATAGATATCGTAAGAACGCTCGCCTCTGTTTGTCTGTTCAACTACAACCGGAACAAGTGCCATAGCTTTTTCCACCTTTCATAGCAATTAAATATGTTTTTCCGTCGAATTCGGCGGTAAAGTGTCAATTTCCAGAATGTGCCGCTGAATTTCAGCGGCACATCGGATATCTTTGATATTTCGTTAGTGCGCCTTTATGAACGTTTCAAAAGGGAGAATTACTCAGCCTTATCGTCAACGATCTTTGCGCTTTCCTTTACGAGATCAACAGCCTTCTTAACCTTAAGGTCAGCAACGAGTGCTTCAGCAGCAACTGCTTCCTTGACCTTGTCAGCCTCCATGCCGTAAGCCTCGCCGAGTCTTGTGTACTCTGTCTCGATTTCTTCGTCGGTAACTTCGATAGCCTCGAGCTCAGCGATCTTCTCAAGAGCGAGACGAGTCTTTACCTGACGCTCAGCGTCGGGACGCATCTGCTTTCTGATAGTATCGAGGTCAAGACCTGTGTATCTGAAGTATGTAGCGAGGTCAAGTCCCTGCATACGGAGTCTTGTGTCGTAATCACGAACGAAGTTCTCAGTCTCAGTCTCGTACATAGCCTCGGGAATATCAGCCTCAAGCTTCTCTACGAGAGCCTTGATGAGCTGCTCCTCAACGTCTGCGTCAGCAGCCTTGTTGTTTCTCTCTTCAAGTTTAGCCTTGATGTCAGCCTTATATTCATCGAGAGTATCGAATTCGGAAACGTCACGAGCAAATTCGTCGTCAAGCTCGGGAAGCTCATTGAACTTGATGCCGTTCATCTTGCACTTGAATACTGCAGGCTTACCTGCGAGCTCAGATGCATGATACTCCTCAGGGAATGTTACGTTTACATCGAACTCGTCACCGATGTTACGGTCTACGAGCTGATCCTCAAAGCCGGGGATGAACTGGCCGGAACCGAGCTTAAGGTCGTGACCTTCAGCCTTACCGCCGTCGAATGCTACACCGTCAACGAAACCTTCGTAGTCGAAGTTAACAACGTCACCCATAGCGGATGCACGGTCTGTAACCTCTACCATTCTTGCGTTACGCTCACGTGTACGGTTGAGGTCAGCATCAACGTCAGCGTCGGTAACCTCAGCTACCTTGCGGGTAACCTCGATGCCCTTGTAGTCCTTGATCTCAACGTCGGGCTTAACGAAGAACTTAGCTGTAAGAACAACGCCGTTCTCGTCGATTGTCTCAATATCGAATTCAGGTCTGCTTACGATAACCTTATCGAAATCACGGATAGCATCCTCATATGCCTCGGGAAGAAGCTCGTTGATAGCATCCTCGTAGAATACTTCCTTACCGTACATCTTCTCAACGATGGAACGGGGAGCCTTACCCTTTCTGAAGCCGGGGATCATGATGTTCTTAACAGCCTTCTTGTATGCCTTTGTGATAGCCGCGTCAAATGTCTCGCGGGATGCGTCAAATGTAACGCAGTACTGGTTTGCACCGATCTGTTCAGTCTTTTTCATACTCATTTCTTTATGTCCTCCGATTATTTTAAACTATAATCATAACTTATATTATTGTATATTTTTTTTGTCAATATGTCAATATGCTTTTTGAAAAACAATTGAGAAAATTCGGTCATTTAATAGTGATTTTTGCTGAAAAAAGTCACTTTTAGCCAATTCTTGTGATCTGTGGGGTGAAATTAAGATAGTCCGCGGATATTATATGCAGCTTTACTCCGCCGTATTCAAACACCGACGGTATCCCGTATACCCCGTGGATGTGTCCGTAAAAGCAGTCGGTCACGCCGTATTCCTTCATGAGAGAAATAAACTCGTCACACACAAATTCACCGAATACGGGAGGAAAGTGAAGATAAACTATGATAGGTAGCTTCTCATTCCCGGGGATCTTTTGCATCTCCGACGCGGCGTCAAGGCTCATCTTAAGCCTACCGAATTCCCTTGCGCATATCTGCGCATAATCAGCCTCGCGTCCGCTTTGAAGCCGTTCCTCGATAAACCAACCCCTCGTACCGCAGACGATGTGACCGTCCGTCACGTAGGCGTTGTTAAAGAGAAAGTCGATGGTGGTGATACCGTTTTCCGCAAGGAAGGTACGCATTTTTGATATAGTTTGCCACCAGTAGTCGTGATTACCCTTTCCGAGAAGTTTTCTGCCAGGGAGCGAATCTAAAAAACGAAAGTCTGATAGTGCCTCGTTAAGCTTCATTGCCCATGACACGTCACCCGGAACGATGACCGTGTCACTTTCCTTCACGATACTGCGCCAAGCCTTTTCAAGCTTTTCCGCGTGTCCCCTCCAACGCGACCCGAACACGTCCATAGGCTTGTTCGAGGCGGTTGAAAGGTGAAGGTCGGATATTGAAAACAGAGCCATTTTAATCTCCATTCAGCCTACGGCTGCACAAAAATAATGATGAAACAAACACGTGTCTGCGTAGCAGACAAAAATCGGATCGTTTGATTTTTAGTGTTTGTTTACGCGTGAAACAGTTACAGTTTGATTTTTACTGTTTGAACTTTCACGCTAATTACTTGCCGAGAGCAACTGAGGGCATATCGGAAGGATCTACCGTACGTGTAAATCTAACGGGAAGAGTGAGAGTCTTAAGAAGGGGAGCGGGGATGTCTGTACCTGTTGCCTCGGAGAGTGAGTTAAGGATAACAGCAGGCTCGTCGGACTCGATCTTGTGGCCTACCGCTTCAGCAACGTCTGCGGCAAACTTGTAGGGGCTTGCGGTGGAAGCGAGGATGGTTACCTTACGGTCGCCTGTCTCCTCCATGTATTTTCTTGCACAGCCGATACCTACTGCTGTATGTGTGTCGGCAAGATAGCCGTTCTTTTCGAATGTTTCGCGGATGGTAGCAGCTGTTTCTTCCTCGTTAAGGTAGTAGCCTGCGAATACCTCGCAAACCTCCTTGTGGAGAGAAGCGGGCATAGTGTACTTGCCGTTCTGCTTAAGCTCTTCCATAAGCTCGCTTGTAAGAGAGGCACCGCCGATAACGTAGAGAAGTCTCTCAAGGTTACTGGAGATGAGGATATCCATAGAGGGAGACATAGTCTTGAAGAACTCGCGTGTTCTGTCGTATGTACCGGTCTTTATAAAGTCGGTAAGAACGCAGTTGGAGTTGGAAGCGCAGATGAGGCGTCCGAGGGGGAGCCCCATAGCACGTGCGATATATGCAGCAAAGATGTTACCGAAGTTACCTGTGGGAACGCATACGTTTACCTCGTCGCCGTCGGAGATGGTGCCGTTTTCGATAAGGTCGCAGTATGCGGAGATGTAGTAAACGATCTGAGGAGCAAGACGTCCCCAGTTGATGGAGTTTGCACTGGAGAAGAACATACCGTCTTCAAGCGCGCGCTTGGCGAGGGACTTGTCGGAGAAGATAGCCTTAACGCCGTTCTGCGCGTCGTCGAAGTTACCGTAAACAGCGCATACGTTTACGTTGTCACCTTCCTGAGTAGTCATCTGCATCTTCTGCATACGGCTAACTCCGTCTACGGGGTAGAATACGGTGATGTCAACGCCGTCAACGTCGCGGTAACCTTCAAGTGCCGCCTTACCGGTGTCGCCTGAGGTTGCAACGAGGATACGAGCCTTCTTGTCTTCGCCGGTCATGGTGAGAGCGCGGGAAAGAAGGCGGGGCATGATCTGGAGCGCCATATCCTTGAAAGCACAGGTAGGACCGTGCCAAAGTTCGAGGGACATAAGCTCGTCGTCGATCTTGCGGATGGGAGCAGCGCCGCCGGGGAATTTTTCCTCGGAATATGCAGCTTCACAGTCAGCGGTGAGAAGCTCTCTGTCGTAATCAGAGAGGAACATTGAGAGAATGTAAGACGCGCGTCTTGCGTAGGACAGAGGACGGAGAGCCGCAATGTCCATACTGGAAAGCTTGGGGAGCATTTCGGGCATGTAAAGTCCGCCGTCGGGAGCAAGGCCCTTCTTGATAGCTTCTGCTGAGCTGACAAATGCAGGGGTATTAGATGTGTCTCTTGTACTGCGGTAATTCATTTTTTTACTTCCTTTTCCTTTTTGTTATATGTTATAACAGGTTCTTTAAATATTTATTTGATATGCCTCTGAAGAAAGGCATATGCGTTTGTGAATAATATTTTTTCCGCCACGTCTTTGCCAAAGGCGACAGCGATAAGCTCCGCGAGGTGCGGAATACATCCGATGTCCTCTCCGCCCTTTGCAAATGTGCCCATTCCGTCAAAATCGCATCCCAGTGCCACCTGAGATGTGCCTGACAGACTTATAAAATGGCGGATATGGTCTAAAACGTCGGAAACATCTGCCTCTGTTCCTTTAAGATGAGGCGGATACAGGTTAACTCCCACGATACCTCCCGTCTCCGCTATACCGAGGAATTCTTCATCGGTCAGGTTTCTGGTGTGAGAGTTTACGCTGAAAGCACATGAGTGGCTTGCGATGACCGTTTTGCCACAGGAGCTTGCAAGATCAATGATCTCGAAGGCACTTTTCCTTGATGCATGGGACACATCGGGAATGATACCTATCCTGAAACACTCTTTTATTACGTCGCGGCCGAAAGGCGTAAGCCCCTCTTTCGAGGTGTGAGAGCCGCCGATACAAGTGACACCACCCCACAGCGGAGTGAGCACCCGTACACCCGCTTCACGCAGAGTGTAAAGTCTGTTTAAATCACCGCAAAGTATTCTTGCGTCCTCTGCGGTAAGCACAAAAGCGGGTTGACCGTTTTTTACCGAACATTCAATTTCCTCTGCATCCGTACATACCGTACCGCAGACTTTGGAAACTTCCGTTTTGAAGTTTTCCACAACCTTTTGGGAAAGCTCAAACCCATCATCGTCCGAAATACTTTCGGGCGGGCAAAAAGCCGCAAGCTGTACGTATTTTTCGAATACGCCGTATTTTTGAGCAGACACGTTAAGCCCCACATCGTCGAGACCTACGTCTCTAAGGTAAACCTCAAGGGGAGTGTCGCAGTGAAGATCGCAGTAATTCATAGTGAATATGTACCTCTTCGGTTAAATGCTTACGGATGGACGGCGTTAGGAAAATGCTTAACGTCAAGTACACGGTAATCGTCGCTTCGCGGATCGACGTATACTTCAACTATGTCTATTCTCGGCTGAAGGTCACAAAGACTTTCTCGGTTTTCGTGTATGTACCGCTTTACCGCTGTCAGAAGATTGTTACGCTTGGCGGCATTGACGGCTGTTGCGGGTCTGCCGTATGGGGAATGTACGTCGGGCAATTGTCGGCGTGTTTTCACCTCTACAAAGAGAATATGTGTGTCTGACTTTACTATAAGGTCAATTTCACATCTGCCGACGTAAACGTTTTTGCCTACTGTCTCAAATCCGTGAGCGTTCAGGTACTCTTCGGCAGATTCTTCGCCAACCCATCCGAATTCACGTTTGTTCATAGTCTATTATATGCGCGTTACGCGTTTTCTGCGCGAAGCTTTTCCGCCTCGGCTTCAAGCTTTTCACGGTCTCGCTCAAGAAAAGAGAGGAAAGAACGTCTGTGACATGGGGAAGGGCCGTTAATGTAAACGGCAAGCTTGTGAGACTTGGTGGGATAACCCTTGTGACCTGCAAGACCGTAACCCGGGTAGACTGAGTCCAGCTCCGTCATCATTCTGTCACGGGTGACCTTTGCAAGGATCGATGCCGCAGCGATGGAGGGGGATTTTGCGTCTCCGCCCACAATAGCCGTTGCAGGCTGCAGAAATCCTCTTGTTTGGTTTCCGTCCACAAGCACGTGGTCGGGAGTGACCCCTGCGTTATCAATAGCGCGCCTCATTGCGAGAAGTGAAGCGTTCAGAATGTTTATCTCGTCTATCTCCTCGGGAGTGGCGATACCAACACCCCAGAAGAGAGCCTTTTCTTTAATGATATCGTAAAGGCGGTCGCGCTTCTTTTCGGAAAGCTTTTTGGAGTCGTCAAGCATCTCCTCGTAAAAATCCTCGGGAAGCACACATGCCCCTGCTACAACGGGACCTGCAAGGGGACCCCTGCCTGCCTCGTCTACACCGCAGATAATACGGACGTTTTCGCTTATAAACTGCTTGTCAAAGGAGAAATCCATTATTCCTCCTCCGCCTCAGCCTTAGGGGCTAAAAGAATCTCGGGACCTTCAAGAGAGATTCTGCCGATCTTTGAGCTTCTGAACTCGTCAAGGACGATGGCAGATGCTCTTTCGGTGTCAAGCTCACCGCCGGAAATGAGGAATCCTCTCTTTCTTGCAACTGCGGCAAGCAGCTCATGAGGCTTTTTATCCTGAAGCTTTTCCGCGTCAAGCTTGTATCTTGCGCAGAACTTATCGGGAGATGCTTCAAGAAGTCTTGCGCAGAGCATACCCGCAAGGGTCTCTGTGTCAAGAATTGCATCCTTGATAGCACCTGTGAAGGCAAGGTTTTCGCCGATAATCTCATCCTCAAACTTAGGCCAGAGAATACCGGGCATATCGAGAAGCTCGATGCCGATGTTGGTGGTTACCCACTGCTTTGTCATGGTAACGCCGGGTCTGTCCTCAACGCGCGCTTTCTTAGATCCGCTGAGCTTGTTTACGAGAGAGGATTTGCCGACGTTGGGGATACCGACGATCATAGCGCGGATCTTTCTTCCGCTCATGCCCTTAGCCTCGTATCTTTCAAGCTTATCTGCAAGGATCTGTCTGCAGGCGGGGGCAATGGATTTCAGCCCATCGCCCGTTACACAGTCGATTGCGAGGGCATGACGTCCCTCCTTCTTATACGCTTCTATCCATTTTTTTGTGACCGAGGGGTCTGCAAGCGTTGACTTGTTAAAAAGAGTCAGTACGGGACGGATAGCGCAAAGGGAGGATATTTCGGGATTTTTTGAGCTGTATGGGATACGTGCGTCGAGAAGCTCGATCACCACGTCAACGAGCTTTATGTTTTCCGAGATCAGACGGCGGGTTTTCGCCATATGTCCGGGAAACCACTGTATATTCTGTGAAGGCATCTTTTGACGTACCTTTCTTTTATTTTTGTTTTACTTATTTAACGTCGTAGGGATTATTGAACCACGTTATCTTGTTAAGAGGGAAGATGCGGGCATATGCCTTACCTACAACACATCTTTCATCTATCTGGCCGATCTCTTCAATGCGGCTGTCCGCTGAATGGTGACGGTTGTCACCCATTACAAATACGTGACCGGGCTTTACCGTGATGGGGAAATTAATGAAGTGGATACTGCTGAGGTTGTACATGGGATCAAGATAGCGGTAAAGACTTTCGTCAACTACCTTGCCGTCTACCTTAAGAGTCCACGTGTCAAAGTCGATGTCAACTATCTGTCCTTCAGTGGCGATAACTCTCTTAACAAGGGGCTGTGTATAAGCACCTGCAGTAAGGTCGTGGATAACCACGATGTCGCCTGGAGTGGGCTCGTAGAAAAGGTCGGACACAAGGAGATATTCTCCCGTGTGTAGGGTATTTTCCATTGAAGGCCCTTCAACTATGTTAAGTCTGAATACGAATGAGAAGCACAGCAGTATTGCGATGGTCACCAGAGCGAGCATTTCCACAAAGTCGTATACAGCGAGCAAAAACTTGTTCTTTTTTTCAGGCGCTTTTTTTTCTCCCTCGGAGATCCACATATCCGCGTCGTAATCGTTGTCGGCCTTTATGACATTTTCCTCGCTGACCTTCTTTGTATCGGACTCGGTAGCATTTTCTGTCTCGAAAATGTTGCTTTCGTTGTTTTCCATTTCCGTCACCTCTTACTTTATGATAAGATGCTCAAGAAGTGTGGAGCCGTCGGCGATGTCTACGGGACTTGCAACAGCCGCAGCCTCTGTAAAGCAGGTAACACCTTCAACCTTACATTTAGGATCGTAAATGAAGAAGGGGACGGGCTCGGGAGAGTGTGTGCGGATGTCAAGAGGAGTGGGATGATCGGGGAGGACCATGATCTTAAAGTCGTCTCCGCAACCCTCAAGATACTCGAGAACAGGCTTGAGTATAAGACTATCGATCTTTTCGATAGCAAGATGCTTTACGTCAAACTCACCTCTGTGACCGCACTCGTCGGGAGCCTCAACGTGAACGTAAACGAATTCACGTCCGCGCTTGAAAGCGTCGATAGCGGCATCAGCCTTACCCTTGTAATTGGTGTGGTAGTTACCTGTAGCACCTTCTACGTCAAGAACTTCCATCTCAGCGCAAAGACCGATACCCTTGATGAGATCAACTGCAGAAACTACGGATGCGGATACACCCCACTTTTTCTCAAAGGAGGGAAGAGAGGGATTCTGTCCGGGACTCCACAGCCAGGGGGAGTTTGCGGGACGTTTTCCTTCAGCGCGTCGGCGTACGTTTACGGGATGATCCTTCAGCACGTCATAGCCACGGCGCATGAATTCGAGGAACTGTGCACCGCCGTTTTCTACGGAGGGAAGATATTCACCGATGCGTCTGCCGATGATGTCGTGAGGACGAGCGAAGTTATACGTAGGACAAGCATTCTTCCAAATAAGGCAATGGCGGTAGCTGATACCTGTGTAAAGGTGTCTGCCCTCCATGGGAAGCGCTTCACCCAGCGCGCGTACAAGCTCGTCTGCCTCTTCGGTAGAGATCTCGTCAGCACTGTGGTCGACCATGATCAAGTCTTCGTAATTTCCCGCATCCTCAGATACGGTAACGAGGTTACAGCGGATAGCAGTATCGTCATCCTCAAGCTTTATGCCGAGACTGACTGCTTCAAGGGGAGAGCGTCCCTTTGAATATTTGCGGGGATCATATGACATAATGGCAAGGTTTGCAGTGTCGCTTTCGGGAACCATGCCTTCGGGAACGTTGAGAACTGTACCGCATACGGACATAGACGCAAGACTGTCCATGGTAGGCTTATTTGCGATCTCCATGGGAGTTTTACCGCCGAGCTTTTCACTGGGACGGTCAGCCATTCCGTCGGGTATAAGCACGAGATATTTCATAATATTTATTACCGATTCCTTTACTCAGGATTTGTTATAGTAAAATACGTACAATAAGACATTATACAGAAACATTATAACATATATTTTCTGAGGAAACAATGGTTTTTCGTGAATAAACGGATTTTTACCCTACAAATAAACGCGTGTATTACTACTGAAACTTATACATTTTGCGGTATAATTTTTTACTTCATGCTTTCTCGCTCTGACTTTATGTCCATGTGTATAAGAAAAGCCAGCGCACCGCGGAGCAGTATTACTGCACCGAGTATCCCAAGCTCCGCAAAGTCTCTGACTATCACAGTACGCAGAAGCTCGCTTCCCATTTTGAATTCAAGGGATAATGCGATACCCTCGGCAAGCTTCAATCTCAGCTCGCGATCATGCTTAAAAAAAGAAACGACACCGCTTGCCACCGCATAAATAAGTGACAAAACGCCTACAAGCTCCACTCCGATTATACTGTAGCTTACAAGATTATAAAAAATGACCTCTGCATGTTCAAGCATACCCGCCCCGCCTTTCGCAGCAATTCAGGTATAGTTTGAACCTGCAGAGATCATAAAATTCACAGGAAATGATTAAAGAAGCTCGACTCGGTTTAAAATACCGCCTTCGTTAAAGACGCGGATATTTTCGGCAACCATTCCGATAAGACGGGTACGCGCTTCAAGGGATCCCCACGCCACGTGGGGGGTGATCGTGAGATTCTTGGTATCAAGATATATGTGCCCCTTGGTCATGGGCTCGGTGTCGAGCACGTCGATACCTGCACCGCGGATAGCACCTGAATTCAGAGCATCACGGAGTGCCTCCTCCTCGACTACGCCTCCGCGTGAGGTGTTTATGAGTACGGCAGAACTCTTCATAAGGGAGAGAGTATCACGGTTTACAAGGCCTCTGGTCTGCTCGGTGAGAGGACAGTGAAGGGTGAGATAGTCACTTCTTGCGAACAACTCCTCCTTGGTAACGAATTCAACACCCTCTACAGCCATGCGTCGTCTGGAAACTGCAATGACCTTCATGCCGAATGCCTGACCGATGGCAGCCACCTTCTTACCGATGTCGCCAAGACCGAATATACCGAGTGTCTTGCCCGCAAGCTCGCTAATCGGATAGGAAAGGTACGAAAATGTCTCGGAATTTGCCCAATCTCCCTTAGCGGTAGAGGCAGAATATTTATCGATGGAGGTAGCAAAGCGAAGGATGAAAGCAAATGTAAGCTGTGCTACTGAATCCGTGGAATACCCGGGCACGTTACATACGGCAACGCCGAGCTCACGGGCAGCTGCAACATCGATGTTGTTATATCCCGTTGCGAAAAGCCCTACGAATTTAAGTGTAGGACAGGCAAGCATGACCTCTCTTGTGATCTTTGCCTTGTTTACGATAACAGCGTCGCTGTCACCGATCGTTGCGGATACATCCTCTGCGGGGACCGTGTCAAAATATCTTACCTCACCAAACTCTTCAAGAGGAGTGAGGGATACATCACCGTTTGTCACGGTACATCTGTCAAGTACGGTTATCTTCATAATTATATACTTCCTTTTTAGCTGACCGAAGGTCAATTTAGCTGCCGTAGGCAATTTAGCGTGCAAATCACATTTAGCTCGCCTCCTACGAATTTAGCTGAAGATATTATATCATATCTCCCCTTGTTTTTCAACAGCTTATTTCGAAGACAACAAAAAACGGAATGCCGTGAAGCATTCCGTTTTTCTGCTGATGTTTGTATTATTTATAGCTGATTAGTCGCTGATGTAAGGCATGAGCGCGATGTGACGAGCTCTCTTAATAGCAACTGTAAGCTGACGCTGATGCTTAGCGCATGTGCCGGAGATACGGCGGGGAAGGATCTTAGCTCTCTCAGAAACATACTTTCTGAGTCTAGCGGTATCCTTGTAATCGATCTCATCGATCTTGTCTGCACAGAAAGCGCAAACCTTCTTTCTTCTGCGGTTATTCTTCTGAGCAGGTCTAGCGGGTCTTTCGCTTCTTGTATTCTCTCTTGCAGGAGCTGCTTCGGGAGCAGTCTCTACAACAGTGTCCTTGATTTCGTTTTCCATATTAACGATTATTCCTTTCTTATTACTTAATGATCGGAGCCTTAGAACGGCAGATCGTCGTCGTCAGTATACTCCTCAAATTTCGGAGCAGATGCTCCGCCTGCATTGTTGTAAACGGGTGCTCCGCCCTGGCCGCCGAAGGAAGAATAACCCTCGGGCATGTAACCCTGGCCCATCTGACCGTAAGCGGGAGCCGCATTAGCTGCAGGATTCTCGTTCTTTGCATCCACGAACATTGCCTCATCGGCAACAACTTCGGTAGCATATCTCTTATTGCCGTTCTGATCAGTCCAGCTTCTGGTCTGGATAGAACCTACGATACAAATAGAGCTTGCCTTGCGGAAATAACGGGTGATAAATTCAGCGGTCTGTCTCCAAGCAACCACGTTAATGAAGTCTGCCTGAGATTCTTCATTATTCTTACCACCGAATCTTCTGTTTACTGCGATAGTAAAGGACGTTACGACTACACCGCTGGGGGTTGTCTTTAACTCAGGGTCAGCAGTAAGACGTCCGCCGAGAATGACCTTGTTGAAATTAAAGTTAGCCATGACAATCTCCTTTTACCTTACTTCGCAATTAGTCGTGAGCAACAACGATTTCTCTAAGGATACCGTCGGTGATCTTAAAGATTCTCTCAAGCTCAGCGGGGAAAGAAGTTTCGCTCTTGAAGTTAACAAGAACGTAGTAACCCTCTGTCTTGTAGTCGATGGGGTATGCAAGTCTGCGACGACCCCACTCGGAAACTTCACCGAGTTCACCGTTCTCTGCGATAAGACCTGTGAACTTCTCAACGAGAGCCTTAGTAGCCTCCTCGGAGAGATCAGGAGAGATCACAAAGAGTGTTTCATAAGAGTGCATAATCTTTTCCATATTTTTTACCTCCCTATGGACTTCAGACCGCTGCTTAAAATTTTCAGCGGCAGAGAGACGGCCAAACAGACCGTTCAGCGGTTATTCTACCATATATCTTATAATTTGTCAATATGTTTTTTTGAAAAATATTATCAAAAATAAAAGATCCCGAAACGGGTGGCCAGAACCTGTTTCGGGATCTACGCAAAGAATAATACTTATTTTGACGGTATATACGGACCTGCTTGGTATACTTCCTTGTTTTCAATGGCTTTTATTTCAGCAGCCGCATATAGCTTGGGTAAAAAGTCATCGGTCAGCACCTTTTTATGTGCTACAACAGTACCTGCGACGTATGGAAAGAATGAGCCGTCTCCCTTTGGGGGATGTGTACCTATTATAGTTATGTCTGCCTGATCTGAATACAGGTTGAATTCAGGATCAGCATAATTCGATCCTTTACCTGCATATGCCAGTTTTTTGTTGCCTACGGTGAAAAACAGAGTAATTATGGGATGTGGATCATTTTCATAATAATATATAGGATAGAATTTTGCAGATATGCGTCCGTTTGAATAAGACTCTCCCGTTTTTCTTTCGTATTGGGTTACACATATGTGTCTTTCGGTGAGGGATTCGGTAAGCCTTTTACAAAAGTCAGCCTCATCTTCGTTTGTGGCTTTGGGGAGAAGTACGTTTCTGATTATCATTCTGTCAGCCATGTGCGGAACTGCGGATATATGCCCATGCTCGTAATGTGTGAGAATCAAAGTGTCGATCTCACAACCTTTACTTTTTCTGATCATATCTGTTACGGTGTATGACATACTGTGGGTACCATCCGATATGTCCACTACGGTAAAGTTTGTACCGTCTCTCAGTACTATCGCCTCTGATCTTCCGAGAACAGAATATTGTATATCACAGCTTTTATTCCATATGACACTGCCAATGGATGACGTGATTATGATTCCTACGACACAGACAGAGGCAGATATCGCCAGATATATGCGCGTTTTTCTTTTTGAAAATGCCAAAAAGATCAGCGACAGAAACATTAGAATAATGAATATGCCTATTCCTGCGTGACGGAGAGATACTGTAATTCCGGGAAGATACGATAGAGCTGAAGCTGTTTTAACTATCATACCTTCAGTAAAATGCAGAACTGCAAGCAATAACTGTGATACCAGAGGTATTTTGCATATTATGAGAGTTAGTGCAGACATAACGAGAAGGAGTGTTATTGCAGGTATAAACACTACGTTGACGATAGGGGAAACAAGAGATATCTCTCCGAAAGTCAGCCAGATCACAGGTAGGGTTATGAGGTTTATAAATACAGTCAGAATGAAGATGTCACAGACATAACGCAAGATTCTTATAATGATTGGCGCGCCCGCGTGTATACGGTTGGTTTTTAGTGATGCAAGTGTAATACAACCGTATGCGGCAAGTACTGACAGTAAAAGTCCCGCGTCGAAAACAGATGTAGGATCAAAAAGAAGTATCAGTACGGCAGACATCGAAAGCGAGGTGAAAGGATCTGCGTCACGATAGACACATGAGGCAAGTACAGCCACTATATGCATTACGCCTGCTCTGACAACCGATACTGAAAATCCAGTTAATGCCATGTAAAGTATGATACCTGCTATTTTTATCACACTCTTTACCGGGACCTTTAATTGCGTTTTCTCCAATAATCCGTTTAAAGCAGATACGAGCACGGAAAGGTGAAGTCCGCTGAGAGCTAACAGATGGTATATCCCGAGACGGGAAAAATCTCTTTTTACTACAGCGTCAAGTCCGTCCCTGTCACCGAGGAGTACGGCTGAAGCAAGGCTTCCGTTTCCGTGTTTACCTTTAAGAATACGGCAGAGCTTTTTGTTCAGTTCCTTGAAAAAAGAGTTAAATGAGAAATTTTCGTCATGTTCAATAAAGTTGATCTCTTCAGCTTCAGCGGTGAGAAATACACCGTTTTTGTAATACTCGGTCTTTTCGTCTTCGCTTAAGACGTTCAGTATAAAACTTCCTTCAAACACATCGCCCCGTGAAACGCTTGCGTCTTCAAGCGTAAGAGACACTTTCTCCGCAACTTTTGGCTCGGACCTGTTAAATCTGACGGTATATGAACTGAGATATTCAGATGTGTACTCAACATCAAGCACCGTTATCTCGCCATTTACAACTGTTCCGTCAAGACGTGCGGAAGAATGTATCCTCGCGGTTACTCCAAAATATGTAAATATCCCCGAAAGAATAACAGACGTACATAGAATGATGGGTAATATTCTTGACCTTGATTGGAATTTAAAGAAAGGTAAAAGATATAGTATCAAAATACAAGCAGAAGCAGTCACAGCAATTATCATATGTATAAAATCTGTGGTGCTGAATATTAAGCTTGAAATGAAAAATACTGTACAGAAGACGAACAGAGGTCTTCCCGTGATGGCATATCGTGACATTACTTAACCTTCCATAATGATAATGTAGTAATATTTTATCATGGAAGGTACGTTTTGTCAAAGATGAATATTATAAAATATCTTCAAGCACGTCCCGGAGCGTAATTGGCGTGACCGTGCCCTCGGTGATTAGACGCAGAATTTCCATTGCAGTTTCTTCCGATGAGGTAACATTGCGGATGAGTGTCTCGTCGTAGTGGTTAAGGTCTTCGTTTTCAACTGATACGAAAAATGAGTAAGAAACAGGGCATACCTTGTCGTTCTTTATGAGCTTATAACAGAGAGTATATCCGCTTGATCGGACAGTCATGCTTATTTCGTTTGGATTTAAACGGTCTGACATTGATTTCACCTCACGATTGGAATTATGTGGTAATACGATTATATCACAGTATGGAACATAGCCATGGACATCAGTAAATTCACATAAAAATCACACGAAATATAACATAGACGTAAAACGGCGTCGAAACTTGTCTATTTGAGGCGGCGTTATGGCTGTAAATACTTAAATATACTTGTTCATACTTGCTTTTTGTGACTGTTTTGAGCGAAAGAAGCATGGGTGCACCCATGTGCACAAATGAGACATTTGTGTAAATACAACCATGCAGGACATGCTTGAAAAACACAAAATGTCGAAAACGCCGACAAAAACGAATACAAAAGGTAAAAATATCAAAAAATACATAGACCGGCTTATTTTTGATCATCGGTGTCGCAAAACACACCATTACTTGACAAAACGCGTACTTATTGATATAATGAAGAAAAAACATATACCGAGAAAGGGCATATAAATATGGAAAGATACGTTATCAAAAACACAACTGATATTAGCGAGGCGGAGTTTGTGAGAGTGGCAAGCTGGCCGTGGGAGGGATATAAAAGTGACCTTGTGACACTTTTCCGCGCGGTACATACGGATACATGTGTCAAGGTTTCTCTCAGATGCTATGAAAAGGAGCCTTACGCGGGAGTTACAAAAACAAACGGATACGTTTGCAACGACTCATGCGTTGAGTTCTTCTTCTCCCCCTCAGCGGACAACTCTGCGGGATACTTTAACTTTGAGATAAACTCAAACCCCACTTATCTCTTCGGCTACAATCCTGTTGGCGGTAAGGAAGAATACGTTGAGTGGGACGAGGCAGAATACTCACTTACTTCTACCAAAGCGGCAGATGAAAACGGAGACTATTGGCAGATAGACCTTACCGTTCCCTTTGCGCTGGTTAAGAAGTACGTGCCCGAGTTTGACGTAAGTGCAGGCGCTGTGTGGAGAGGTAACGTATATAAATGCGGAAAGCATAACCAGGCGGAGCACTACGGCTCATGGAGCCCCGTTGATACCGAAGGCCCCAACTTCCACCGTCCCGAGTTCTTCGGTGAGTTTGTACTTGAGTAAGGAGGGTAAATCAATGAAAAAAGTACTGATAATAGCGGTTCTTCTTCCGATAATTCTTATAACACTGTTTGCGGTGTCTGTTCCCATCGTGAACAATATTACAGCCGCGACGGTTTTGAGTGATATAAAAAAGCTTCCTCTTCCCGAAAGCACGGAATACGTGGAGGGTATTTCCGCGGCGGGTAAGTTTACGGGAAACGGAAACGGTATGCAGTATTTCGGTGCGATACTTATAAAAACAGACCTTTCTCTCGATGAGTTAAACTCTTACTACTCCGACTACAGAGAAAACGAATTCAGACTTCTTGTTGAAAAACAGGAGACAGGGGAGATAGCGGCAATAGAGCACGGAAGCCTTGCATTTGAAAGCGAGCTTTCTTCCACTGAGGATTACTACATAGTATACTCATGGGGAGACGGGATCGACCTTTTTGCAGATCTTGACCTCAGAGGACATTAAACGAAGCATTTATTTGAATATTTAACGAAGATAAACGGCGGGAGATAAATCCCCGCCCTACGACGTGACACAGCGGTGTATCGTAGGGTAGGGAACGACTCCTGCCGTTTGCCGTACGTAAACGTTTCGTTTAGTCCCTGTAAATCACTGACGGTGTTGGTACGTAAAAACTTTAGCTATGAGTAATAGGACTGTTTTAGATAAAAGGAAGATGGATGAAAAACACGTCATTAAAAATTTTTCTCCGATTATCTTTTGTTGCCGCAGGCAACAAAAGATAATCATAAGCCAAGGAGGTGAGCGCGGTAAAACGCGCGAGGAAACTTCGGCGTTTGAGATGGGTCTTTCGAGCGATTACAGCTATACTTATGGTAGTAGGGCAAATAGTACATCGCATACGGAAATTATTAAAAAAATCCGGAATATATTCATCCTTTTTGGGTATCTTAATCGTTTATATATATAATGAAAGGTGGTGGTGAGATGGAATATTCCGACAGGGAGCTTGTTCGTGAAATAAAAGCAGGAAACGAGAAAGCAATGGAGATATTGGTCAGGCGTTGGTATCCACAGGTCTTCGGATACGTTTATAAGATCATCGGCAGAGAAGAAGATTCCTATGACGTGACGCAGGAAGTATTTCTGTCGGTTATTAAAAATATCGGAAGCTATCTTCCACTGAAAAAATTCTCATCATGGCTTTTTACCATAGCGCATAATAAGTGCATGGACTATTTCAGGGCTAACCGCGCCTGCATTTTTGCGGATATAGGGGAAGCAGAACTGCAAGACACGGGAGAGACTTTTGACACGCAGATCACGGACGCTATCGTTATAGAGGAGATATTCGGAAAGCTTCCGTCTCATCAGCGCGAGACGGCGGTGCTTTACTTTATAAAAAGATTTACCGCAAAGCAGATATCGCAAATGACGAATACACCCCTGCCTACGGTAAAGTCCAGAATATCAACCACACGAAAGCGATTAAAAGAACTGTTAAAGGAGAGGCGTTATGAATGAACGAATGAAATATGAAATTGAACGGACGATCGAAAATCTGCGTCCGTCAATGCCGAAAAAACAGAAGACACCACCGTCAATATTGCGGCTTGTTAAGATCGCAATCTGTGAAATGAACCCCGTTTTGCTGATAAGTGCGTTCTTAGGCGTGCTTTTTGGCGGATATGTGTTGGCACGTTATACTATGCTTCCCGTACACGCTGTGTTTTGCATTACCCCTTTGCCGCTGATGCTCATGTTCCATAGCTACGTTTTGGGTGCTAACGAGGCACTGCGCGAGCTTGAAAGTACACTCCGTTATTCATACGCGGAAATGCTCAGCGCAAAATTCCTCGTTTTATCGGTATATACCGCGCTGTCTCTGCTGTGCTTATCAGTAACGGTGTATGCGGTATCAGCCGTAACCTTTGTCAGACTGCTCCTTTGCGGGGCGTTTCCCACGGTCTATTTATACGCCGCAATGCTTTTTACAGCGTCTAAGGTCCGCGATACGGAAAGCTTATCTGCAATTGTTATGGCAATATGGGTAGCATTTATGATCTTGCTTACGGAGCTGAGCCTTGTTGAACTGCTTTTGAAAGCCTCCGTCACCTCACTCTGTGCAGTTGTGGCGGCAGGTATGTTATTGTGCTGTGTCAGCACGTATAAATTTTTAAGGAGAGAAAAATATGCGACATATAGTAAATGAACTTAAAAAGCACGTCTCATTCCGCGAGACGTGGGTAGGGTATATTTTAGGAACGTTTTATTTAGTCAGCGCTCTTGCTGCCTACTGGAATACTGTACAGTACGCACCGCAAAGGTGGCACGGTATGTTTCAAAATATTAAATTGTACGGTTCCAATTTTTCCGTCTTTCTCGTTATCATAGGAATTGCGAGAATAATGTGCTACGAGCGGGAAAGAAACACAGACGTTCTGCTTTTTACATCTGCATACGGTAAAAGAAAGGCTTTCTTTTCAAAGATAGGCTTTGCCGCCGCTTATTCTGCAGTAGTCGTTGCTGTGCTCGGCACAGTAAGTATTATCTGTGACGGATATACATTCGGTTTTAAAAACGCGCTTGGATATATTGATGGGGCGAGTGGCTGTTTTTATGTTGAAGAGGGGGCGGCGACCATGCCAAACCTTGTCTTCTGTATATTCCAGTACTTTTTACTGTATTTGGGTGTCCTTTATTTAACGTATTTTGTCATGCTCCTATCGCAGATAACAAAACGCCCCGTACTTGCCATGTGTATTAGCGGTGTGGTGTACGTTGTGTCCGTAGCTTACGACATATTAGGCGTGGATAAGCTCAGTGGTATTGCGGAGAAGATAGCAGATATTTTATGGCAGTATGGCTTTGCAGGATTTATGATGCTTGAATCCTATTCTTGGGGAAAATGGGGGCCTTATTATGACGAATGGATAAGCGATCTTTGGAAGCCTATCCTGTTTGTCTGCTGTGTGATCGTCTTTGAGATATGCCTGATGTGGGTGCTGTGGAGCAGAAAGGACAGAAAATGATAGTTGAACTCAAAAGATACTTAAGAGCCCCGCTGTACCCGCTTGGACTGGCAATATCCGTTTTGATTCGCGTAGTTTTGACGTATATGGATATGAAGCACAGAGAGGATACATACTGGGAAATAGCTGCAGATTATTGGGATACAGTTGGCAGTGCCTCATTCGCACTGATAATCCTTGCAGTTTTGATACATCAGTTTTCGAAAGACAAAGAAACGGGAGCAATCACGGTCATCAATTCGACACGCGACGGCAGAATAAAGCTTTACTTCCGCAGGCTTGCCGCGGGTGTTATAATGACCGTTTTGACCGTAGCAATACTGTCTCTCTGTAACGTAGTGACGGCGTATTGCTTTGCACCGGATGTGCCCGTGCCCGACGGCTTTACACGGATGTTTGTCAGCCGTACGCTGATTGCATTGCTCGGAGGCTTGGGGTTCTTCCTTGCCGCATCATTCGTATGTGACGCGATATCAAATCAAATGGCGGCAATGTCTATTTGCGGTTTGCCGTTCGGACTCAGCTTTATAATTAACGTAATTGTTTTGGATAAGTTTGAGTTTGAGTGGTTTGTGCGCTACGGCTTCTTTACAGAGCTTATGAGAGGCAGACTGATCTATTCGCAACCTGTGTTTTGGTGCGTGTGGTACGCGGTGCTTATTATAGGATTATTCGTTTTATCAATTTACAAAAGAAAGGAACGCAAACAGTTATGAAACTGATTATTGAAAACGTAAGTAAGCTTTACGGAGATTTTACAGCACTTTCGGATATAGATATTTCCCTTGACAACGGAGTATACGGACTTTTGGGACCCAACGGTGCGGGTAAAACTACTCTTATGAGAATAATGACAGACCTTTTAAAACCGTCGGGAGGCAGAGTTTTACTTGACGGCTTGGATATATCGGTACTGGGTGCGGAGTTCAGACGCAGACTCGGATATCTTCCTCAGGACTTCGGTTTTTACCCGACGTATACAGCAGAGCAGTTTCTTTTGTATATTGCAAGACTGAAGGGACTTGATAAGTTTGAGGCGAAAAAGCAAACTGCAGAGCTTCTCGAAATGGTAGGACTTTACGAAAAGCGTGGACAGAAAATGAAGGCGCTTTCGGGCGGTCAGCGCCAACGTGTGGGTATCGCGCAGGCACTTCTCGGGAACCCCGATATTTTGGTGCTTGACGAGCCGACGGCAGGACTTGACCCCGAAGAACGTATTCGTTTCCGCGGTATTATCAGTAGTCTGTCAAGACAAAAAACGGTGCTTTTGTCAACTCATATCGTATCCGATCTTGAAGCGGTTGCCAATGAAATAATACTTCTCAAAAAAGGAAGTGTAATTGACGTGGAAAAACCGCAAGAGCTTCTCCGCAAGATCGAGGGTAAGGTATTTTCCCTTACTGTACCCGTGGAAAAGGAGTTCGAATTTGCATCAAAATACCGTTGCAGTAATATAATGAGCGAGGGCGCATCCGCTGTGCTGCGTATCGTCTCCGACGAAAAACCTCATGAAACAGCCGTCCCCATGACCCCGAATATGGAAGACTTGTACGTATATTATTTTAAATAAAATAAACGGAGCTGTTACGCATTTCGTAACTGCTCCCAGGTTGATGACAAAGTGAAATTGCGAAAAGGCATATAGCAAAATAGACAAAGCGAACTAAAACAGATGCCTCCCCTGTGTAAGGGGAGGTGCCGAGGTACGAGGCGAAGGGGTTGTAAAGATGCTAAAAGCCACACAATACAGCCCCTCAGTCGCGGGCACGTTCGCTCCGCGAAGTGCGGCGACAGCTCCCCTTGCACAGGGGAGCCTTAGTTTTTGTGCAAATTGAAAGTTTGTTTTTTTGAATGTGAGGTTTGTCAGTAAACTGGGAGCAGTTACGTATTTCGTAACTGCTCCCCTTTTGCTTTCACTCGGGAATTTTTGATATTACCTTTTTATAAATTCTGATAAACAGGATAGCACTTACCGCAACCGACATGATCTCAGCGAGAGGGAAGGCGAGCCACACAAGCGAAACTTTACCCGAAAGGGAGAGCAGATATGCCGCAGGGATGAGCACCACAAGCTGTCTTGCAATGGACACGAACATTGAATAAGTTCCGTATCCGAGAGCCTGGAATCCCGAACCAATGACGATGCACACTCCCGCAAACATAAAGCTGAGGCTGATAGTACGGAGTGCAACGCGTCCCATAGCAAGCATTTCTTCTTCTGCGTCAAACATGGTGAGAAGCTCGTCGGGGAAGACTTGCATGATGAGAAGTCCGAGTGCCATAAAGCAAAGTGCTATTATGCAGGCAAATTTCAAAGCAGAGATGAGGCGGCGTCTCTTTCCGGCACCGTAGTTGTATGCTACGATAGGGATAAGACCGTTGTTAAGTCCGAATATGGGCATGAATATGAAGCTCTGAAGCTTGAAATACACACCGAACACGGATACCGCAAGGTCGGAGAATGTGTAAAGTATCTTGTTAAGGCAAGTAGTCATGACAGAACCGATACCCACCATGATGACCGACGGGATACCTACAGCGCAGATACGTCCGATAACATGTCCATCGGGACGGAAACCGCGGGGAGAGATGCTGATTTCGGGATTGTATTTGTGATTAAGCACAATGGCAATGATAAATGCGGCAATCTGACCCACAACAGTTGCAAGTGCCGCACCTGCGATACCCATTTCGGGAAGACCGAACATACCGAAAATGAAGATGGGGTCGAGGATTATGTTGATAACGGCGCCCATACCCTGGGTATACAGTGTAAATATGGTGCGTCCGGTTGACTGCATAAGTCTCTCGAATATGATCTCACCGAAAATACCGAAGGATGCACTACAGCAAATAGTTAAGTAAATTCTTCCGTTTTCGATGATCTCAGCGGTCTTCGTCTGGAATCCGATGAACCATCCGGAGCCGAACAGTCCGAATACGAGGAAGAGGAGAAAACCGATGAGCGAGAGGAAGATGCCGTTTTCGGCAGCTTTTTTGACCATCTTACTGTTACGTTCACCAAGACTCTTGGAAAGCAGAGCGTTCATACCTACGCCGATACCTGTTGAAAGTCCGATCATCATGTTCTGCGCGGGGAACGCGTAAGATACCGCGGAAAGCGCCGCCTTGCTGTAGTGTGCAACGAATATGCTGTCAACTACGTTGTAAAGTGCCTGAACCAGCATGGATATTATCATGGGAAGGGACATGGTTATAAGCAGACGTCCCACGGGCATCGTGCCCATTTTGTTTTCTTTATTCATTTTATCGTCCTTTTTTATCAGTTGTTATTCGAAAGTGAAAGCTTTTCTATAGCTTCATGCGTAAGCTCTGCGAGCGTTTTCATGCTTCCGCCCTCATCGGGAATAAGTGAAATGTCTTGGTAACGCTTGAACCAAGTTATCTGCCGCTTTGCATAGTTGCGAGTGTTTTTCTTGATAAGCTCTGCGGCTTCTTCAAGGGACAATTCTCCATCTGTGTAGAGAAGCATTTCCTTGTAACCGATAGCCTGAGCGGCAGTTGTTTCGCGGATAAGCGCACCTGTGTCAAGGAGCGAGCGTATCTCGGCTTCAAGTCCGTCTCTGACCATTACGTCAACTCTGCGGTCGATCCTGCCGTACAGTATTCCTCTATCCTCATAATCAAGGGTGATAACACGGCAGTCGTAAGGAGAATCACCGACAGTCGTCATGCGGTCAGTTTCGGTCTTGGTGATTCCCGTGGTGTGGTATATCTCAAGGGCGCGGATGACCCTTTTTACGTTATTTTTATGTATGGCTTCGGCGGATTCGGGGTCGATCTCGCGAAGCTTCTCGTGAAGCGCATCATTGCCATGCGTTTCTGCAAACTCCTGCATTTCTTGTCTGAAGCTTTCGGAGGTGTCGGGAGCTGTTGTCCCTTCAGAAAATGAAGTAGGACGGAGAAGGGCGTCAAGATACATTCCCGTGCCGCCGCAAATGATGGGGACACGTCCGTGTGAGGTGACATTCTCAATTGCACGCGCGGCACCATCAGCCCAGTCTGCTGCAGAAAAGTTTACGCGAGGGTCACACACGTCTATCATGTGATGGGGAATACGCGCCATTTCTTCTGCAGTAGGCTTTGCCGTACCTATATCCATGCCGCGGTATATCTGCATGGAATCGCATGATATGATCTCGCCGCCAAGAGCCTCTGCAAGAGAGAGTGCAAGGGCGGATTTACCCGATGCCGTCGGTCCGCCTACGGCGATTATCTTTGTTTTGTTGTTATCCATATAATTACAGTCCGTTTGTTAGGTTTAATGAATGAACATCGCGTCTCCGAAGGAGAAGAAACGGTATTTTTCGCGCACAGCCTCTTCGTATGCCGCAAGCATACGCTCTCTTGAGGCAAAAGCGGAAACAAGCATGAGAAGAGTACTTTCGGGAAGGTGGAAATTGGTGATAAGCGCATCTACCGCCTTGAACGTGTAGCCGGGGTAGATAAAAATTCCCGTGTCTCCTGCGTAAGGCTGAACCTTTCCGTCATCTGCTGAAACACTTTCAAGCACGCGGCATGACGTGGTACCTACGGCAATTGTTCTTCCTCCTGCCGCACGGCGGGAATTGATAAGCTCGGCAGTTTCAGAGTCAACCATGATAAATTCTGAATGCATCTCGTGGTCTGCAATATGCTCTTCCTTTACAGGGCGGAACGTACCAAGACCTACGTGAAGAAGCACACGGGCGATCTTACATCCCTTAGCTTCGATCTCAGCCATCAGCTCTTCCGTAAAATGAAGTCCCGCGGTAGGTGCGGCGGCTGAACCCTGGGTTTTTGAATAAACCGTCTGGTATCTCCCCTGATCCTCAAGCTTTTCCGTGATGTAGGGAGGGAGAGGCATGGTGCCGAGATCGTCAAGTGCGTCGAACAGACTGTCGTAGCAGTCTGCAGGCTTGAAGCGCACAACGCGGCATCCTCCCTCGACTACGTTTTTCACGGTAGCTGTAAGCTTGCCGTCGCCGAATTCGATAACGTCGCCTATCTTTGCCCTCTTGCCGGGACCTGCAAGAGCTTCCCAAAGGTCGTTTTCGAGCTGCTTTAATAGAAGAAGCTCAACGGGAGAGGTACTGTCTGTTTTGACAGTGTGACCAAGATCACGGTCAAAGCGGTATGCTCTGTGTCCGATGATACGCGCGGGAATAACTCTCGTTTCGTTTACGACAAGGGTATCACCGGGCTTTATATACTCAAGGATGTCGCGGAACGTGCGGTGTTCGTTTTCACTCGCGCTTCTGTCTATTACCATGAGTCTTGAGCTGTCACGGGGATAAACCGGGGTCTGCGCAATTCTTTCCTCGGGAAGATCGTAGTAAAAGTCTGACAGAGTCAGCGTGGTTTCGGGAAGATTATTCTTGATCATCAGGATGTGTCTCCGAATTAATATAAAAAATTTGTATAAGTTTACGTTAGTGCTTGACAACGCCTAAAAATTGTGATAATATACCTCTGTAAGTATCAAAAAACGGATACGAAAATATAATGATAGAGGAGCGCCTCCGATGAGTAACCCGTTGCAAGGCAACCGCATTGCCGATTGAGCGAGGGTGAAGGGCGAGGGGTGCCGAAGACGCGGCGGCGGGCGGCGTGTCTGGGTCGCTTGGCGAAAGTCGGCGGACTGTCACCGTAAGGTGGAGGGCTATCTGTGTATATCCTTATTTTAAGCATAGGTATATTATATTACACAGACGGCCGGTTTTCAACCGGTTTTTGTTTTTTGAGATAATTTTCTCCGAAAAAATTGATTTTCTGATGAAAGGTAATGTTAATATGGGAACATTCAACAAAAAGATCGTATTTGAAGGTGCGGCTACAGCCCTTATCACTCCTATGAAGAACGGTGAGGTGGACTATGAGTCCTTCGGCAGACTTATCGACTCTCAGATTGCGGGCGGTATCGACGCCCTTGTTGTATGCGGAACTACGGGTGAAGCTGCAACACTTACTGACGCAGAGCACAAGGAGTGCATCCGCTTTACAGTTGAGAAGACTGCGGGCAGAGTTCCCGTTATCGCAGGTACAGGTTCTAACGACACAGCATACGCAAACGAGCTTTCAAAGTACGCGTGCGACGTTGGCGCTGACGCACTTCTGCTCGTAACTCCTTACTATAATAAGACATCCCCAAAGGGTCTTATCAAGAATTTTCTTTCCACTGCTGACGTTTGCAACAAGCCCATCATCCTTTATAACGTTCCCGGCAGAACAGGTATGAATATGTCTGTTTCCGTACTTCGCGAGCTTGCAAAGCATGAGAATATCGTTGGCCTTAAGGAAGCATCCGGTAACCTCAGTCAGGTAGCCGAGATCGCTGCAGAGCTTGGCGATGACCTTGCTATCTACAGTGGTAACGATGATCAGATAGTACCCGTAATGTCTCTCGGCGGACGCGGTGTTATCTCCGTTCTTTCAAATATCATGCCCCGTGAAACACACGATATGTGTGCGCTTTACGCGGCAGGTGACGTAAAAGCGGCAAGAAATCTTCAGCTGAAGCTTCTCCACCTTATCAACAATCTCTTCATTGAAGTAAACCCCATTCCCGTTAAGGCTGCTTGTGCTCTTATGGGTATGTGTGACGAGGAGATCAGACTTCCCCTCTGCGAGATGGAACAGGCAAATCTCGAAAAGCTTAAGGCGTCTATGCGCCGTGAAGGTCTCATCGGCTGAAGCTTTTGAAGAAAAGGAAGTATAAATTATGAAACAGATCAGAATCTTACTGTCCGGTTGCTCAGGCAGACTTGGCAGCGTTATCGCCCGTCTTGCAAACGAATCGGATGAATTTACCGTAGTCGGTGGTGTTGACCGTGTTGGGTGTGCGGATTTCCCCATATTCGATTCTTTTGATAAGGTAGACGTTGATTGCGACGTTATCGTTGACGTCTCTCACCACACAGTAGCCCCTGCGCTTATGGAGTATGCTGTCAAAAAAAGTGTGCCTGTTGTAATTTGTACTACAGGTCATACCGAGGATGAGGAAGCGCTTATCAGACGTGCCGCTGAAAAGGTTGCCGTGCTTAAATCAAGAAATATGTCTCTCGGAATAAATCTTCTCATGGAGCTCGTGCGCAGAACAGCCGCAACTCTCGGTGAAGGATACGATATCGAGATCGTTGAAGCGCATCATTCAAAGAAGCTTGACGCGCCCAGCGGAACAGCACTTATGCTTGCTGATGCTGCACGCGAGGTGAGAGAGGATGCTGAATACATATACGACAGACAAAGTGTACGCCGTGAGCGCGGACGACAGGAGATCGGTATCCACAGCGTACGTGGAGGAACAATCGTTGGTGAACACAGCGTTATCTTTGCGGGACTTGACGAGGTCATCACTCTTTCTCACAGCGCAGGAAGCCGCGACCTGTTTGCGTCAGGTGCTATTAAAGCAGCGAAATTCGTAACGGATGTAAAAGCAGGCTTTTATACAATGAGTGACGTTGTAGCGTCTCTTATCTAATTTCTACAATATAATATATAACAGCACATCTGGAAGTAATTATTGTTAACTCCGTGGTGTGCTGTTTGTGTATTGAATTATTTACTTCATTTAGTGAGCTTATAGCTGACGTCGATAAACCATTTTACCTTTTCAGTTGGTACACTACCGTCGAGGGCTATACTTATCCAGTGTGATTTGTTCATGTGATAGGCGGGGAAGAATCCGGCCTCGCCGACAAAGGAAGAAATAATGTCAATTGAAGTTTTGACGTTCATTATATAGAATGATCCGTCAGCGTCAACGCCAAGTCTGCGCTTGGAGACCGGCATGACGATAGCAAACCATTTTTTATTGTAAGGATGTCGGTAGATAGTGGTGTCGGGATGCTTTTCAAAAGGATGGTCTCCTGAAATACAATAAGTATCCTCAATATATTGTTTTACGTCACGTTCGTTCAATGGAATTTCCTCCTGAAGTTGATCAGATCAAATGTATTTTAACATACATAAAAGGATAATTCAAGGGGGATGTTTTTTAATGAATCTGGGAAAAAGAAAGACGAAATTTGTCAATTGCCTAAGAGATTGGAGTGAAAAAGCCCGAAAACACGCGCGATAGTTGTCTAATTTGTTTCTATGTCAAGGTGTTTTGACGAACATCGTTGTAAGCAATCAACAAAGGTAAAAAAACATAAAAAAAGTTTAAAAAAAGTGTTGACAAAAGGAGGAGATGGTGATATAATATACAAGCTGTCGCGGAGAGCGGAGCTCGAGAGAGACCGGTTGAAGCGAGCAGGCTCATTGAAAATTGAACAACAAGCATCATATAAATCGACGAAAGTCGATGTGTATAGAGACTCCGAAATTCT
>JAZUBZ010000107.1:0-8018 GCA_045638805.1 Eubacteriales bacterium
GGTATGAAAGTTTCACACCGAACTTCTTTTGTTTTTGTATAAAGCAAAGCGCCCCCGTAACGGAAGCGCTTTAACGTATTAGACTTTAACTCAGATCTCGTCTGCGCCGAAAAGCTCTTCGGTGTCGCAGAAGCTGACCTCAGGCTCGTAATTGTTACAATCACCACCGAATGAATCGTATACGTTACCTGTGTTGCACTCGAAGGATATCTTGAAGAACTTCTTGAAGATGCTATAAAGGGTGATAACTACAGCACTGATAGTTACAACAGCACCTACAACGATAAATAAAGTCTTGAGCCAATCCTGACACTTTTTGTTTTCCATAATATTCCCCTTTCACCGCCTGAGCGGAGTTATGATCGTATAGATTGAGAAAAATTATCTCTTATACTAATAGTATACCACATTTTTCTGATTTTGCAACATCTTTTTTGTAAAGTATGTATGTATTTTGATATATTTATTTGATTTTTATACCGCAAAACGCCCTTGACAGCAAAAAAATATTATGCTATAATACATACGCTGTCCTGAAGGTCAGCACGGAAACTGAAGTTTCCCCGGTTCACGTATTATATTAAACAGATACTTGCAGGTGTCACGTATCCTCAGAAGAGGGTCAGTGGCGCTTTTTTATTAACATATACACCCAGAAAGGTTTATTTACATGAAATATCACAAGCATGTTCTAAAAATGGTACTGTCAGCATTTTTCCTGGCACTTGCATACGTTATGCCATATATCACAGGACAGATACCCGAGGTGGGCAGTATGCTCTGCCCCATGCACATTCCCGTAATACTCTGCGGTTTTATCTGCGGTCCCGCATGGGGCCTTGCCGTAGGCACTACGGCACCCATTCTCCGCTCACTTCTCACGGGAGGTTTCCCTCCCCTGTTTCCAACTGCTGTTGCCATGGCATTTGAGCTTGCCGCATACGGTGCAGTTTGCGGAATATTACATAAGCTTCTGCCACGTCGCAAGGCCTCCGTTTACGTTTCTCTGCTTTCTTCAATGATAATCGGCAGACTCGTGTGGGGACTTGTCATGTTCATCTGTATGAGCGCAACGGGCGATGTATTCACTTTCTCCGCATTCCTTACAGGCGCCGTTATAAATGCCGTACCCGGCATTATCATTCAGATCGTTATCATCCCCGTTATCGTAATACTTCTCGGTAAAACCAAAATTGTAAGAGATCTGTGAGGACACAATGAAATCGACAGAAAGCACCGAAAAGCTCTTGATTTGTCACACTGAAGCTTATCCCAAGATTCAAATAAGAGATATTTTCAAATTCATCTACCAAAGCTCATTCGGATGTGAGCATATGTTAAGTGAAGTGTCACATGCGGTGGAAATGATAGGCAGCGAGTACGACAGCTTACCGGCAGACCGCGCTGACATGACGACTCCCCTTGACGGAGATTTTTACAGAGTCGACCTTTCCCTGCTTGACAGTGGACTTACAGCGGAAACTTTAGGCAAGATTTTCTATATGTCATCAAAATGTGAAGCAGAGGGTTTTCCAAAATTACTCCGTATGCTCGACGTAGCAGACAAGTTGATCCGTGAAGACAAACTACCGTTTTCACAGGGTGAGTTTGCAAGCGCAAAAGACGATTGGGCGGCGCATGGTTATCCCGCAGTACATCATTCTGATGTATTCCGCAAAGCTTACAAGCCTGCGTACAGGGTTATATCAAAAAAATACGTACCGTACCTACCGCTTTTCGCAAAGCTTGACACAATGCTGGAAAAGGCTCCCGTAAGACTCGCCATTGAAGGTGGTTCGGCAGTCGGCAAGACTACGCTCAGCCGTACCCTCGAGAAGATATACGGATGTACCGTTTTCCATATGGACGACTTTTTTCTCCGTCCAGAGCAAAGGACTCGGGAGAGATTCGCTGAGCCCGGTGGTAACGTAGACAGAGAAAGATTCCTTGAGGAGGTACTCATTCCCTTATCAAACGGTGCAGACAAGATCACCTACCGTCCCTTCGACTGCTCTGTGTTTGACTTAGGCGAGGCCCTTACGGTATGCCCCGGTAAGCTTTGTGTGATCGAAGGCGCGTATTCCATGCATCCGGAGCTTGAAGGTTTCTATGATGTATCTGTGTTCATCGACCTACCCATGGAGAAAAGGCGGGAACGTATACTGAAGCGTAACCCCGATATGGCCGACAGATTCTTTAATGAATGGATACCGATGGAGAACAAGTATTTCAGTGAGATGAACGTGAAGGACAGATGCATGTTTAAAACTCAATTATAAATGCCCGGAGGTCGCAGTAATGTGACCTCTCTTTTCATTTGTGAAGAACAAAATCAAAACTGTATCTTCAATTAATGCCGACATCTTGACATTACCTTGAATATGTAGTAAAATCAACGTAGACACAAAGCACAGGCTTTAATGAAAACACGGTTATTTAATACCGTTTTTCAAAAAAATCATTATTCGTAAAGGAGAACGAAATGAAACTAAAAAAATTTTTATCAGGTATTCTCGCGATACTGATGCTGCTGTCTGTATGTACTGTAGCAGTATCGGCAGAGGATGAGTTCCCCTTCACAGACGTTACTGTCGGCGGTTGGTCGTATGAGGGTATCAAGTTCGCATACGAAAACGGACTTATGAACGGAACGGGCGGAAGCTGCTTTTCTCCCGGAGTTGATGTGACACGCGGTATGGTCGTCACCGTTCTTTACAGACTTGAGGGCTCTCCCAGAATGAAGTTCAAGGAGCTTTTCCTTGATATAGAGGAAAGACTTTACTATACCGAGGCTGTTCTCTGGGCAAAGGAGCAGGGAATCGTAACTGCAACGAGCACTAACGAGTGGGGCGAGGAATACTTCACTCCCGACCGTAGCATTACCCGTCAGGAGCTGGCGACAATGTTCGTACGCTATGCGAAGTACAAGAACATCAATACCGCAAACACAGCGACACTTGATAGGTTTACCGACAAGGACAGTGTTGCTTCATGGGCGGCTGATGCTATGAAATGGGCAACAAGCGTTGGTCTCATCAACGGTACGGGAAATGGTGACACTCTGTCACCCACGATGACTGCTACCCGTGAGCAGTTTGCCACTATCATGCACCGTTTTGACACTATAGAGTTTGATTACGACCTTAATTACGCTGAGGCGCAGGAAATATCTAAGTATACCGAGCCTGACTATCCTCTCGTCAATGATGCTGACGTATACGTTGCCGTTGACGGCCATGACTCAAATCCCGGTACCTTAGAAAAGCCTCTTGCAACATTTGACGCGGCTCGTCTTAAGGTACGTGAGCTTAAGAAGACAGCAAAGGACGAGATCGTTGTTGCGTTTAAGGCAGGTAATTACGGCTATCTTGAAAACGTGACCTTTACTGAGGAGGACGGAGGCAGCGAGACTGTTCCGATCAAGTATTGCAAGTACGGTGACGGCGACGTTATCTTCCAGAACGGTATCGTTATAAAGGAAAACGAATTTACTCTAGTGGATGAATCCGAAAAGTCCATGTTCCCCAAGGGATCAAGGGATCATATTTACAAGGTGGATCTTACAGGCAGACTCGACAAGTTTGAGTTCAAGACCCGTATCTTCGGTGAAACGGGATACCCCACAGAGGCACGCGAGCCCAACAACAGCTACTACAGTAACATGACTACCACCGTAGACGATCATGAAAGCATTCAGCTTCAGCTCGCTCTTCCCGGTATTGTTGAAAAGCTCAGAAGCGTTGACGGAATGAAGATCAGCGGATATCTACGTGCAGGCTATATCTTTGACTATTTTCCTGTAAAGTCATATGATGCAGAGTCCGATATTCTCATCTTTGACTTTGAGAATTACGAGTTTGATCCCGTATCAGGCTTTACACTTGACGAATATCCTCTCATGTATGAGGGCAGAACAGACGACCTTGTCTACTTCTCAAACCTGCCTGAATTTATCGATCTTCCCGGTGAGTATTGGTTTGACAACAGCACGTCAACTCTCTACATCTACTATGCAAGAGGCGATTACGCGATCGATGCGGGCGGAACGTACGTTACCGTAAACAAGGGCGCTGAATATCTGAGCTTCGTTGGACTCGAATTCAACGGCAGCTCCGAGGACGCTTTCGTTGTCAATGCAGATCACTTCACCATGGATATGTGTAAGATAGGCAATATCGCAGGTATGGCGGCAGTTCATATGCCCTCTTACGTAAGAAATCTTACCATCAAGAACAGTGAGTTCTACAACTGTGTTGACCACTGTATCTACCTCTACTCAAATATGAACCGCGATGATTACACGCTTACAGATAACAAGCGCTATCTCATCCCGGGAAACAACGTTATCACGAATAACTATTTCCACGATTTCACTCTTCCCGAGTACTTCTCAAGCGCTATCTCCATCACCGACGACGTTGGAACGGAAATATCTCATAACTACTTCTTCCAGGGCGGTCACGGGGCTATCCGTCTCAACTGCTGTGTAGACACGAAGATCGAATACAACGTATTTGACGAGATCATGATGAAGACCCAGGACTACGGTGCAGTCTACATGTGGAATGCGATCACCTACCGTGACAACCATATCCGATACAATATCTTCAAGAATATTCCCGTTTACTCGATCTACCTTGACAACAATACTGCAGGTCAGTACGTATACGGAAACGTGTTCTACAAGGGCGGTGTAGGTGTTGTGCAGAACGGCGGACGTGATAATCACATCTATGACAACGTATTCATTGATAGCTCAATCGGTTATTCAATGGGACTTTACAGCTATTATACAGAAGGTAATACGGATAAGATCCACAAGGCTGAATTCTATCACAGATATATGACAGCTAAGCCTCAGCCCGACGAGGATGGATATGAAGAGTGGTATGCAAGATGGCCTGAGATCTACGACACAAGCTTTGATCCCGCAGACATTGGCAGCCCCTACTGCATTTACACGCCTCTGACGCATTCCTCCGGCAATGCAGGATTTGACGTAAAGGTAAATGACGTAGGACCCGAGTACGTGGGCGTAGATGATACCAATAAGAATTACCGCACAAACGAAAATCCTCTGTTCGTAAATCCCTCTATCGGAGACTACTCTATCAGAGAGGACGTTGACTTCTTTAAGATTCCTTACGACCGGATCGGAAGATATTGATTTTAAAATATTCCCCACAATTGTGGGGAATATTTGTTGACATTGGCTGTGAAATGCAGTATAATCTAAATAACGCCAAATATATTTTTTTTTGAAAATAACGGTGAAAAATCAAAGGAGAAAAACAATGAATTTTAAGAAAATCTTGTCTGCTCTTCTCGCGGTACTTATGCTTTTTTCCGTATATACTGTAGCAGTATCGGCAGATGACGAGCTGCCTTTCACCGACGTAACTGTCGGCGGATGGGCATATGAAGGCATTAAGTTCGCATACGAAAACGGACTTATGAACGGTACTGGAGGTACATCCTTCAGCCCTACCACATCTCTTACGAGAGCGATGGTCGTGACTGTACTGTACAGACTTGCAGACAGTCCCTATGCTGTTTACGACAGAAGCGCGTTTGCAGACGTTGCAAACGGTCTTTATTACAGTAAGGCGGCGTGTTGGGCACTTTTAAATAACGTTGTTACAGGTACTGACTACGACGAATGGGGAACTCCATATTTCTCCCCTGACAGAGCAATCACTCGTCAGGAGCTTGCAACTCTCTTCGTACGATTTGCAAATTATCAGCACGTAATTCTTTCGGAAAACGGTAACATCAGCAGCTTTACCGATGCAGAAAAAGTTGCATCCTGGGCGACTGATGCAATGAAGTGGGCGACCGAGGTTGGACTCATCAACGGTACCGGTGACGGTAAGACTCTCTCTCCTACAGGACTTGCTACCCGTGAGCAGTTTGCCACCATCGTATACCGTTACTGCACAGCAGAGTTTGATTACGAGCTTTTCTACGAAGAGCCTAAGCAGTTCGGCAGTTACGTAAAACCTACCTACGAAAAATGCGAGGATGCAGACTTCTACGTGGCAGTTGACGGTAATGACAACAATCCCGGAACAAAAGACAAGCCTCTTGCAACTATCGAAGGTGCGCGTGATGCAGTTCGCAAGATAAAGGACAATGCTAAGGGAGAGATCGTTGTTGCTTTCATGGAGGGCGAATACCCCGCCCCCAACAAGACTGTTTTCGAAGCTGAGGACGGCGGTACTGAAAGCGCACCTATCACATATCGTGCATACGGTGACGGCGACGTTATCTTCAATGACGGTGTTACCATCAAGGCAAATGAATTTACTCCAATCGATGAATCCGAATACGGTATGTTCCCCAAGGGTGCCGGACAGTATATCAAGAAGGTTGATATGACCGGACTTCTTCCCGAAAAGCTTACCGTATACAACTATCTCTTCAGCGAAAAGAACGGTATGTGCTGGCAGGCACGTAACATCAATAAGGATCCTAACGGAACAGACCATTACGTTTGGAACATGACCACCGAAGGTGACAGACAGACCTGTATCAAGCTCGAAAAGAGTCTTATAAATGCCATTGAATCCTTCAGTACTATTGAAGGTCTTTGGGTAAAGGGTAAGCTTCGTTGCGGATATCAGTACGACGTATTTGAAGTGAACAGCTACGACCCCGAAACCAATCTGCTCTATCTTGAGACAGAGGATTGGGTATGCCTCAACGGTGAAGATTTCGCATATCACGGCGGATTTATGTATGAAGGAAGAACTTCTGATGCTCTCTTCTTCTATAACCTGGCAGAGTTCCTTGATGCAGAGGGTGAGTATTGGATAGACATGAAGAGCGAAACTCTTTACGTATATCTTCCCGACGGTGACTATACATTCACACTCGAAAGACCTGCTAACGATGCTGTAAGCACTTGGCAGAACGTAATTTCTAAGGAAAGATCAGGTTCCTTCCTTACTATCGAAGAGGGTGCTGATCACATTAACTTTGTCGGTCTCCGTTTCAACGGCGGTACTAAGACAATGATCGTTGTAAACAGTGATCACATTACATTTGACGGATGTGCATTCTCCAACTTTACAGGTAACTTCGGTCTCAGAACAAACGGAAGTCACGGTTTTGTAATGGAAAACTGTGAGATGTACAACTTCCCCGACAGCGGACTTTATGTTGAATCTGACGCAGATCAGAACAACCTCATCCCCTCAGGAAACGTTATTCGCAACAACTACATTCACGATTTCGGTAACCCCGAATATTGGTCTGTCGGTGTAACCGTATACTATGACGTAGGAGTATTGATCGAGCACAACGAACTTAAGAATGCAGGTCACGGCGGTATCGAGATCGAATACTGTATCGACTCTATCATTCAGTACAACGTACTTGACAATCTTATGATGACAACGCAGGACTTCGGTTGCGTATACTCTTACAGCAACATGGGTCACAGAGACAACCACATCCGTTACAACCTCTTCAAGAACATGCCTCGCAACGATTCAGCGTACGGTGTTTATAACGACTGCTCATACGGTGTCTATGTATACGGAAACCTCTTCTATGACGGTGCTACATGTAATATAGTTTCCAATGGAGGAAGAGATAACGTATACAGTGACAACATCAGCATCCTCATGGGGAACTACGCAGGTGGCGGTCTGCTCTCTTGCAACCATAAGTTCACCTCCTTGCCAAAGCCCGGTGAATGGACTCACCTCATAGAGCCTCACGAAAGATAGGATATGAGAGTTAAGGAAGGCGAAGAGGGTTATGAGCTTTGGCTCGAGCGTTGGCCTATCATGTATAGCTACAATTTTGATGAAAATGTAGTAAAGGGTGATCCCAACTATTTCTTCAATACTATCAACTATTTCGAACGCAATAGATTCATCGAGGATACATCAAGCATCAAGAATGTTCAGGAGATGACCGGTCATAAAGATGAATGCTTGGCAGATGATATCATTTCAGAAAACTACGAAATGCCTGCTACCGTGAATCTTTATTTCAAATGCCCTGCAAAG
>JAZUBZ010000108.1:0-2770 GCA_045638805.1 Eubacteriales bacterium
TCAACTCTCATGCCGAGGTAGTCTTCAATAAAGTTGGTATCAATGATAGATCCGCCGATACCCATGCATATAGAACCGATCTGAAGGTAAGATTTACCTCTCATGGTTGCAGCAGCCACAGCCGCGCGACCAAATCTGAGAAGCATTTCTTTAACATCCCCAGGAATCTCGGTATCGTCGCAGTCCTTTACGTCATGACCGTAAATGCCGAACGCGGGAAGTCCCTTCTGCGCGTGAGTTGCCAAAACGGAGGCAAGATATACAGCTCCCGGACGCTCGGTGCCGTTAAAACCCCAAACTGCCTTTATGGTATCCTTGTCCATATCCATGGTTTCAGCGCCGTAGCACCAACAAGGAGTAACGGTCAAGGTAATATCAACGCCCTCTTTACGGAACTTGTCCGCGCAAGCTGCCGCCTCCGCAACGCGTCCGATGGTAGTATCCGCGATAACTACCTTAACAGGCTCTCCGTTTGAATATTTAAGATTGTCGGTGAAAAGCTTTGCCGCGCTCTTTGCCATATTCATGGTCTGATCCTCAAGGGATTCACGAACCCCAAGAACACCGCGACGACCGTCGATAGTGGGTCTGATACCTATTACAGGATAATCTCCGATAAGTCTGCTTTGTGCCATTGTAGTACCTCCAAAATATCTTTATTTTCTGTAATAATAAGTTTTTTGTGAGTAAATGTTATAAATTTTTCCGCCGTCCTGTGAGATCACAAGATAGAACTTATCTCCGCCGGCAATCTCTGTAGGGTGAGTTTTAAGCTTATATTTCCCATACGTTTTAAAATGAAGTATATCAATGGTTACGTAGTGACGGCTGCGATATTTATTGAAACTGTATCTGACCTCATCCTCGGTGGTTATATATTCCACTTCATCGCAAACCACTTCAAAGGAGTTACGGCTTGCTATATAGATACGCTTAATAACGGATACAAGCAACACGGTTGAGATCACGAACAAAGCGACAAACACAAGCTCACCAATGATCATTAAGATCGTATTATAATACGAAGCAAGCGTTGCATCAAATTTATTTATTTCATTAACAGCTGCGCCCATTGAAAAGCACAGAATAGTCAATGATATTATAAAGACGCTAATGCCTGCCGCAAGCTGGTAATATGAGTCACCCAGCAGATCCTTTTTAATCTGCTTATGTGTAAGTGTTATTCTTTTTTCTTCTTCGCTGAAATACATTTTTCCTGCCATTATTGTCTGTAAATATATGTTTTTTGCGAATATACGTTTAATATTGTTTTTCCGTCTCCCGAGAGCACGATATAAAATTTATCTCCGCCCTCGTGTCTGGTGGGATGCTCATTCAGTTTATACTCACCTAAAATTGCGAAATGCAAAACGTCAATCGTAACGTAGTAGCGTCTTCTCCATCTTCTGTGATATCTATATCTTACTTCCTCGATAGTCGTTATGTATTCAAGCTGATCCTCGACCACCGTAAATGCGTCACTGTTTATGCGAATAAGCTTCTTTATAACATCGATAAGACTCCAAGTTACGATCACAAACATCAGAATGCTCATAAGAGGCATAAAAATAATTAATACTAAAGGCGCTCTGTATTGGGGTTCAACATACATTTCATTGATCGTAATATTGGTTGCGAAAGCTAAGTAAATAAAGGTTATAAAAAACAAGCCTATGTAAGCCGCAAGTTTGTAATACGAGTTGCCGATGATGTCTTTTTTTACTTGTTCGTAAGTCAGGGTCATCCTTATTTCTTCACTAAACATAATACTATCCTAATCCCTCGACTCTTTCTCTGCGTCGATTGCCAAAACGAGCATAAGAGCGTGGAGAGAGTTTCGTTTTTCATTCACGTCTATAACGTACGTATCCGTCCAACCAAACTCTTTTGAGATTTGCGCAACACAATTACCCATGACGTCGAATATCTCATAGTCCCATTCCCAATAGCTTCCCTCTACGTACCAGCCGTTATATTCAATATTGAAAACGGGCTTAAAGAAGGAAAATTCCTTAGTGATACAGCCTCTGTATTCACCCAGCACGTACATTTCAAACGTCGGACGAAAAGTGAATACCTTTTGCTGTAAAACTCCGACCTCGTTGCCGTTTGAATCGAATATTTTAAGGCACTTTCCCCATGAAAATTGTCCTTTTACGGTAAATATGGTGTTGCCTGCCTCATCGTAAACGTCGTATGAGTCGAACCATGAAAATGCGCGCTGTTTAAATAAGAGTTTCATATTTGTAAACCTGCTTTCAATAAATCGTCAAATAGTGTCGGTTTGAGCCTCGTTATACACCTGCTCGCCCACTATCGCCATGAGCTCTTCTTTCGTTTGATCCTCATCGAAGGTTGAGTATCTGACGTGCAGAACGTCACCTTCTCCGATGGATTTTTCACCATGCTCATCTACCTTTGCAACGTTTGCATTACTGCGCTTTAAGGAAAGCACAAAAAGGTTTGCGGGCCAGAATATATCTCGAATCTGTTTACCGATAGCAAATGATCCCTTTTGAACTGTTACAAAAGTATCATAAACCTTTGGAGCTTCATGTTCGTGAAGCTCTTCGAGCCTTGTATCAAGAATCTTTTCATTGATGGATTTAACTCTGAAAATTTCAGTTATCATATAGGCAAACGCCGTTGCTATTATGACGTAAAGAATATTTTCATAGCATCCGAGTGCTTCTACTGAAAACATAATTGCGGTTATCGGCATTTTGAGCATTCCAGCAAAGCACGCTGCAATACCAAGAAGTCGGAGGCC
>JAZUBZ010000109.1:0-43210 GCA_045638805.1 Eubacteriales bacterium
TATCAAGCTACATATTACGGAGAAACTATGTTGAATGCCCTATATTATGTGCCAATGCAATTTGTTGGTTTTTATATTTGGTCAAAAAATATAAATCCGCAAACACAAGAAGTTGCTAAACGTCATATGAAATGGGCGCAACGATTACTATTATTACTGGCCATATGCATTTCAACTTTTGTATACGGTGTTGTTTTAAAGTTATTGGGTGATACAATGCCTTTTGTTGATAGCTTCACAACGGTATCTTCTGTTATAGCCATGATTATTTCAGTCAAGATGTTTGCTGAACAGTGGTGGATTTGGGTCGCCGTTAACGTTTTCAGTGTTTATATGTGGATTGTCAATTTCATAAATGGAAGTGATAATATTGCTACATTATTGATGTGGATAGTCTATCTTGGAAATTCTATAATTATGCTTATAAAGTGGGAAAAAGAAGCAAATTTCAAAAGGAATGAGAGAAAATACAATGAAGTATAAGGTAGGTATGTTTGGAGGTTCTTTTGACCCGTTGCACGTGGGACACCTTCATGATATTATAAGAGCGGCTTCATTATGCGAAGAACTATATGTGATGATCAGTTGGTGCGAAGGACGTGAATCTACATCTAAAGAATTGCGTTATCGTTGGATATTAAACAGCACAAAACATTTGCACAATATAAAGATATTGTTAGTGGAAGATAAAGCCTTTACCAAAGAAGAATACAATACTGATTATTATTGGGAAAAAGGCGCTAGTGATATTAAAAACCTTATTGGAAAGCCCATTGATATTGTTTTTTGTGGTAGCGATTATAAAGGTACAAATAGATTTGAAAGTTTATATTGTCCCGAAAGCGTTGTATATTATTTTGACAGAAATGAAGTGCCTATCAGTTCTACTAACATCAGAAAATGGGCGCTTGATAATTGGTCTTATATTCCCGCTGTTTGTAAGTCTTATTATGCAAAAAAGGTTCTTGTTGTTGGAAGCGAAAGCTCGGGCAAAAGTACCTTGGTTAAAAATCTTGCTCTTGCATACAATACAAACTTTGTTGAAGAAGTCGGTAGGGATATTTCCGCCTATGCAGGTGGCGAAGATTTTATGATAGCCGAAGATTTTTATGAAATCTTTATAAAACATAAATTAAATATTGAAGAAGCGTTAAAACAAACCAATAAAGTATTATTTGTTGACACTGATGCTCTTACAACTTTGTTTTATAGTGATTTTCTTTTGTCTGACAATCAAAAAGCAACAATGATATGCACAAAGTTTGCAGAGGCCATTTTGCAAACTATTAGTTGGGATTTGATCCTGTTTTTAGAGCCTGACGTTGCGTTTATACAAGATGGAACACGAAATGAAAAAATCGAGGCAGAGCGATTTTTTTATAGTAATCAAATTAAGTCATTGTTTAATAAATACAATTTAAAGTATGAAGTAATTTCAGGCGACTATTTAACAAGATTTGATACATCAAAAAAATTAATTGAAAAAGAGTTAGGTTTGACTACTGTATGGTAAGCGAGTTCCCTCTTTTGCGTACTGCACCACAGACTGCTTAGGGGAGCAAGTAATCTTAGGGTAGGCTAAACTAAAGTAGAAAAAATCCCCGTCGGGAATGGCGGGGATTTTTTGTTGCATTTAATTAAAGTTTAATGTATAATGAACGTATCTAATAGCGTGGAGGATATTGCATGGTAGATGTGAATTTATCAGACCAAACATTTAATGAGGAGAAATTTGAATCGTTTTGTAAAAAATACGGTCTTGTTTTTCCAAAATCGTATATTGATTTTTTAAGAAATTATAACGATTCCCAACTGGACAGTAATATTATTGCGGGTACAGAGGATGTAGGAATTTATATTAGATACTTTTACGGAACAACTAACGATGACTTTTCTAATATTGAAGAAGTTTATCAAAGTTATTTTAATAGGATGCCTTCAAAATGTATTCCAATTGCAGATTCGGATTTTGGAAATCAAATTTGTATGTCCCTACAGAATGAAAACTATGGAAAAATATATTTTTGGGATCACGAAACGATGGGTACCGATTATGAAGAAAAATGTAAACTAGTATTTGGAGATATGATTCTTTTAGCGGATTCTTTTGAAAGTCTGTTGGATAAAATTGTTCCTTTTGAAGTAGAAATCTCAACCGAAAGTGAATCTATTTTCGATAAAATCAAGAAGATATTTACAAAGTAAATTCTCCCTTTTGTCATCTACACAGGCTGCTATTAAGGAATCTAAGTAATTAGGTTTATAAAGCAAAATATCGCTCTGCCGGATAATCGGCAGGGGGATTTTCTACACCTGTTGAAGTTTAACATTGTTTTTGCTATAATAATTTGAAGAGGTGATTCTATGGGATTGTTTGATATTTTCAACAAAAAGAAAAGCAACAACATAAGATATAAAACACAAAAAATTAAAAGTGTTAAACTATCTTGGAACAATATCAACTTTGAACTTAATGCCAACAGTAAATATCTAACTGCTTACTATCGTTTACCACAAAAAGATAGGTACAATCTACAAGGGCTACCCAATATGCAACGATTACCTTTAGATGAATCGGAGTTTAATACATATATCTCTCAAGTGAGAAGATGTCTTGAGAAAATCAATTTTTACGAAGGACTTCCCGTTTTGAGCTTGCCGGGAGCTTTTTATGACGCATATATGTGGTGTAAATACGATTCAAAAAACCTGTATTACACAAATACATTTTCAGAGGGCTTTTCATTAAGAAATGACCCTGTAAATGAAGAATTTGTCCAATTGTATAATATATTGAAAGCAAAACTTGATTCTTACAATCATCAATTGTTGATAGCATCACAGGCTGCAATCAAGGAACCTAAGTAAAAACAAACTATCGCCCTGCCGTTTTTCGGCAGGGCGATAGTTTGTATCTATTGAACTGTTTTTGATTTTGTGTTATAATCTATTATAATAGGAACAAGGGAGGAAATAGCTGTGAAAAGGTACATCAAAATATATCACAAAAGGAATGTGCTATTAACATTATTTTGCGCTACAATTATATTTCTTCCGTTATTCATAGTGTCTTTGTTTTATGACGTAGTTTTAGAGGACACAATGATTTCATTTATTCCTTTTGTTTTGGCGGCAATATGCGTTGCAGTTGCATCGTTATATACAATACGGTTTAAAAAAATGATAGTGGAGCAAGAGCAGAGATATCACATACAATTTCAAGATAATAATGTTGAGCATTTAGAAACCACACTTTATCTTTCGGATGATTGGTTGATTTGGGCGGGCAGTTGCGCTTTCTGCAAGAAACATATTAAATCAATAAATTCTGTTCGCCGTTTTGGACGAGTTGGCTCGTCAAATCAAGTTACAATTAAGACTATTGATGATAAAAAATACACCGTATGGTGTTCAAGCGCGTCGAACATAAAAAAACTTAGAGAATGGCAAAAAACATAACTATAATTTCTCACTTTCTGCATATAGCACCGCAGGATGGACGGAGAGTAAGTAATTTATGGGTTTTCTGAATTAAATCTAATTATCTCCCTGTAGATTTCTGCAGGGAAAATTTACATATCTATTGCAAAGAAAGTCGCTTTTTGCTATAATAATTCCAAGAGGTGAATATTGTGCAACGTGCCATTGTATTGATGAAAGATTTCTTGATGACCCGGAATTATGATATTGAAGTTGAAGAAAACAGATTGACAATCGTTAAAAATAGTGATGACCCATGGAATCATTTTAATAAATATATTGCAAAACCTGATGGTGTTTATAATTATGTAGAAGTACACATGGGTGGGTATAGCGAAAAGAAAAGAGTCTGCTGCAACGATTTCGAAACAGCGTGCTTCGCTGTGTTGACGATATTTGTTTCAAGAGAACAAAAGCAACTCACAGATGATTCGTTGATGACTGAAATTAAAAAACACGCAAAATTCATTGTGAATAATTTGTCTGATTATTGGAGAGGTCAATTTATAATTGACGAGTTGATTTCTCATACGAAATAATTCCACACTTTCCGATACTGCAACATAGGTTGTAACATCGAGTAAGTTAAAACAAGGTTAAGTTAAGGATGTTTAACTTAAATTTATCTATCTGCTGAGATATTTGCATGGGAATTTGAAAAAACGAATGGCTCAAATGAACATGTAATTTAAAACTTTAGTAAAGAACGATGAAACTTTTTAATAAAAAGGATAAGTATTATGAAAACTCTAATCAAAACAGTATTACTTATGATTCTGGTTCTGTCGCTTTGTAGTTGTTCTGCGATTCAAGCTACCTTGGCTGAAAATATTGAAGCAGCTTATGGGGTAGAGGGTAAAACTTATGATGAACATAAAGAATATTACCAAGCAGAGTGGGATGCGCTTTTCTATTCGATATCTGATCTTTGGAATATGGTAGTTGATAAATACAAAGAAAATGATAGTGATTATATTGAAAACTTAAATACGGATGTGAATGAAGAAAATAATAATTCAATCTCAGAAAATGATTTAATTGATTGGGCTACTATAACTGAGGATAACAAATTAACCTTAGCTAATATCAAAAATGAAAATGGGTACACAGACCATTACAATAATGGTTTTACTAAAGGACAATGTACTTGGTATGCGTATGGACGATTTTGTGAAGATAATGGATTCGAGAAACTTGATGTTAATGGAAATGCAAAAAAATGGTTAGACAATTGTAAAGATGAAAATGTTTATGTTGAACGGGATGTTACTAACATAGTACCGAATTCTATTGCAGTTGATTACAAAACCAGTGATTTGTCTCATCCGGGTCATGTTACTTACATTGAGCATGTTACATATGATGAAAATGGAGATCCTGTTGATGTGTATTTTACTGAAGCAAATTGGGATTCCAATGGTGCTTATAATGAAGGAACAGATGCTATAGTGAAAAAACTCCCGTATTCAGAGTTCATTGACAGAGGCACCCATAAGGTCCTAGGTTACATAATACCTAAAAATTAGAAATATATTTTCAAGATCATCCGCTCGGAGAAATTCGGGCGGTTTTTGTTGTAGAGAAAAACCACCAGCAGTTGAAATAGTAAAATAAAGGTAGACACATAGAAAACCACTATGTATCTACCTTTATTTTACTATTTCAATGAACCGATGGTCTTGACATTTATTGAAAAAAATTACTTTTTATGTTATAATATATCGGAATAAATAACGTTGAAAAGGTGATAACATGATAAAAAAGCTTGCAAGCAATAAAGTATTCTCCGTTTGTGCCGCAATTTTTTGCTGTGCTTTATGGGGAATTTCCACTCCGATCGTGAAGATCGGCTACGACCATATTGATGAGACCCACGTGCCGTCTCTTCTTTTGTGGGTGGGATTGCAGTTCATCTTTTCCGGAGTGCTTACGATCGGTATCTTCAGTGCCGTTTCAAAAAAGCTTCTCCTGCCGAAAAAAGAAAACGTGAAAGGCGTTGTGATCGTTTCGATGCTGCAAACTGTATTGCAATACGCGCTTTTATACATAGGCTTGTCTCTTACCACTTCTGTGAAAGGTGCGATACTGAAAAGCACCGACGTATTTTTCGTTGTGCTGATCGCAAGCTTGATCTTTAGGCTGGAAAAGCTTACGGCAAAAAAACTGATCGCGTGTGTTATAGGTTTTTCGGGCGTTGTCATTATGAATCTTGACGGACTAAGCTTCAATATTAATCCGCTCGGTGACGGACTCGTTTTGATCGGGATCATATCCTACTCGTTTTCGGTCGTAATGACAAAGCTTTTTGCGGAAAAGGAAGATCCGATCGTTTTGTGCGGTTACCAGATGAGCCTTGGAGGTGTGGTACTGTCCTTGATCGGCTTGGTGTTCAACGGTAAATTCGATTTTGTGAAAATGCTGCCCGTTTTCGTATGCCTGTCGCTGATATATGCGGTGTCCTATACCATGTGGACGATCTTGCTGAAATATAATCAACCATCAAGTGTTACGATCTATAGCTTTATGATGCCTGTTTTTGGGGTCATCTTCTCGTCACTGCTTTTATCGGAGAGCGGTGGAGTAGCTACGTCGAATTTGATAATAGCTTTGGCATTTGTTTGCGCGGGGATCCTTCTCTGGGGATATGAAAAACAGGGAAAAGACCGTATGAAAAAGCTGTGATATCATAGACTGCGCGGGGAAGTGTGCGGTTTTATAAAAGCTAAGGTTATATAGGAGCTTTGTGAAAATGAAAAAACTTTCATCATACATCCGATCGCTTTTTGGGGGAAGTTCAGTGAATTCGGGAAAAAAGTCTGACAGATTTCCCTTTGACGATCATCCGGATACGTACACGCTAACGTGTTCACATATCCTCGAGAACGGCGAGCCTATATTATACGTTTCGCACGATGAGGACGATGGCATGTGGCAATTCCTTTGCGGCAAGACTCATACTGAGGATGAATCGAGAATTGCGTCTCTCAGAGAGATATTTGCTAAGGATAGTACTTTGGCTGTCATAGCGGATATGCCGCAGGGGTATATTGCAGAGCGAAGTGACGTATATGTCCAGTGGCATATAAAGAAGAGGTGATAACATGGGACTTTTTGATTTTTTAAAATCAAAGCGATTTGAGGAGTTACTTGACATTGAACTTGAAGGTGCATTGGCTGTGACCGAAAACGAAGATGAGATCTACTGTGAAATTACAGAGAATTATGTTACACTACTGAATATTTTGGGAGTCAACCGCTTTTCTGAGTTCTCATTTCCTGACTATGAAGACTGCCGCAGGATAACAGTCGACGGTGTAGAATACGACTTTGACGGTGCGTTTATCCATGACGACATGACTTTAACCGAACTTGTTTCTGCTAACGATTGTATGATGGCTGATCTCGGCGGAGATATGCAGACTATTTTGAGGACTGTGGAAAGAATGATGAAGGATCAAGCCTGTCCGTGATTTAGATTTAATATCACTTTGTATTTGAAAAATAAGCCTGTTGATCTTATGACTTTAGATAACAGAATCACCCAAAAGCAGTGACGGTAGTATTGCTTAGCTACAGCTTTTGTGTTATAATACAAATGAAGACACAAATCCATATTATACGGAGGTACATATGATCTACACACCAATGACCAAAAAGGCACTGAAGCTTTGCTTTGAGGCTCACCGTGATCAGGCAGACAAAAGCGGAATGCCGTACGTGTTCCACCCTTTTCATCTTGCCGAGCAGATGACGGATGAGTATACCACAACCGTTGCACTCCTTCACGACGTGGTTGAGGATACGGATATTACCTTCGAGGTTTTGACCGACTTGGGATTTCCTGCAGAGGTGACGGATGCGCTGAAGCTCCTCACCCATGATGACTCTGTAGAATATATGGACTACGTGGCAATGATAAAGCATAACCCCATTGCCAAAGCTGTAAAACTTGCAGACCTCGGACATAATTCCGATACGTCACGCCTTGACGTAGTAGACGAAAAGGCTTTGAAGCGCGTGGAAAAGTACGCGGCGGCTATAAAGCTTCTTACCGAATAACCAAAATCGCTCTCTGAATAAACGGGGAGCGATTTTTACATCATCATAAACCAAGAATTTACAAATAAAAAGATTGATATTACGCGGCTTTTTTGTTATAATAATAGAAGAAGCGAATTTGTGTCTGCCTCGCAGACGCGGAAGGAAACTTCGATGAACATTACAAACGGAAAGAATGCTATTAAAAGCGCATGGGACAATTTCCGACACAGCGACCCCGTGATTGTCAGAAAATCGTTTTCAATGAAGGATGTGGTCTACAGAAAGAACACACCGGATTGCGAAATATGGCGAAGCGAGGTGCACTTTGACCGAGATATCTATATGATATTTTTAGTGTTAGCCGTCTCCGGTGCCGTGACGTACGTTGCCGCACGGAGGCTCTGGAAAAAGTGCATGGGATGTACCGCTGAACACGTGTGCTGTAAGTAGCTTTCTTGATTATCCGAAGTTTCACTTCGGATATACATAAAATGAGAAGGGGTTAGTATGAGTAATAACCGTGATAATATATGGCGCTACATAGTGCTTGGCGCCCTTTTTATAGCTGTTGGCATCTTTTACGTATTTACGTTTATCGATCTGCAGGTGTCGGGACAGGATTATTATCAGATGTCTCCCGACGTTACCACCTATACCAGACGGGAAAAGCTTCAGGCTCAGCGCGGTGAGATTTATGACAGAAACGGTAAAAAGCTTGTGGAGAACGTGTTTTCCTACGATATCCGTCTTGATTACAGCTCGATGCCATATTCATCGGCAGGAAAGAATGATGTTTTGCTTGACCTTATAGCTCTTCTTGATGAGAACGGTGAAGCAGAAAAACTCACCCCTCATAAGTATACGCCTTTCAAAATCAATACGGAAGGCGCTTTCCCGAAGTTTGAGTATAACGATGACTTTTTTGCTCTTGCAAGAGCGTCAAAATACGAAAAGATAGCAACTGAACTTAACATTCCCGAGGGTGCTACAGCCGACGAGGCGGCGGCTGTGTTTATGAAACGCTACGCCCTTGTTGACAGCGACGGAGCACTCGTTAATTCTGTAGAGGATACTGCCACTTTATTCGGTTACCGAATGGATTTTGATATCGTTGATTTTTCATCTGTCAATCCGTATAACTTTGCAGAGGATGTTTCACTTGATTATATTGCGGTTGCAGGCGAAAGGGCAATTCGAGGATACACAGTTTACTGCGATTATTCGAGAGCATACCTTTATCCCGGATACGCGTCTCATATTCTCGGACGTATAGGTAAAATATCATCGACCCAGGTAGATTATTATACCGAGCTTGGTTATTCTCTCGATGCTACCGTTGGTACTTCAGGTGCGGAATACGCCTTTGAAAGTTATCTCCACGGCGTTGACGGAGAACTGACTATTACCGAGGATTCCGCAGGTAACGTTATAAAGACCGAAGTTACCAAAGAACCCGTGGCGGGACTTGACGTATATCTTACGATCGATATTGATATGCAGATCGCGGCAGAGGACGCGCTCCATGATAATATTCTGTACGTGCATCAGGAAGCTGCATATACTCCCGGAGATATAGACGGAGAAGATGCACAGGCGGGTGCATTGACGGCAATGGATCCCAAAACGGGCGAGGTGCTTGTACTTGCTTCATATCCTACCTATGATCTTTCTACTTTTGTTGAAGACGTCCCGTATCTGAACGATGATAAAACGGCCCCGATGCTTAACCGTGCCCTTAACGGATACGCTCCCGGTTCTACTTATAAGCCGGGTGTAGCGATTGCAGCTCTTAACGAGGATGTTATAACTCCATATACGATCATCGATACCAAGGGGCGTTATAAAGAAGAAGTGTACGGATCTCAGGCTCCCAGATGCTGGATCAATTTCTACAACGATATGCACGGTCCCATTGACGTGACCGAGGCGATACAGGAGTCATGTAACTGCTTCTTCTACGAGCTTGGCGAACTTCTTACCATTGAGAAGCTTAACGGATATATGAAACAGTTCGGCTTGGGTGAGCCTACGGGAATCGAGCTGGCTGAGAAGACAGGTGTACTTGCGGGACCTGAATACAGAATCGAAAACGGAAAGCCCCATTGGATGGATATCGACACGATCATGTCGTCTATCGGTCAGTCTGACCACCTGTTTTCACCTTTGCAGGTAACGTCATATATTTCTACACTTGTCAATGACGGTGTGAGATATTCGGCAAAAATGCTCTACAAGGTATGCCGTTACAGTACGAACGAAGTAGTATACGAAAGGACACCCGAGGTTCTGAACACCATGGATATTTCAAAGGAAAGCTGTACCATCGTCAGAGCAGCCATGAAAAACGTTATCGACGAGGGTTCCGCTTCTGAAATGTTCGAGGATTACCCAATCACCATCGGAGGTAAAACGGGTACTGCACAGGTACACAAGGACAGGAGTGACAATGCGGTGTTTACGGCGTTTGCTCCCTTTGATAATCCCGAGATCATTGCTACCTGTGTTATCGAGAACGGTAATACGGGTTCAAACGCAGGTTTTGCTGTAAAGCGAGTTTTTGATTATCATTTCGGTATCGGATATTACGAAGATGCTGTTGAAGATGATGTGACCGATACAGATGATGGTTATGCGAATGCCGAAGACGTTGCGGACGGTGTGGAGGATAACGGTAATGAAGAATAACAGATATCCTCTGCCAAAGATAATGCCCGACACCGCAGGTATCATAGATAAGCTGAAGGTGCTTTATCCCGATGCGGAGTGCTCACTTGAATTTGACGGTGATCCGTGGCGTTTGCTTGTGGCATCACGCCTTTCTGCACAATGTACCGATGAGAGAGTAAATATCGTTTGTGTTCCTCTGTTCCGCCGATTTCCCGACGCCGTGTCGGTGACGGAGGGGACGGTAGCTGAGATAGAAGAGATCATTCGTCCCTGCGGACTTTTCAGGACTAAGGCAAAAAGTATTTATGAGATGTCTAAAATGATCTGTGAGGATTTCGGAGGAAGGGTTCCCGACACCATGGAGGAGCTGTTGATGCTTCCCGGAGTGGGACGAAAGATCGCCAACCTTATCCTCGGAGATATCTATGGAAAAGGCGGTATCGTTGCGGATACCCATTGCATCCGTATATGCGGAAGATTTGGCTACTACAGCACTGACAAAAAAGACCCACTCTTTACCGAAAGGGTAATGGAGCAGGTGATACCTGTAGCAGAGCAAAGTGATTTCTGCCATCGTATCGTCCATTTTGGACGTGAGTTTTGCACAGCACGCTCTCCAAAATGTACCGAGTGTCCATTGAGAGACCTTTGTTTGTACGAAGGCAAGTGATTACATAAGGAAAGAGCAAGAAGTACGGGGATCCGTAATTCTTGCTCTTGTTTTTTGAATTAAAGCATTTCGCGTCTAAGTTCAGCAGGAGTCTTCATGCTGAGATATGCAGGAGGCACGTCGAATACCGTTTTGCATCCGACAGAACCTTCAGCGCTCATTCTGTAAGCGGCGCGCGCATACGCTACGATAACAGATGCGGTGAACTCGGGGTTAGAGTCGAGCTTAAGGCTGTATTCGATCACATGGGAATTTTCACCGTTAAGTCCCGTCTTACCCGTACGGATAACAAATCCGCCGTGAGGGATACCGCTGTGGTCACGAAGCAGCTCCTCTTCAGTAATGAAGTGAACGGTAGTATCGTAGTCGGCGAAATAGTTTGGCATTGTTACGATCTCTCGTTCAATACGCGCAAGGTCTGCGCCTTCTTCAGCCACTACGAAGCACTCGCGGGTGTGCTTTTCTCTCGTTGTAAGCACAGGCTCAGAGCCGCTTCTTACCGCCTCAAGAGCACTGTCTACGGGGATAGTGTACTGCTTAGCATTCTTAACGCCTTCGATACGTCTGATAGCGTCGGAGTGACCCTGGCTGACGCCCTTGCCCCAAAATGTGTAATCACGGCCCTCAGGAAGGATAGCTGATGCGTAAAGTCTGTTCAGCGAGAACATACCGGGGTCCCAGCCTACGGAGATGATACCAACATTTCCACCTTCGACAGCCGATGTGTTAACGTTATCGAAATGCTCAGGGATCTTCGCGTGTGTGTCAAAGCTGTCAACTACGTTAAATGCCTTTGCGAGAGCGGGTGTCTGAACGGGCAGATCTGTTGCGCTTCCTCCGCAAAGAATCATAACGTCGATCTTATCTTTCATAGTGAGAACGTCATCTGCAGACATAACTGCAACGCCCTCAGTAGCGATTTTAAGTGTTTCGGGAGCTCTGCGTGTGAATACAGCTACAAGCTCCATATCAGGATTCTGTCTGATCGCGGCTTCAACTCCGCGTCCAAGATTTCCGTAACCGAAAATACCGATTCTAATCATTTTCTAAAGACCTTTCTTTAGCGCGCTGTAGGCGCTGAAAAAAACTATGCTTTATTCTACCACAAATGAATGAAAAATTCAATCGTTTTAAAAATATCCGTAAATAAAAAAATGAGCTTTTCGGATATATATTTCGAAAAAACTCATTTTTTAATATATTTATATTCTTACTTTCTGTTGTATACCTCACCTGCGGTAAGTACCTCATGCCTTGCCGATAAAAGGTCGGACACCGTTACAAGCTGATATCCCATTTCGATCAGCTCGGGAATGACAGTTTCCATTGCGTCAACCGTGGTTCCGTGAATGTCGTGGCAGAGCACGACAGCACCGTCATATACGCTTGACATTATCCTGTCGTGAACAGTATTTCCGTTTCGGTATTTCCAATCCAGGGTATCAATTGACCAGTTTATAAAAACGATACCAAGTCCGGCGGCGATACGTTTTACCTCATCGTTATACTCGCCATAGGGTGGGCGTACGATATAGGAATCAACTCCAGTAACTTCGTATATCTTGTCACGGGTCCATGAAAGCTGATATGCCACATCTTCGGAAGAAAGACGGGTCAGCTGTGGGTGATTGATGCTGTGTCCTCCTATCTCATGTCCCTCTGTGGTGATACGTTTGACCGTTTCGGGTCGGTAGTCGATGTGTCCGCCTACGAGGAAGAACGTTCCTTTGCCGCCGTGCTCCTTGAAGATGTCAAGCAGACGGTCGGTGTGAGCGGACGGTCCGTCATCAAAAGTAAGGGCTATCATGGGACGAGATGGGTCGATATCTACAGAGGGAGTAAGCAGCGGAAGGTCCTTTACCGGAGGATCAAAGCTGATGGTACCCTCCGTCACAGCCTCTTCCGTTTCTGGAGGAAGTGCCACAGCCTCTCCCGTTTCGGGTGGAATTATCACAACATCTTCTGTTTCGGGAATGTAGTCTGTTGATGGGAGCTCCTCCGGTTCTGCTGTAGTTTCAACAATAGAGGATGTTATGGCTTCCGTTGCAGTTTCGGTTTCAGTCACAGGTTCCGTTACCGTTTCGGTTTCAATCACAATTTCAGTTACCGTTTCAGTGGGAGCGGTATCTGTATCGGTTTCTGTTATTTTTGATGAGGTTTCCGTTGGCTCATCAGTTTCCGTGAACGTCATATCCAAAGATAGCTCTTCGCTTTCTGCATGGAGGATATGCGTATTGTGAGCTGTCACGGCAGGATCGGCTGATGCTCCGCAAAACAGCAGAAAAACGGCTGTAAGCGTCACCGCGACGGCAGTCAGTATCTTTTTTATCATTGTGTTCTCCGTGGTTGGTATATCTGTCGTAAGTTGTGTTATTATATCATAATAAGTCTGAAAACACAATATAATATCTTACAAAAATACCTAAAAAAGGCAGATTGTGTTAGGCTATGTTTAAACTAAAAATCTGACACCCGCGTTTATCGGGTGTCAGATTTTGTATGCTTTATTCTTCTACGTCCTTAAAAGGCTTTTTGAACTCAACCATCGCCTTGAAGTAATCCACGTGATATTTGTGACGCTTCTCCGCGGTCTTGCCCTTAAGGCTTGACATGGCAGTAACACGGCGTACCACGATAAGGCTGTCATCAGGGAGATATTCGAATACCTTATACTTTTTAGCAAATGCCAGATCCTTAAATCTGATGGAGTAATCATCGTTTGCAAAGTCAGGGGTATATCCCAGAGACTCATCAAGAGTCAGCAGCAAGTCGTCGCCTTTGATCTCTTCGTAAAGTGCAGGATCAAGAATACATATGATAGACTCGCCAAGGAGTATTTCGTTGCGGAACTTGTCGTATTCTTGCGTGTTAAAGCCGTAATCAAAGGAAAACTCGAATGAAGCCCCGTCCTTGTTGGCAGATGCTTCTGCATCAGCCTCGGCTTTTTCCTTCTCAATCTGCTCATCCGTTTTATAAACAGCCTGCAGGATGTTTACTATCTTTTCTCCGTCGCCGTTGTAATCCTCGGGCATCGTTGCCTTGAACGCACCTGTAAGCGCAGTGGTATTCTGGTAATAATAGGGACCCGCGTACATTATGTAGATGTCGGGATGTACCTTGGTCGCCATCTGTCCGATTCCTATAGCAAATACCGCGATAAGGAAAAGAGCCACGATGGTGTGCCATTTGTAGTGATACCAATAGTTTACGAAGAAATTGGTCTTTGCTATAGGCTCTTTGTCGAGAGGGTCTTCGTTGTCGATTCCGAGCATACGAAGCCTTTTAGCGGCGTTGGATTCACCTACTTCGATGTTGTTTTCGGGAGTTTGGTTGATATTTTTGTTTTCGTCTGACATAATAATCTCCATTCTGCGCACAAAGGCGGTATGTACGCTGTATTTCTTACTGTTTTAATTATACACTATATGGATGATGATTGCAACAGTAAATTTATTAACGAATGATCATACGTTTACGGGTGAGCATAATCAATGACATAGCAATTCATTATGGTATGATTACAGGACATTTGAATTGAAAGAGGATAATAAAAATGTAAGTGTGAATATTGTCATCACACTTACATTTTTTACTTTATTATTTTTTTCGGCTACGATAGTCACGATCGATGTCCGCAGACCAGCTTGCATCTACTTGGCGGTTTGCGCGCATATTTCCAACAGCCTCGCAGACAGTGTCGTATAAAACTCGTGTCCCCTTGCTGTCTGCGTGGTAGTTGACGGCTCTGTCACGGCCTATGCCAATGTGGGATGCTGTCTCAACAGCGTCGATATTAGCGCCGATGAACAAAAACTCCCAACCGTATTTCTCCTTTTGACGGCTTATCATCTTTTTCACCTTCTCTGCGGTGTAGCGGTGGCTGGCGTTTTCCATTCCGTCGGTGGTGATGACGAATACCGTGCGGGAGGGTACGTCCTCAGGTCTTGCGTACTTGTGTACATTACCGATGTGATGTATCGCTCCGCCGATGGTGTCAATCAGCGCGGTACATCCTCTCACGTAGTAGTCACGGTCGGTCATCTTGGGGATTTCTGAAAGCTTTACACGGTCGTGAATGACTTCACTTTCATTGTCGAAAAGTACCGTTGAAACATAACATTCTCCGTCTTCCTTCTTCTGCTTTTCAATAAGGGAGTTAAAGCCGCCGATAGTGTCACTTTCAAGACCCGCCATGGAGCCGCTTCTGTCAAGGATGAATACGAGCTCGGTAAGGTCGGTGCGTGGGAGACACTTGGGGGTGGGAATACCGCCGCAGGATTTAATTGTGTTCTTTTTGTTTTTCATAAATAAAACCTCTCTTTCATTTGGTACCTTAATTATACCGAAATTTAAGAGAGGTTTGGTCGCATAGAAAGCGACAAATTATTTCATCTTTTCATCCCACTCGGGTTCCTTAAATCCAACGAGCACAAATCCGTCTCCTACGAGCAGGGGGCGCTTTACCAACATGCCGTCCGTTGCGAGAAGAGCAAGCATTTCCTCCTCGCTCATAGCGGGGAGCTTGTTTTTCAGCTCAAGAGACTTGTACAAAAGTCCGCTGGTGTTAAAGAATTTCTTTAGAGGAAGCCCGCTTTTGCTGTGCCACTCACGAAGCTCATCAAGTGAGGGATTGTCTTCTTTGATATCGCGAAGCTCGTAGACGATACCTCGCTCATCAAGCCACTTTTTCGCCTTCTGACAAGTGGTGCATTTGGGGTAACAAATAAATTTTAACATAGTACCAACCTTCCGTTAATGTTCGCATATGTAGAATTGAGGTTCCCGATCTGTTCCGATAATATAGGAAGCATTTAGTTCCGTTACTCTACCTTTCGCCCAAGCTGCATTTTTCCTTATCCAAGTGACATGCTTATCATATTCTTCCCATATAGTCGCCATGTACAGGTGGGCATTTACACCTAAATTACCAATGTAATCTTTCAGCTTGTCATAATCTGCATATATCGTATCGGATGCGTTTGAACATTTGAATTTTATCTCAAATACGGCAATACATTCTTTTATATCATCACCGTAATATCCACTATGTTCCTCTTTTTCAAAGTCAACTGTGGCTATAACTAAATCGGGTCGCCTTTTACTACCTTTAAATTCTCCGTCGGTAAATTCGGTAAATACACGAATATCGTTTTCAGCAAATATTGTGGACAATTCATTTCTTAAATGATGATATAAGTCGTTTTTTAGAGTATCTTCTTTTAACAGCCAACCGTCAATATAGTCTTCTTTAATTTTTTCTTCCCAAATGTACTTTATTCTTCGATGTATTGTTTCGAAAATTTCTTTATCCATCGTATCACGCTCCAAGCAAGCTCTGGTCAAATGCAAACAGCACCTCGTTTATCTCGAAGACGTCGTATATGCCACGGCTTATGAAATACTCGATAATAACGTCAAACTTGTTACTGTGTGACAGCGCAAATCCTGCCTTGCGGAGCAGGTCCTCCGTTTCGTCGAGAGACAGCTCAAGGGCAATGGCAAAAGCGATGGCTGTAGTCTTGCTTGGCTTGTAGGTTACACTGCTTCTGATCTTTGAAAAAAGCTTGCGGTCAATGTTTGCCTTTTTGTAACACTCTGCGTCTGTCATACCACGCTCGTCGATCTTACGCAGAAGCATCTGTGAAAAGCTTTCGTCAAGGTGACGAAGCTTTATGTCAAGATCCTCGTCGAAGGGAATGGCGGATTCAAGTTCTACTGACATTGGGGGACGGGCCATGCTCTCGTGTCGGCAAGACATCTCGCTCAATACTCTGCTTTGTTCAAGTCTTCGGCACAGGTGCTCGTCTACGTAGTTGTCGTCGATGTACGCTTCAATATCGGAGAAAAGGGCTTCGCTTATTTTGTAAGCCGCTTTATCAAATATTACAAGGAAAACTTTCATCTCATTTTCTAACAGAAAATCCACGATAACTCTCGTTGCAACCTTCAGTGCTTCAGCCTTCGGATATCCGTATACCCCCGAGGATATCAGCGGAAATGCAATCGATTCAAGCTTTTTCTCCTTCGCGATGGCAAGCGAGCGTCTGTAGCATGACTCAAGCAGAGCTTCTTCGCCATGATGTCCGTCTTTGTAAACGGGACCTACGGTGTGTATTACGTATTTGCATGGAAGGTTGTAACCCTTTGTTACTTTTGCATCACCTGTTTTGCATCCGAATAAAGTCATACATTCTGCGAGTAATTTGGGTCCCGCTGCACGGTGGATAGCCCCGTCAACTCCGCCACCGCCTAAAAGTGTTTTATTTGCGGCGTTGACTATTGCATCAACATTCATTTTCGTAATATCGTTTCGAACTATTTCAAATGGCATGATACTTCTCCTTTGGTTTTATATGTGTATATTATATCATAAAGGATAAATTTTCGCAACAGTACTGTAAATACGGTAATATTGAAAAAGATCGTAATATGTGGTATAATGATTTAAACGAAGATGAGTACGACGGTATCATTTCTCTCTATAGGAGGCAGATAATATGGCAACTGCATTAAAATATCCCGTGCTGATGGTTCACGGAATGGGATTTCGCGACTACCGCCGCCCTTACTATTGGGGAAGAATACCCAAAAAGCTTGAAGAGGCGGGGTGTAAGGTTTTTTTCGGTAACACCGACAGCAACGGCGAGATTTCTGCAAACGGTGAAAACTTAGCACGCAGAATAGACGAGGTCTTACGTGAAACAGGTGCAGAAAAGGTGAATATCATTGCCCACTCAAAGGGAGGTCTTGACAGCCGTTACGCCATATCCGTTCTCGGTATGGGAGATAAGGTAGCGTCTCTTACCACGCTGTCCACGCCTCATCACGGATCGAAGACAGTGGACGTACTGCTACGCTTCCCCGACTTTATAGTGAAAGCGGGATGCTTTTTCGTTGATCTGTGGTTCAGAGTACTTGGAGATAAAAAGCCTGCCACGTATAAGGTGATACACTCATTTAAGACGTCTGCCGCGGAAGAGTTTAACGAAAAGGTGCTTGATGCAGAGGGTGTATATTACAGCAGCTACGCCTTCGTTATGACGAAGCCCACGTCGGATATACTGATGGCACTTCAAAATGTTTTTGTTAGAATATTCGAAGGCGAAAATGACGGACTTCTCACCCCCGACGCTGTAAAATGGGGTGAATTCAAGGGCGTACATAGGGGTACGGGCAGACGGGGAATATCACATTGTGACGAGATAGATCTGAGACGCCGCCCCCTGTCAAAGGAAAAAGGGGATGCGGTCAGCGATATCGTGGATGTGTATCTTGAAATTGCTCATGATCTTGCAGAAAGAGGATTTTGAAAATACAGACTAATATGGAACTGTTTATAAAGCATTATTCATGTCTTGATATTTACGAGCTTCACAAAATATATAAGGCGAGAGTGGACGTGTTCGTGGTTGAGCAAAACTGTCCGTATCCCGAGCTTGACGGGCTTGACCTTGACGCATATCATCTGTGGCTCGAGGATGGTGGAGAGCTTGTGGCTTATTTGCGAGTATTACCTGCGGGCGCACGCTTTGATGAAGTATCTATCGGCCGAGTACTTTCCCTCAGACGCAGGGAAGGACACGCAAGACGTCTCCTTGAAGCGGGAATCGAGACCGCGAGAAGAAAATACGGTGCCGCGGCAATACGCATCGAGGCGCAGACTTATGCAGCAGAGCTTTACCGCTCAGTCGGCTTTAAACAGACCTCGGAGGAATTCCTTGAAGACGGACTTCCCCATATTGAAATGCTGTGGGAAGAGGTAGAGGAAGAAATAAATGAATAAATTTGTAAAGCTTCTGTGTGACCTGCTTTTTCCTCCGAAATGCGCGGTGTGCGGAGAGATAACGGAAAATCGTGGTGTTCTCTGTGACGAATGCTTGGAGAAATACGTGGAAGAGTCGGGGCGAGGCACATCGGGTGTCAAAACCTTTGACGGGACGCTACGTATGATAGCCATTACCACCTACGACCCGAGGAAGGCTGATACTCATGTTACCGAAAGAATGATACTTAAGCTGAAAAAGGTGAGGCGTGAAGCCCTTGCTGATGTTTTCGCCCGCGACATGGCGCTTTCACTTCTTCAGGATATCAAACAGAGCGGCGTGAAAACAGAAGACATGGTACTTACCTATATCCCGCGTAGCGGTAAGAATCTCGCCAAATATGGTTTTGACCACAGTGAGCTTTTATGTAAACGGATATCTAAGTATTCGGGTGTTGAGATGGTAACGGCTTTTGAAAGGCATAACGGCAGGGAACAGAAGAAAATGAACGCGGCAGACCGTATGGCAAACGCGGAGGGTTCCATAGTTCTCTCTAACACGGCAAACGTAAAAGGCCGTCACGTGTATCTAGTTGACGATATTATCACAACGGGTGCCGGTGCTAAGACCGCGGCGGGACATTTGTATAAGGCGGGATGCGCCGACGTCACAGGTCTGTTTATCGCCGAGACGGTGAAAAGAGATAGACGTAAATAATTGAAGAAAAAACAAAACAGCTGTACACACATGATGTACAGCTGTCCTATTTCATTTACTTGATCTCGACTGACACTTTTTTGCCGGAGACCTTGGCTGCCGCCTTGACTACCGTGCGAAGTGCGCGGGCGATTTTACCGTGCTTGCCGATGATCATTCCCACGTCGCTGTCTGCAACGGTAAGAGTGAGGACAAGACCGGATTCATTCTCTTCCTCCGTAACGCATACTGCGTCGGGAGTGTCAACGATGGGGCGTACAAGATCTGTAAGCAGAGTCTTAAAGTCGATCTCCACTGCAGGGGTCTTGTTGTCTTCCATCATTACTTGTTCACGCTCTTGTTGATGATGCTCTTAACAGTCTCTGTGGGCTGTGCGCCGTTAGCAAGCCACTTCTCAACCTTCTCGTTGTCGAGCTTGATTGTTGCGGGCTCGGTCATAGGATCGTAGTAACCTACCTCCTCGATGAATCTACCGTCACGGGGATATCTGGAATCTGCAACAACGATGCGGTAGAAGGGAGCCTTCTTTGCGCCCATTCTTCTGAGTCTGATTTTAACTGCCATGGTAATTTTCTCCTTAAAAATGTTTAGTTTTTTAATTTATTTAAAAATCCCTGTCTTTTCAGAACTGGAATGGGATCTTCATACGACCTTTTTTGCCTTTTTTGAACATACCGCCTGTGAGCTGCTTCATCATCTTGTTCATCTGCTCATACTGCTTCATAAGGCGGTTGACCTCTTCAACGGTAGTTCCGCTTCCCTTAGCGATACGCTTTCTGCGGGAACCGTTGATGATACTCGGATGCTCTCTCTCCTTTTCCGTCATGGAAAGGATGATCGCCTCCGTTCTTGCCATTGCGCGCTCGTCGATCTTGGCATCCTTCAGGGCACCGGGCTTAACACCGGGAAGCATTGCCATGATCTCTTCCACCGATCCCATCTTCTTGATTTGTCTGAACTGATCAAGATAGTCGGTAAGAGTAAATGTGTTCTCGCGGATCTTGCGCTCAAGCTCTACGGCTTTCTTTTCATCAAATTCCTGTTCAGCCTTTTCGATGAGAGTGAGGATGTCACCCATACCGAGAATTCTTGAAGCCATTCTGTCGGGATGGAAGGGCTCGAGGGCATCAAGCTTTTCTCCCGTACCGATGAATTTGATGGGCTTGCCTGTTACGTGGCGGACTGAAAGCGCCGCACCGCCTCGTGTGTCACCGTCAAGCTTTGAGAGAAGAACTCCCGTCAGCTCAAGACGTTCGTTAAAGGAGGAAGCAACGTTTACCGCGTCCTGACCCGTCATGGCGTCAACAACGAGGATGATCTCGGTGGGATCCACCTTTTCCTTGATGGAGGAAAGCTCCGCCATCAGAACCTCGTCTACGTGGAGACGGCCTGCGGTATCAACGAATACCATATCGTATCCGTTTTTCTTGGCGTAGTTTACAGCCTCTTCAGCTGTGAGTACAGGGGACTGTGTGCCTCTGTCGAAAACGGGAACGTTTATCTTCGCGCCCACCACCTTAAGCTGGTCGATGGCTGCGGGTCTGTAAACGTCACACGCTACGAGGAGGGGATTTTTACCCTGCTTTTTATAGTAAGCGGCGAGCTTTGCACTGTGAGTGGTCTTACCCGAACCCTGGAGACCGACCATCATGACGACCGTCGGAGGCTTCGGTGAGATGGTGAGCTTTGAACACTCACCGCCCATAAGGCTTATAAGCTCTTCGTTAACTATCTTAACTATCTGCTGTGCGGGGAGAAGACTTTCAAGAACGTCTGCGCCCACGGCACGTTCTGTAACGCGCTTAATGAACTCCTTGACGACCTTAAAGTTTACGTCCGCCTCAAGCAGTGCAAGCTTGACTTCTCTCATGCCTTCTTTGACATCAGCCTCAGTCAGCTTACCTTTGTTTCGGAACTTTTTGAATGCTTCGGAAAGTTTATCCGTAAGACTTGCAAAAGCCATACTTAAATCCGTCCTTTCTTTGCATTTGCGATCTACAGAAGATCCTCGATGGTATCAAGTCTTGCTATGAGTGAGTCTACCTGCGATACGTTAGCCTCTGTTTGAAGCCTTTTCACTGTTTCTCTCGATTCAGCAATAAGCCTTGATATGGAATTCTTCTTTTCATACAGCCTGAGCTTATCCTCAAGCTCAAGAAGCTCAGCTGAGCTTTTCTTGATGGAGTCGCGGACACCCTGTCTTGATATCCCCGTCAGCTCGGATATTTCAGCAAGTGAATAATCCTCGTCGTAATAGTAATCCAGAAGCTCACGCTTTCTGTCGGAAAGCAGACCTCCGTACACATCAAGCAGACACGGGATCAACAGATTTTTTTCGAACATTTGACTCATGTGAACCACAACTTCCCTGTAAAGTAAATCACTTTACACCGAATTATATCATATCCAAGTTGCCTTGTCAAGACTTTTTCGTAATTTTTCTTTCTGTTTCTAAGTATTTTTTCTTTGCCGTGCTATGAGGAATACAAAGCGAGCACCGTGTGCATAATATGGTAGTGAAGTAAAAATAACGGACACTGAAGATAATGGAAGGTGTAAGGAGGTTTTTGACTTGAATCTAAAAACCAATGACGTTGTAATAATCGGTGCGGGACCTGCGGGTATGACAGCGGCAATGTATGCAAACTCTGGCGGACTCAGCGTGACGTTGCTTGAACGGGGTATGTACGGCGGACAGATGACGGTCAGCTCCGCGATCGACAATTATCCGGGTGTGGGGAAGACCAGCGGTTATGAGCTGTCCGACATGATGTTTCGCCGCGTTGAGGAGTGCGGGATAGTCCCCGCTTATGATACTGCGCGCAGTATAGAAGCTGTGGGAGACTATTTTAAAGTTGCGGGAGACTCCGCTGAGTACTACGGCAGATGCGTTATAATAGCAAACGGTGTAAAAAGACGAGAAGCCGGCTTTGACGGCGAGCAGTCTTACACAGGTAAAGGAGTGTCATACTGCGCGGTGTGTGACGGTATGTTTTACAGAGAGGCGGACGTGTGTGTTATAGGCGGAGGTAACTCCGCACTTGAGGAGGCGCTGTATCTGTCGGGTATCTGCAAGACGGTCTACCTTGTCCACCGACGCGAGACATTCCGTGGAGAGGCGAAGTACGTGGACGCCGTAAAAAAGCGTGATAATATAGTAAGGCTTACCGCTCACAGACCCGTGCGCGTTTGGGGAGATGGCAAGGTAGAGGGGATCGAGCTGTACGACGACGTGAAGGATGGGGCTGTAAAGCTGAGTGTTAAAGGCGTTTTTGTGGCGGTGGGACTTGTTCCCGACAACGTGTGCTTTGCAAATGCGGTAACGCTTACGGAAGACGGATACGTATTGGCAGGAGAGGACTGTAAAACCGAAACTCCCGGTATTTTCGTGTGCGGAGACAGCAGACGGAAATCTGTACGGCAGATAGCTACCGCTGTTGGCGACGGTGCAGTTGCCGCAAGCGAAGCGATAAGGTATCTGCGGGGATAGACGGGATTAATAAGACAGCCTCAGACGCGTAAACGGTACGCTTCTGAGGCTGTAAGTGTAAGATTTGATATTATTTATCCGGGTTATACGAGATTTCGTAAGGCTCTGAATAAGTTATTTGCTTCCAACCGGTCAGGACACGTCCGTAGTTTTCACAAAAGGTATATTTTGATGAAATAAATATTTTACCGATCCGTTCGTAATATCTCACGGTTGTTTCCACAGGTCCGGTCAGTTTGCTTGAAACCCCTATATATTCAATATTATCTATCGTTTTATATATGTAGAAATCACCAAAGCAAAATAAAAACAGGATCAATACAACTGTAAAAAGAGTAATGATACAAGTTATGCGCTTATACTTGGGGGCTGTTACCAAGACGGCAAAGAGAAGTATTGCAATCAGAACTATCACAATGCTGTTATTAACAAGCGGAAGTATCCTTATATCAAAGCAAAACAGTACGATATTCATTATATGATAGCAAACTATTCCGATACTGATACAGAGTAATAATTTGTTTTGTTCTTCAAACCCAAGAATTAAAGTGAGTATACTAAATACAAGAGATATGATATTTAATAAATCCATCACGGTTACCTTTTCGTAAGAATCACAGGTGCTTTATGTATTATTACGGTATTGCTAATTTATTCGTACAACTCACAATCAAGAATATAATGAGAATACTTGGCGTACAAAATATAACCATGTCCACTTGATGGAATCTCAAACTCATCAACCAGATGTCCGTACATCCTTTCTCCATCTACGGTGGAAAAACTTATCGTTGTTCCGGAAGGATTAAGTGAACCTGATCCCTGATGATTATAACGACATGAATAGTCTGAAATTTCAATAACTTTGATGTTGTTAGTAGATATATCTATTGACACCGGAATGAACATAAAAAGTCTCATACAAGTGAAGATCAACAGTACAAGTACAATCCACCGAACTTTATAATGAATGCTGTCTTTTGACCGAGCCTTTTTTCTGATAATACACAATATTGTTGTCAAAACACCAATAAAGAGAATCATCAAAATACATTGAATTACGATGTTTTCTTTAAATAGGTTGATTGTTTCAACAGTATCTTTCAAGGTAGTGTTCTCCTATGATAATATTGGTTTATTGTGTTATGTGAAGTGTATCTATCACGATATCACACTTCTTCAAGATCAGCAGGGAATACCACGCCGTTTTGTGCGCGGACGGTGTCGAGCACATCCATTTCCCACTCAGAGAACTGCAGGTGATAAGCCGCGCCCTCACCGCTCTCTATCATGCGTACGAACTCGAGAACTTCGAACTTCATATTCTGCTCGTCGTATGCGAAGGTAATTTCCTCAGCCTCTCCCTTACGGGGGATAAATGTGAGCTTCGACGGGCAGGATATTTTGTCGACCGTGATCGCACCGTCTTCACCTATTATCACACTGGGGGTCACGGAGTCGAATATTTTAGAGTAAGACACGGTCACGTTCATGTCATCGTATGGCATGATGATCTCGCCGCTACCCTCAAAGCCGTTTGGCAGAATGACGGAGCTTGACTTTATCTCGCCCGTAGGTCTTCCGAAAAGGCGCAGGGCAAAATGCACAGGATATACGCCGATGTCCATCAGCGAAGAGTTTGAGTATTCGGGCTTGAAAGCCTGAAGTATCTCACCTGCGCGGTACTTGTCGTATCTTGAGGAATACTGACAGAACTCAAGGGACGCACGGCGTATCTTGCCGACACGGTGGAGGTTTTCACGTACCGCTTCAATGGCTGTGTCAAAAGCGGGGCGCATAGCTTCAAGCAGGACAACTCCCGCTTTTTCAGCCGCAAGGCGCATTCTTTCGAATTCCGTACGGTTTGACGCGATAGGCTTTTCGCAAAGCACGTGCTTGCCGTGGGCGACGGCCTTCAGTGTGTGCTCCATGTGGAGCATATTGGGACTTGCAATATAAACGGCGTCAATGTCTGATGACAGAAATTCCTCCATATCCGTGTATACGGTAGGAATATTATGTGCCGCGGCGAATGCGGAGCCTTTTTCCGCTGTTCTTGAATATACTGCGCTGACTGTGGCGCAGTCTACGGCGGCTACCGCATCTGCAAGCCAGTCGCTGACGAAATTCGTGCCGATAATACCGAATTTTACAGGTGTCATATAAACTTCCTTTCGAAAACTTCTCGACCCCCGGGATCCCGAGGGTCAGAGATATTTTATTACTTCTTTACTTCAACAGTACGTCTGATCTCAATGGGACCGAGAAGGCCTGCAGGCTCAAGAACTAAGAACTTGGAGCAAAGATCTCTCTGCTCGTATGCAAGATTGTTAGTAACTACAACCTTAAGTGTATTTTTGCCATTTGCCAAATATTCGGACGATTCAAGCTTATAAGGAGGAGCAAGCTTCGTGCCCACGTATTTGCCGTTCAGCCATACCTCAGCTGTCTCGCCTACGTTACCGAGGCTGATGAGGTAACGTCCACCATCCTGCTTATCGTAGTCGAACTCACCCTCGTATACCATGTAACCTCCGAAGTGGGGGTACATATCGGGAGCGCAGACGTTTTTGAGGCTGTCGAGCGTGAACTGTGCGTAAGGCTTGCCTTCGGGGTAGTTTTCCGCATGGTAAAGCGTTACGTTGAACTTAGGCTTTATGACAGTTTCGCTGTCGGGAGCGTACTTAACGTATGTGGGAAGACCCTCGGGAAGCTGACCGAAGAAGAGGATAACGGATTCGTAGGGTTCAAGGCGGATTTTGAGCTTCTTGCTGTCGCTTGTCGCAAGGTACGCCTTGTTTTCCATTGGGTAATAAACTACGTACTCGCCGCCGTCAAACGCATCAAAGGAGATGGAACTGCGCATATCACAGCCGATGCCTTCGTTAGTGAGCATATATGCGTGGGTGTTGCCGTCCGTGTAGTGGTAGAAGCGAAGACCCTCAGCGGATCTGGAGCAGGTGATGTCGTAATAACCGTGCTCGTGCATCCAAAGGGGAAGATCCTCGGCGTTTACCGTGTGGATGTGACCGTTTCTGGGCCACATGATGCGCTTAGCGGTTTTTTCGCAGGAGCATCTTGTTACCTTGCCTAAGAATACTATATCAACGCCTGCCGCAGATGCCGCTTTGATCTTGGCGATGACCTTTTCGGGAAGGTATTCGGAGGTGGGAACGATAAGGCAAGGGAATGTCTCAAGACCGAGACAAAGCTTACCGTCACGGGTCTCAGCCGCGTCGAGATAGTCGGAAGAGATGATGTCGAAATCTATGTGACCGAGGGTGAGAAGTCTTGCGGGTTTGTAGAAGGGCATGAATTCACCGCCGGACCATTCAGCCTCTGCGTGGTAAAGGATAGCACAGCTTGCAACGTGACGTCCGTCAGAATGGAGAGTTGCCACACGGTTCATGTAGTCCATGATAAGACGGAAGTCGCGGAACTGAGGATTGTGACCCGCGCCGCTGAACTGAGGGGGAACCTCATCGGGATACTTTGCGGAGAATGCATGAGGTACGAAATTGTTGATACCGCGGACGAGCATATGGTCGGTTAGCCACTTCATCATCTTGAGACCCTCGACCCAACCGTAAGCGCCGTAGATCTCGCACATAGCACGGCCTGCCTTTTCTTTCTGAATGTGAGCGTGGGACGACGCCATCTTGGCAAGACTGAAGTGGAAGAAATCGGGATCTGCCACGTCATACCAACAGTTGCAGGCATTTGGATGGTTAGTCATACCGGGAACGATCTGGTGGAGAACTACGTCGCATCCTGCCATATCCTGACCGTCAAGAGCGCGGAAGAAATGTCCGCCGCTGTTCATGTTGGTGTGCTGACCGTGGTCTTCTACCACGTGTCCTATGTATTTGACTCCGTGCTCGCGGCACCAGTTACCGACACGGTCGCAGAAACAGGTTTTATACAAATGTGTAACACTGTCCATGTACGCCACTCTGTAAGCGGGGGATGCGCCTCTCATTGAGAAGAAGAGGGAGGGCAGGTGAAGCCTCCAATTCTTGCCGTAACGTTCCGCAAGCTCCGCTTCGATATATTCGTTCCAGGGCAACTTGAACTTGGAGCCGGACTCACCGTGAGCGGGGAGACGGGACTTGTCCATGATAAAGGGCTCGTCGCTGAAGAATCCCACGAAGGGGTCTCCGAAATATTCCTTAAGCTCTCTGTAGTGAGGCTCGTATATTTCGTTAAACATAAGGTCAACGGAACGAGGGTTGGTGAAGTCAACTCGTCCATCGGGCTCGGGACGGAGGAAGAAGAAGAATACTCTCCAAAGTCCTTCGGGAAGCGTTACGGAAACAAGCCCGTCGTGAAGGTTATCCGTAATGTCGATGCACTCACCTGTAAGCGCCTGCTCGGGGCCTTCCTCACAGCGGCATGCGATTATAGCGTAAAGCTCATCCCCCGCCTTTTTGTCAGCCCAGCCGTCATCCCACGCGGGACCGTCGAAAATTACCGCGCCGTCGGTTATGGGACCGAAAATGTCCATATGACGCTCGGTGATAGCCTTCTTACCGAGGGGATGAGGCTCGCCACGCTTCATCACGCCGTTGCAGAAGCCAGTGGGGAAATACTTGTCGTCAAGTATCCACGCCTCCATGCCAAGACGTCGGCATTCGTCTAAAATCACGCGTACGTCGTCAAACCAACCACGGCGTGCAAACTCCTCGTGGGGGCGGGACTCGATACATACCGCACGACAGCCCGAATTATAGATGTTGTGCAGTTCCTCGATGAGGACCTCGTCCTCCTCACCGTGCTGCCAGAAGAAGGGGAGAGTGTGATTTTCCCATTTGCCGTCGAGCATGCTTGTAAGCTTATCTTTGATTGTCATGGTAAACTCCGTTCTTTTGCACCGTGTCGGGTGCATTATTCAGTAATTTAATTATACCCCAAGGAAGGATTTTAGTCAATGATTTATTTACGCGTAGAACGGCATTTTTGCGATATTTTTCATGAGCCATTGTTTTATCGACAAGGCACCCCCTAACAATTTCTTCCCTATTATAAAAATGTCTTGCAAAAAACGCGTAAATGTGGTACAATAAAATGAATAGTGTTATTTATCTGCGGGAGGTGGACGTATGGCTGATGAGAGAAGACCGTGTGTTATCGGCTTGTGCGGCAGAAGCGGCTCAGGAAAGAGCTTTGTTTCCCGCCTGTTTGAAGGCTTTGGTGTGCCCGCGATAGATACGGATAAGGTATACCGTGAGATGACGGGTGTGCCCGCGGACGGTGTGCTGTCCCCCTGCATGAAGGAGCTGGTCTGGGAGTTTGGAGATGAGATACTCTCATCCGACTTGTCACTTAACAGACGAGCTCTTGCAGATATCGTATTTGCCCGCGGTGCTGAAGAAAAGCTTCAAGCACTCAATCGTATCACCCACCGATATATTTTAGGCGAGGCTGAAAGACGTATCGAAGAATACGGTAAATGCGGCAGTTGGGCTGTCATAGTAGATGCACCGCTTCTTTTTGAAAGCGGATTTGATAAAAAATGCGACGTTATAATCGCCGCCACGGCTCCCGAGGAAACTCTCGTTGAGAGAATTGTCGCCCGCGACCGTATAGATGTCCCTGCCGCCATGCGCCGCCTTGCGGTGCAGATTTCTGCAGAGGACGTTAAAGCCCGCGCGGATTACGTAATAGATACCGACACGAGCGAGGCTGCTTTAAAATTAAAGATAGCTGACGTGCTGTGTCTCATCAGAAATTCAGAGGAGAATCTGTGAAATGAAAAAGAATACTTCTGCTATGAGAAGTGTGATAATAATATCAATAATAGTCTTGTCCGTCATCCTCGGATTTGTAATAAGCGGAATATGGACCGCTGTGGACAAAAAAATGTATCCCCGCGAGTATTCCGATCTTGTAGAAAAATACGCCGCGGAATACGCTGTGCCGGAGTATCTTATATACGCCGTGATCAAAAGCGAAAGCGGTTTTGATTCGGGTAAGACCGGTGAAGACGGCGGTGTGGGTCTTATGGGAGTCACTCCCGAGGAGTTCCGCGATATGCAGTCTATCACCAAGGAAAAGCTGACCGACGATGCCCTATACGGCCCCGAGACCAACATCAAATACGGTACGCTTCGTATTTCCATTCTGTATAACACGTTCGAGAATTGGGATGCAGTATATGCAGGATGGTGCGTAAGCATCGAGGATGCCAAGGCATGGGCAGAGGATGAGTCCTGCTTCAACGAAGACGGCGAATTCGTAAAGGTTCCCGACGGGAAGGCTGTAGAGCTTGGTCGTGCCATTGAAAAATGTGCCGACAAGTACCGCGATCTGTACTATTGACGTGACAGTTACGGCGCAAACTGAATCTTGAAAAAATAAAATTCATATATATCCGGAGGTTATTATGTGCGAAGAAAAAAGAAGTGAGATCCTTGCAAAGGAGCTTATCTACAAGAAGAAAAACGTTTTTGAGGCAAAGAGTGCAGAAGAGCGTGCGGCTATGATGGCTTTTTCTGAGGATTACAAGAAGTGGCTTGACGCCAGCAAGACCGAAAGAGAAGCTGTTGACACAATGGTTGAGATGCTCTCTGCGGCAGGATTCAGAGAGTACGCACTCGGTGATGAAGTCAAGGCAGGCGACCGCCTTTACTTAAACAACCGCGGCAAGAGCCTTTTTGCTATCACTGTCGGTAAGAAGAATATCGAGGAGGGTGTCCGCATCACTGCCTCCCACATCGATTCTCCCCGTCTTGACCTTAAGCCCTGCCCCCTTTACGAGAACGAGGGTGTTGGCTACTTCAAGACACACTACTACGGCGGTGTAAGAAAGTATCAGTGGGCGACCATTCCGCTTGCACTTCACGGTGTTATGACAAAGGCTGACGGCAGTGTTGTAAAGGTAAACATCGGTGAGGATGCGGGTGACCCCGTATTCTGCATTTCCGACCTTCTGCCCCACCTTGCAAAGGACCAGGCACAGAAGACACTTTCTCAGGCATTCACAGGTGAAGGCCTTAACATCATGGTTTGCACCTCTCCCTATATGGATGGCGATGAGGTTGTAAAGGACGAGGGCGTTAAGCTTAACGTTATGGCTATGCTCAACGAGAAGTACGGCATCGTAGAGGCTGACTTCCTCAGCGCAGAGCTCGAGATCGTTCCCGCAGGTAAGTCCGTTGACGTTGGTCTTGACAGATGGCTCATCGGCGGCTACGGACATGACGACAGATGCTGTGCATACACATCTCTTAAGGCTATCATGGGCGCTGGCGAGACCGAGTACACCAATATCGTTGCGTTCGCTGATAAGGAAGAGACAGGAAGCTGTGGCGTTTCCGGTATGAAGTGCTCACTTCTCATCGATATCATCGAGAATCTTGCAAAGGCTATGGGCGCTAACCCCACAGTTGTAAGAAGCAAGTCTATTTGCCTCTCCGCTGACGTTGCGGCGGCATATGACCCCAACTATCCTGAGGTTTACGAAAAGCGCAACTCCGCTATCCTTCACAGCGGTGTAGCTCTCGCTAAGTACACAGGCTCCGGCGGAAAGGGTAACACAAACGACACCTCTGCAGAGGTAGTTGGCTTTGTACGCAGACTCTTTGACAGCGAGAACGTTGTATGGCAGCTTGCTGAGCTTGGCCGTGTTGACCAGGGTGGCGGTGGAACCGTTGCTATGTACGTGTCTCAGTTCAATATCGACACTATTGACATCGGTGTTCCTGTAATTTCCATGCACGCTCCCTTTGAGGTGATCTCAAAGGCTGACCTCTACGAGGCATACGAGGCATTCGTAGCATTCTGCAAGTAATAAAACCATATGAGAAAAACGTACCCGCGGATGTCCCGTGGGTATGTTTCCTCTGAGAAAACAGTATTTTTGCCCGTCTGACGTTCGACAGACGGTACAACACTTAATGGAGAGACTTTATGACTAACAGGCTGAAGGACGCTGAAAAGCGGTTTGAAGCTATTGAAGCGGAGCTTGCTCTTCCCGAAACGGTGTCGGACAATAAAAAGTATACCGAGCTTATGAGGGAATACAAGAACATGACTCCCCTTATTGAAAAATACAGAGAGTACGTCAAGTGTGAGCGCGATATCGAGGATGCTCGTGAGCTGATGGAGCTGTCCGACGAGCCTGAGATGCGTGATATGGCGGCTGACGAATATAAGGATGCTAAGGCGCGCCTTGAGGTGCTTGAGGAAGAGCTGAAGATACTTCTGCTCCCCCGCGATCCCATGGATGACAAAAACGTCGTTGTAGAAATAAGAGCAGGTGCGGGCGGTGATGAGGCAGCGCTTTTCGCAGGTGTGCTTTTCAGAATGTACACCATGTATGCCGACTCCAAGCGCTTTAAGACCGAAGTGGTCAGCATGAATGAAACAGGACTCGGCGGATACCGCGAGATCACATTTATCGTGTCGGGTGAGGGCGCTTACTCACGCTTTAAGTATGAGGTGGGCGTTCACCGTGTACAGCGTGTTCCCGAGACCGAGACTTCGGGTCGTATCCACACGTCTACCGCAACCGTTGCCGTGCTTCCCGAAGCAGAGGACGTTGAGGTAGAGATCAATCAGTCCGACCTTACGATCGAGACTATCAAGTCAAGCGGTGCGGGCGGACAGCACGTCAATAAGACCGAGTCTGCTATCCGTATGATACACAAGCCTACAGGTATCGTGATAGAGTGCCAGGATGAGCGAAGCCAGTTCAAGAACAGAGACAAGGCGATGAAACTCCTTCGCGCAAAGCTTTACGATATGAAGCGAGCAGAGCAGGACGAAAAGATCGCATCTACACGCCGTTCACAGGTTGGAACAGGCGACAGAAGTGAAAGAATCAGAACCTATAACTACGGTCAGGGAAGAATAACGGACCACCGTATCGGACTTACCGTCCATTCTCTTGAGACATTCCTCAACGGAGATATTGAGTTTATGATAGACGCACTTGCAACCGCAGATGCGGCGGCAAGACTGAAGGGTGATGCTGAGTAAGCTCACTTCCGTTATTTGAAAGAGTAATATATTTTGGAAACTTTTGTATATAAGATAGTCGGAAATGAAGCCGACAGAGAAATGCTTGAGACGGCAGGACGCCTTCTCAGAGACGGCGCACTTGTAGCGTTCCCCACGGAGACGGTCTACGGACTTGGTGCATCCGCCCTTTCAACGGATGCGGCGGCTAAAATTTACGCCGCAAAGGGGAGACCGTCGGACAATCCGCTGATAGTTCACGTGTGCGATCCTGCAGATGCGGAAGCACTTGCGTATACTACGCCCCTTTATTATAAGCTTGCTGAAAAGTTTATGCCCGGTCCTCTTACGGTGATCATGCCTAAGCGTGAGCTTATTCCTGAGGCTGTGACCGGCGGACTTGATACCGTAGCAGTGCGCTGCCCTACAAATGAAGTGGCGCGTGAGCTTATCCGTGCGTCGGGTGTGCCCGTAGCCGCACCCAGTGCGAATCTTTCGGGAAGCCCATCTCCCACAAAGGGCGAACACGTTGTCACTGACCTTAGCGGAAGAGTTGATATGATAATTGATGGCGGTGAATGTGATATCGGAGTTGAGTCTACGGTAATATCCATTGCTGATGATATTATAACTATCCTTCGCCCCGGTGCTGTTACCGAGCAGATGCTATCTGAAGTGTGTGACGACGTTAGAGTCGACCGTGCGGTCGTTGACCTTGCAAGTGTAGGCGCAAAGCCCGCGTCTCCCGGAATGAAGTACAAGCATTATTCTCCCAATGCTAACGTTATCCTCGTCGATGCTGACGGTGACGTGTTCGTAAACTACGTCAACACCGTAGCAGGGGATGATGACGGGGTGTTTGCAAGCGAGGCTGAAGCGGACAGATTCCGTCCCAGAACGCTTATCACAGGGTCTGTAGGAAGTGCCGCTGAGCTTAACCACAGTCTCTACGCGCTTCTGCGTGAAGCAGACGGAATGGGTCTTAAGAACGTGTACATAAGAAAGCCTCCCGCATGGGGAGAGCATCTTGCGCTGTTCAACAGACTTATAAGAGCTGCTGCAGGACAGATAATTAAGATATGAAATTTTGCCCACGCGGCAGAATGGAGATAAAATTTAATGGCAAGAAAAAAGAGAGAGGCAGAACAGACTGAATTTGTTGAAGCTTTTATCGAAGATCAGGCGATAACTGAAACAATTGAGAAAAACTATATGCCCTACGTTATGACGGTAATAGTTTCCCGTGCAATCCCTGAGATCGACGGATTTAAGCCTTCACACAGAAAACTGCTTTACACTATGTATAAAATGGGTCTTTTGAAGGGTGCCAGAACGAAAAGCGCAAACGTTGTAGGTCAGACAATGCGTCTGAATCCTCATGGCGACAGTGCGATATATGAGACTCTCGTACGTCTTACAAGAGGTAATGAGGCTCTTCTCCATCCCTTCATTGACTCTAAGGGAAGCTTTGGTAAGCAGTACAGCCGTGATATGGCGTACGCCGCGTCACGTTATACCGAGGTAAAGCTTGACCCCATTTGCTCGGAGATATTCGCGGGTATCGACAAAGATGCCGTGGATATGGTTCCAAACTACGATAACACCATGATGGAGCCTTCACTTCTTCCCACCACCTTCCCCAACGTGTTGGTGTCCCCCAATACGGGTATCGCCGTAGGTATGGCGTCGTCCATATGCTCCTTTAACCTTGGAGAGGTATGTGACGGTACCATCGCGCTTCTTAAAAATCCTAAGCTATCGACAGATAAGCTTCTCGATATTATCAAAGCTCCTGATTTTTCGGGCGGTGCTGGACTTATCTACAACAGAGAACAGCTTAAGACTATATACGAAACCGGACGAGGCTCAGTAAAGCTGAGAGCAAGATACACCTTTGACAAGAAGAACGGTTGTATCGAGATACTCCAGATACCTTACTCTACGTCCATTGAGCTTATCCTTAAGAAGATCACCGATCTTATCAAGGAAGGAAAGCTTAAGGAAGTCACAGATTTCCGTGATGAGATCGACAAGGACGGCTTTAAGCTGACACTTGATCTCAGACGCGGTACAGACCCCGATCAGCTTATGGCAAAGCTTTATCGTTATACCACCCTTGAGGATGATTTCGCGTGTAACTTCAACGTACTTATAAACGGTGCGCCCATGCAGCTTGGCGTTGCGGGGATCCTTACTGAATGGATCAAGTTCCGTGTAAGTTGCCTCAAACGTGAGCTTACCTATGAACTGGGTAAGAAGCGTGACAAGATGCACCTTCTTCGCGCACTCGGTAAGATACTTCTTGATATTGACCGCGCTATCGCAATAGTCAGAGATACCCAAAAGGAGTCAGAGGTAGTGCCACGCCTTATGGATGGATTCGGTATTGACGAAATTCAGGCTGAGTACATCGCTGAGATAAAGCTCCGTCACCTTAACCGCGAGTACATCATTGAGCGTATCAAGGAGATCGAAAGCCTCGGACGTGAGATACATGATCTTGAAGAGACCATTGCTGATGAGCTTAAGATTAAGGCTCTCATTATAGAACAGCTTCGCGACGTTAAGAAGAAGTTCGGAAAGCCGAGGAAAACTCAGCTTATCTACGAGGATGAAATCGTAGAAGTACCCGATATAGACCAGACGGAGAATTATAATATCCGTATAGTTCTTACCAAGGACGGATACTTCAAGAAGACGACTTATCAGTCTCTCCGCGGTGCGGATGAGCAGAGGTTGAAGGACGGAGATGAGATAATCGCCTCCGAGGATACGGAGAATATTGCTGAGCTGATGTTCATTTCGGATAAGTGTAAGGCTTATAAGGCAAAGGCTGACGATTTCGAGCCTGTCAAGGCGTCTGCTCTCGGCGGATTCTTGCCTGCAAAGCTTGGCTTTGATGACGGCGAGAGACCCATCCTTATGAAGTCCATGCTGGGCGGTTATCCTGTAGAGCACCATATCATATATATCTTCGAAAACGGTAAGGGCGTTCGCGTTCCCGTGTCCGCATACGATACCAAGGGTAACAGGCGCAGACTTACGGGAGCTTATTCCGACGCATCCCCCGTCGTAGCGGCTATATATGAAGAGACGCCTATGGATATTCTCATTATGGCTACAGACGGCAGAGGAATACTCATAAACTCCGCCCTCATCCCCGAAAAGACCACACGTACTGCGGCAGGCGTAATACTTATGAGTCTCAAAAAGGGACAGACTGTCTCCGAGGTATACTTAGGGGATGCGGCGACTGCTTATCCCTCTGCTGCAAAGTACAAGAAAACAAAAATACCCTCACCGGGGGTTCTGCCAAGAGTAACACCCGAGCAGATAACTATCGGAGAGGAATAAAATAAACAACAATAGTGAAAGGAATAAATAAAATGAAAAAGACAGCTACATCTAACAAGGAAAAGATGAACGGAAAGAAGATCATGTGCCTCGTTCTTGCAGGTCTTATGGTAGTAAGCGCTGCAAGCACCATTCTCATGATCATTGCAAGCTCATTTTGATTTAGATGAAAAGTTAAAGCTTTCGCGGGGCACTGCATTTGCTGTGCCCCGCAAAGTGTTTTCATAATATTATAGTTAATCAATAATAGTACTACCTGCGAATTATTGCAATTCTGTCTGCATTTTCAGGATGGATGTGAGGGAAACTCGTGGGTGTACTGTTTAGCGATCGCGAATTTTTTGTCTAAATGTGGCTGCAAATTGTAGAAAATATAATTATATATAAATTAATGCGACGATATATGTCATATTAGTATGGGACACGAGAACATCGCTTCTCTCAGATTTGCGTATATACTGTCTAACTTATCTATGGGAAGCGGGTTTTCTCCCTTGCCGCATTCTAAGGTGAAGGACGGGCGGTGAAGCTCCTTTGTAACCCAGTCGGACATCCCTCCGTAAGCGGCAGTACCTTCGGGGGATGCAAGACGGTAACCCGTAAGGCGTGAGATAAGACCTGCAAGTGAACGTCGTCTCGGCACGTACACGTTCTTGTCACCGCAGTAGATCTCCTCACCTTGGCTGTGTAAGGTAAGAACCATGCCCACGTCATCCGAATACCGTAGAAAGCTTGTGAGGGAGGCGACCTCAGGCTCAGATTCGGGAGATACTCCCGAGTATTTGGAAGCACATCCGTCCTCAATGCCGAGTGTCTTTTCAAGTGCCTTATATTCGTAAAAGCCTGCGTCATAATTGTGGTTGAGGTCAACCCCTCTGGCGTTAGCCTGCCACCGTGAAAAATCCTCGCCGCCGTTCATTGAGATGAGCCGTTCTTTCATTACACAATCTGTGACACCGTTTATCTGCAAATCGGCACCGTCAACGTTAAGCTGAGGAATGATATATATACACCGTCTTTGATACAGCCTCGTTATATTTACGTTGCATACATATCTGCCCATCTCGTACGCATTGCAGTATTCCTCTATGAATCGTAGCAAAACTCCCGTAGTGATCCACTCCATGCCGTGATGACATCCTACGTACAGTATGCTTTTCCGTCTGCGACTGCTGTCGCCGAGAGTTACCATAGGTATTCCTCTTCCGAGGACTGACGTCCCCATGTAGGTTATTCCGATGAACGGATATCTTTCGCTATAGTCCTGCAACGTGTTCATCAAATACTTGTAATCAATGGCCTCTGTAATTGAGGTGAGTTGCTTGTCCCGCAGACAGTATTTCTTTTTCTGTTCGGTCATTTTTCCGTCTCCCTTACTTGGTTTATTTGATTAAGTATATGAAAGTCGGGGAAAATAATTCCAAGGAAAGCGAAAAAGTGGTGCGGCTTACTTGCGAAAAAGTAGAGTTTGGTGTATAATATTAGAAGTACCGTACGGTAAAACGAAAAATGAAAGCGAGACGAAACAATGTTAAAAGGAATCAATAAGATCATATCCCCCGAGCTTCTTTGCGTGCTTGCAAAGATGGGACACGGTGACGAAATCGTATTCTCTGACGGCAACTTCCCCGGCGAGAGCATCGGCGCGCAGAGCGGTGCTGTAGTTCTCCGCAGCGACGGAACCGGCGTTCCCGAGCTTCTCGAAGCAGTACTTGAGCTTATCCCACTTGATGCTTATGACAATAACGTATATCTTATGGATAAGACCGAGCAGGACCGTGACCTTAAGGTTGAGATCTGGGACACATACCGTGATATCACCTCCAAGCACACCGATAAGGACATCGTTTTCCTTGAAAGATTCGAGTTCTACGAGAGAGCAAAGAAGGCGTATGCAATCGTTGTAACGGGTGAGAGTGCAATTTACGCTAACGTTATCCTCAAGAAGGGCGTAGTTAAGTAATAATACGCTGTTCATACGGAAGGACACTAACGTGATCTTTATTTATATACTTGCGGCGGTAGCTTTTATCGCCGCATTATATCTTTTTATGATGTTCCCGTCTGTGAGACGGCGCGAGCTGTCTGCGTTTACGGGGAAGATAATTGCCCATCGCGGGCTTCACGGTGACGGTGTGTGCGAAAACAGTAGGGAAGCGTTTCGTGCCGCAATTGAAGCAGGATTTCCTATAGAGCTTGACGTGAACGTTTCGAGTGACGGCGAATGCTTTGTTATACATGACGACTATCTTTTAAGACTGTGCGGTGCGGATGAGTTATTGTCATCCCTAAGTGCGGACGAAGTGAAAAAATACCGTCTCACAGTGGGTGGGGAAGCTATCCCGACTCTCAGGAAGATTTTAGAGCTTGTCAGAGGAAGAGTTCCGTTACTGATAGAACTGAAGGGCAGGGATACCTTCCCTCGTGCAGAGGCGTTGTGGAACGTTCTGAAGGATTATAAGGGTGTGTTTGCAGTGCAGTCATTCAACCCCGTGTATCTGATGAAATTAAGGTTTAAATCAAAAGATATTCCCTTAGGCTTTCTTACAAAGCGGAGTAGCCGCGGTATGAGTGGAGCACTGTTTGCATTTTTTTCGAGGAATTTGCTTTTCAACTTCCTCTTCCGTCCCGATTTTATATCGTATAAGTATGACGAAAAGCTTACCCATTCAGTTAAGCTGTGTCGTATGATGGGCGTACCCATATTCGGTTGGACGATGGATATTGAAAAAATCCCATCTGAAAACAGCTTTGACGGGTATATTGCAGAGTAACCTCTCTTTATAAATCCTCGCTTTTGAGGAGAGGGAAAATGACGTAATCCCCCCCTAGCAACAAAGCCCCATCGATTCGGGCTGATATCCGTAAAGCAATTAAACCGACCTATGGTTACGATCATAGGTCGGTTTTTGCATCGGTGCGGGATACTTTACCGTGGGAGGCTTTGCGTTCTTTAGCAGTTAGACAAATTGGAATTTATTGAACTGCAATAACATTATTAATATTTCGGTTTGATTAGCAAATGCGTATCTAAGTCAATTACATAGTCAACACAAGTGATGTCTGAGTATGGTAATTCTTCATATCCATAACGGGCGCAAAAGGCGGATGGAAAATCCCTTTCCGCAACTGTTTGCAGAATTTCTTTTATTGCATTTTGTAATTCTTCTCTCTCGAGGCGACCACCATGTAATAACTTGTCACCATATACAGATTCAAGTTCTATCAGCAATTTTGTTCCTCCGTCAAATTCAAGTTGATCGAACAGTTTTTGTATATTATATCATATAGCTGAACAATATACAAGAACAGTTTCGGCAGTGAAATCTGTCGGACCTGATACCGATTAAAGAACCCCCACCGATTTAATCGGTGGGGGGAGATTATTAACTTAGAACATCTTCTTAAGCTCGTCAGCGATGTCGATCTTTTCCCAAGGAGTATCAAGCTCCTCGCGACCCATGTGACCGTAAGCAGCAAGGCTTCCGTAGATGGGACGACGGAGATCGAAATTCTTGATGATAGCTGCGGGACGCATATCAACGAGACGGCAAAGTGCCTCAGAGATAGCCTCGTTAGAGATACCGTCGCGTGCAGTACCGAATGTATCGGTCATAACAGACATGGGACGAGCAACACCGATAGCGTATGCAAGCTGAACCTCACACTTCTTAGCAAGGCCTGCAGCAACTACGTTCTTTGCAAGATATCTTGCAAGGTAGCAAGCGGAACGGTCAACCTTTGTGGGGTCCTTACCGGAGAAAGCACCGCCGCCGTGACGGGAGTATCCGCCGTAGGTGTCAACGATGATCTTACGTCCTGTAAGACCGCTGTCGCCCATAGGACCGCCTACAACGAAGCGTCCGGTGGGGTTAACGTAGATCTTGGTGTCTGCATCAATGAGGGATGCGTCAACGGTTGTGTTTATAACGTGCTCGATGATGTCGGCTCTGATCTGCTCGAGAGTTACCTTCTCGTCATGCTGAGAGGAAACAACGATAGCATCAAGACGAACAGGAGTGTCACCGTCGTATTCAACGGTAACCTGAGTCTTTCCATCGGGTCTGAGGTAGGGAAGAGTACCGTTCTTTCTTACTTCGGTAAGCTTCTTAGCCATCTTGTGAGCAAGGGAGATGGGGAGAGGCATAAGCTCGGGAGTTTCGTCACAAGCAAAACCGAACATAAGACCCTGGTCACCTGCACCGGTGTCAAGACCGTCTGTGTCCTCGCCTGCCTTAGCCTCGCTGGACTTGTCTACGCCCATAGCGATGTCGGGAGACTGCTCATGGATGGAGGAAAGAACTGCACATGTGTGACCGTCAAAGCCGTACTTTGCTCTGTCGTAGCCGATTTCAACTACAGTGTCACGTACGATCTGGGGGTAGTCTATAACTGCAGTGGTGGTGATCTCACCCATAACGCTAACAAGACCTGTTGTGCAGCAGGTTTCACAAGCAACGCGCGCCATAGGGTCCTTTGCAAGGATAGCGTCAAGAATTCTGTCGGAGATTTGGTCGCAGATTTTATCGGGATGTCCTTCGGTAACTGATTCGGATGTGAAAAGCTTCTTCATACTGTATATACTCCTTTGCATTATTTACTTAAGAAAAACAAAAGCGGTTCTCTGCGACAAGACAGAGAACCGCATATTTTATCGGTCACAGTCTCATCTTTCAGGAATTAGCACCTTGTCACGTAAGTGATAGGTTGCCGGGCTTCATGGGGCCGGTCCCTCCGCCGCTCTTGATAAGATTATGTTAGATCGGTGCATCACACCGAATAATAGTATAACATAAACTGTGCCGAAATTCAACAGTAAATTATTATATTTTTAGACAATCTTTATCTTCTTCCGCCACTGTATTTTGGACTGATGGACGAAGAGAGGTAAAACGAAAGCAGAACCCTTTCCAACATGTAGAAAGGGGTCTTTAGAAAACCGTACTATTTGTCAGTAAAACAATGGTAAAGTTAGTCGATTATTCCGCATTATCCCATAAAGCGGGAATCTGATCCGTGATTTCCACGTCGTACTTTACGAGAAGATCAAGATATTCCTTGAAGCAGGGGTCGTTAAAGGTATATATCTTGAAGCCTTCAACGATAAGGGTGTTTTCGCTAAGGATATAAATACTTCTGGGGAGCAGGTTGATGTCTATATGGCGGTAGCATATCTCGGTAAAAGCGCCTCCTGTGAATTCCATAGAGTTGTCTTCAGTTGCACCCGTTGGCTGAAGCATTGAGAGTTCGTTTAATATCTCGTTTTGCTTTTCCTCGGTGTCAGCCTTGTATTCATAATAGAAGTTACCCTCACCCGGACGGAAGAAGCATAATTCATCTGCGTTTTCCGTTGAAAAAACGTATCCGAAATCGTAGTCAAGGTATTTCCAAAGCCTTGCGAATATCTGTGCGGTTTCAGCTCGTGTGATATTCTTTGAAGGTTCAAATCTGCCGTCATCCGTACCTACAATGATACCAAGATCTAATGCGGCATCTGCATATTCTTTTGCCCAGACGGAAATATCATCACCGTCTTTGGGATCTAACGGAGTTGAAGCTTCACCCGTATAAATGAGATGCGTTGAACGGTCAAGGTAACGCATCAGCAGAGTTACAGCCTCTTCACGGGTTATACTGCGTCCAAGGCCGAAATGGTCCGCTGATACTCCTTCTGATATTTCGATGTCCCATGCCCAGAGGATAGCATCTGAATACCAGGTATTAAGCTTAACATCAGTAAATTTCATATCATCGTTGTGCTTGATGAAATGAGGCATAAGTCTCGCCTTTTCATCAAGGCGGTACAGGACGGTCACGAATTCTTCGCGGGTAATATCTCTTTCGGGGAAAAAGCAACGTCCTGAATAGATCGAACCGTACATCAACAGATGAACTTCGCTTACAGCTGAGTAATACCAACTGTCTTTAGGGACGTCGGTGTAACGGTCTGCATAGTTTGGCGATGAGTTTTCAACGGTTACTGCGGATGATGGTACAGCAATTACTGAAAATAACATAACGGTACACAGTAAAACGGATACTAAGGTTAATGTTTTCTTCATAACATTTACCTCCTTTAAATTGATTTTCACTTATTAGACGATATTTTCCGTAAAAACTCCCACGAAAAAATTCCTTTCAGAAATTATGAAAGGAATTTTTGAAAATATTAACTTATCCTATCGAGAAAGATCCATTCAGCTTCAAAAAGAAGAATAGAAGTGTAGCTACGGCAACGCAAATGGCTATGATCGTAATCGCGATATTGGGTCTCTTGTGCTCTGAACTATCGGTGCGAGCTTCAGTTACTACAAAACCTGCGTGACGCATGGCTGTGATGATAGGCTTATATATAATGAAAACAACTGCTGAGTTGAAAACTGCTTTTGTAAGATTGAATGGTAGAAGCAGAGTAGGAATGAGCGCTATGACATCGCCTCTGGGAACATTCATGTAAAAGGGAGTGATGAGTACATTTGCTGCCATCATTACAGCAACCATTGAAAGGGAAGCGGCAACAATTCCGATAACAGCACCACTCATCGTACGGCGAAGCTTATATACGAGCGAAGCTATACCAACAAAGGTTATGCTCGAAAGTACGTTCATAATAAACCCATATACACCTGTTGAGCTGATGGTAATACCTTCGATAATGGCAACGATCAGAGCCATGGCAACACCGTATACGGGACCGAAGATCATTGCGCCGACTGTCATTACGGCATCCTTTAAATCAAAAGTGAGGAAAGCGGCTTTAAAGTGGAAGAGGACACAGCAGACGTAGGCAAGGGCGCAGAATAGTCCTACCGCTGACAGTGCTTTAATATGTTTTTGTTTTGTGAAGTTATTTTTCATTTTGATAAACGGGCGCGAGGGCAGAGAAGTGCCGACACGCTATCTCCTTAAACGTAAAAATACCGATATATAATATAGATATTACGGAGATAAAACAAAAAATCCCGAAAAGTAAAACTTTCGGGAACACGTATTATAAAATAAGTTAAATACGTAATATATGTTTTCTCTCATCCGGACTATGACCGTCGGTATGGGAATTGCACCCATTCGGCTTCACACGCGGAACGCGGAAGTTAGTGGACTTTTACCACCGGTAAGGAATTACACCTATCCCCGAAAAATTCAGAATATGTTAAATATGCGGAGCCCGAAGGCTCCGCATATTGTAAGAGCTAAGCTATAATAGCTACAAGTTCAGTTGTAACTTACGCCTCGATAGCGGAAACTACGCCGGAACCTACGGTTCTACCACCCTCACGGATAGCGAAACGGAGACCCTGCTCGATAGCGATAGGAGTAATGAGCTCAACGTTCATGTCAACGTTGTCGCCGGGACGGCACATTTCAACGTCAGCAGGAAGAGAGATTGTACCGGTAACGTCAGTTGTTCTGAAGTAGAACTGAGGTCTGTAACCGGAGAAGAAGGGCTTCTGACGGCCGCCTTCCTTTTCGGTAAGAACGTAAACCTGACCTGTGAACTTTGTGTGGGGGTGAATGGAGTTGGGCTTGCAGAGAACCTGTCCACGCTCGATAGCCTTCTTGTCAACACCACGGAGAAGGAGACCTACGTTGTCACCAGCCTCAGCGGAGTCAAGGAGCTTACGGAACATCTCAACACCTGTGATAGTTGTAGACTTCTTCTCGTCAGAAAGACCAACGATTTCAACAACGTCACCCATCTTAACTGTACCACGCTCTACTCTACCAGTTGCAACTGTACCACGACCTGTGATAGAGAATACGTCCTCAACAGGCATAAGGAAGTCGAGGTCAGCCTTTCTCTCAGGAGTGGGGATGTAAGCGTCAACTTCTGCCATGAGTTCCATGATAGGAGCGTACTCAGGAGCAGTGTTGTCAGTGTTAGAGGACTCGAGAGCCTCACGAGCAGAACCCTTAACGATAGGAGTATCGTCGCCAGGGAATTCGTAAGTATCTAATGTTTCACGAATTTCCATTTCAACTAATTCTAATAATTCTTCGTCATCAACTAGGTCGCATTTGTTCATGAATACTACGATGTAAGGAACGCCAACTTGACGAGCAAGTAGT
>JAZUBZ010000110.1:0-15752 GCA_045638805.1 Eubacteriales bacterium
TGGTAGAGCAGAGGACTGAAAATCCTCGTGTCGTTGGTTCGATTCCGACCGGAGGCACCATTTGCGGATTTAGCTCATTTGGTAGAGCGCGACCTTGCCAAGGTCGAGGTGGCGGGTTCGAGCCCCGTAATCCGCTCCAAATAAAAAACACCCAATCGGGTGTTTTTTTTGTTTTGCCACGAATCACGGTATGAGAAAACGCCTGCAAGTCGCGAGGAAAATGAACGGGTAGCAGAGTACGGTGAGCGACTTGATGCACTTCGCTTATGCGAAGTGCGGGGTTCAGAGCCGACGGAAGTTGTCCTTATGGACAAGTAAGGTATTTCACAATTTCCGCAAGGAAATTATTTTATATTCGGTAACTCCGAGTATTGCACTGGAAATAATATTTATGTTATGGTATAATAAAATTTAGAAAGGTGGGGGGATATTTCTATGTTTTTTTATAAAGTGGCTCATAAATACAAATTAGATAATCATTTTGAATGTAAGGAAATAGGAATATTTTCCTCGGTTAAAAATGCTGAATCAGCAATTGATGTTTTGAAACAACAACCGGGTTTTATAAATCATCAAAATGGATTTAAGATTAGAAAGGTTTTTAGATTTATAAAACCTAAACTTTTAGATAGAATATTTTGGGGGGAAGGATTTGAAACGTATCATTATTGATTTGTGATATGTTACATTTTTGTATTACGATATCAAACAAAACCACCCTATTGGGTGGTTTTGTTGTTTTGGAGCGGAATGATGTTTGCCTTCGGCAAATGATGTCGCTTCGCTAATGATGACGCTGACGCTAATGATGTCGGCTTCGCCTAATGATTTGGGGCAAACATCGCGTCATTACGAATGAATGAGCTACATCATTATGCGGAGCATAACATCATATCGCATAAACGATGCATCATTGAAAAATCCCACATTTTATGTTATAATCATAACGGAAGAGAGGTGTTTTTATGCCGTTACAAAGTATAGAGATCAATTCAACAAGAATTGTGTTTGACAGAGAAAAAACGAAAGAATACCGAACTGAATTTAACAAACCTTGTGATTGTCAGAATTGCAGAAATTTTTATAAGCATATTGAAAATAATCCGGAGCTTACCTGTTTTTTGAGAGGCTTTGGAATTGACTACCGTTGTGTTGAAGATGTTTTCTCCTGGGACTGGGGAGATGATATTAACTGTCTTGTTCATCACGAAGGCTATTACGGTGTTTTTGGCAGTATCGAAGGCGAGGACTTTGATTTTGAAATGTACGGTGTGAAAATCAGTTTTCAAAAAGGAGCCACGGTTCCTACCGATAGAACGGGAGAGTTTTTTTGGATATGTATTGAGGGGGAATTTTCTTATATTCTCGATGAGGAGAGAGAGCTTCCGATCAGTTTTTCGCAGAAAATAGAAAAAATCAAGTCAATATTCGGAACTAAGTGTGATAATTGGTTTAGGGGTGAGATGGGAAAATTGCAAAACGAAAGCTTCAAGCATACTGATCCTGATGAGTTTCACGATAAAGAATTGTCATTGCACGACTGTGTGTCTGACAACGTATCACTCGAAAACGGTGTACTTCGTTTCAATTTGCCCGACGGACTTTGGGTGACCCCTTGTCATAAGGACAGCGGACTCGAAAAAACTGTTCGAACGGGTCCTGCGGCGGTTGAGTTTACCATAGGAGATCCCGAGGATATATCGGTCAGACTTTTTACAAGGCATAGATGGTTATGGTTTCGAAAAACAAGCGTGGAGAACATAGATCTTGAACATCTTATTTCTGCTGTGAACAGCGGAAAGTGTACTATCGAGTTCATATATCAATACAGGAGCTGTGATGGCCAACTGTGGGTGTGTGCTGTTCATTCAAGGAAGAAGCCGTACTATAGAGAGTGTCAGTTGTTCTTACCTGAAGTAAAGGCCACGTTCCTTTGGAACGATCTCATGCTTGATCGCGAATGGTGACGTTCCGCATTATTGCTTATTTCGGCGATTTGTGATATAATAAAAAACGAACCTAATGAAAGGAGGATATACTGTGAAACGGAAGATTACCATAGGTATTCTTGCGCACGTAGATGCAGGTAAGACCACTCTCAGCGAGGCGCTTTTGTATGCGTCGGGCAGAATCAGAACATTAGGACGAGTGGATCATAAGAATACTTATCTTGATACAAACGTTATTGAGCGTGAACGCGGTATCACGATCTTTTCAAAACAAGCGCGTTTTTCTACGGAGAATTGCGATTTTATCCTCCTTGATACCCCCGGACACGTGGATTTTTCCGCCGAGACCGAACGAACGCTTTCTCTTCTTGACTACGCGGTTCTTGTTGTCAGCGCTTCTGACGGTGTACAAAATCATACACGCACCCTATGGCAACTACTCGAACATTATGCAGTGCCCACCTTTATTTTCGTTAACAAGTGCGATATTGGTATAAAACTTAAGGAAGAGTTTGAAGAGGAGCTTGCAAGCACACTGTCTTCCTTGTGCGTCGGCTTTTTGGAGGCGCAAAAGCGCGAGGAGCTTGAAGAAAAGTTGGCCTTCATCCATGAAGATCTGATGGATAGCTTTATTGCCGGAGAAGGCACTCCTGACGAGGATATTGCATATCTTATCAGTCAAAGAAAGCTTTTCCCGTGTTTGTTCGGCTCTGCTTTGCGTATGGATGGGATTGAGTATTTGCTTGAAGTCTTGGACAGATACACCATGTCACCCGTTTACAGTAATGATACTTTCGGCGCCGTGGTTTACAAAATAGCGCGCGTAGGTTCGACCAGACTGACATATATGAAGATAACCGGCGGTATGCTTTCCGCGCGCGATGAGATATGTTATCTTTCTGAAGACGGTGTCCGCATTACGGAAAAGGTAAGCCAGATAAGGCTTTATTCCGGAGAAAAATTTGAGCAGACCGATACGGCATCGGCGGGTGAGATCTGTGCGGTCATAGGACTTTCCGCTTCTTATGTTGGTCAAGGTCTCGGCCTTGAGCAGGACGTGGGAAAGCCTCTGCTTGAACCCGTTCTGTCCTATGCCGTTCACCTCCCTGCGGAGTGTGATGCACGGCTGCTTTTCCCAAAGCTTAAGGAGCTTGAGGAGGAAGAACCCTCACTACACCTTATGTGGAACGAGGAGCTTTCACAGATCGAGGTACGCCTTATGGGTGAGGTACAGACCGAGCTTATTAAAAGGCTTATCAGCGACCGCTTTGGCGTGGACTGTACACTTGGAGCAGGGAAAATACTATATAAAGAAAAGGCTGCGGGAAAAGCGATCGGCGTCGGTCACTTTGAACCCCTGCGCCACTACGCGGAGGTACAACTGCTTATTGAACCTCAGCCTAAGGGCACGGGTCTTATATTCGATACGGATCTGCCCGATAACCAGCTTGATCTTAACTGGCAAAGGCTGATCATGACCCACCTTTACGAAAAAGATCACCGCGGTACTCTCACAGGCGCTTTACTTACCGATACGAAAATAACTCTTGTAGCGGGGAAGGCACATCTCAAGCATACTGAGGGCGGGGACTTCCGCGAGGCGACGTACAGAGCGGTGCGACACGGACTGATGAAGTCAGGATGTACACTTCTTGAGCCGTACTACAGGTTCAGACTTGAAGTGCCTACCTCAATGGTGGGTAGAGCTATGTCCGATCTGCAGACCCGAAACGCAAATTTTGAGATAGAAGGATCCGATACGGAGAACACCGTCATATGCGGAAGTGCGCCTGTCTCTGCGCTTCATGATTATCCACGTGAGGTTATCTCCTATACCCACGGTAAGGGAAGACTGTTCTGCACGTCTGACGGCTATGAGCCGTGCCATGATGCGGATACAGTAATATCAGCCGCAGGCTACGATGCAGAGAGCGACGTTGACAACCCGCCTCATTCTGTGTTCTGCGCTCACGGCGCAGGTTTTACTGTCCATTGGAGCGAGGTAGACAGCCACAAGCATCTTGAAGTTGACATGAAAGAATCAGGGGAAGGTGTGAGGATAATCCCGAAGGCTTCCACTTTAGCGCGCAAATACAAAATAAGTGACGAGGAGCTTGAGGCAATAATCCTCCGTACGTACGGTCCTGTCAGAGAGAGACGGTACAGCGAGCCGAAGCGGGTCTCCTTCGAAAGCAAGGATAAACCCCGTAGGTCAAAGCCAATATCCTCCAAGAGGCGTATGGTGATCGTTGACGGTTACAATCTTATCTACGCTGATGATGCGCTTAAGAGCACCGCGGAATACAGCCTTGAAAAAGCCCGCGAAGAGCTGATGAATTTGCTCAGTAATTACGTTTCCTATACGAAAACAGAGCTTGTACTTGTCTTTGATGCTTATCTTGTTGAGGAAGGCAGAGGTACGGAATTTATGCACGACGGCTACAAGGTGGTATTTACCAAAGCGGGACAGACGGCTGACACGTATATTGAAAAGATAATGTATGAGCTGGGGCCCGACTATAGCATACGAATGGTGACGAGCGATAAGCTTTTGCAGTTTTCCGCGGTATATTCGGGCATTTCCCGAGTAACAGCCAAGGAATTTTTGGAAGAACTGACACGGATAGGCAACGAAATAACCGAATTCGTTCGCAAGCTTTCGGAATGTAAGAATTGACATGGCGGCGGTAAGGGATGTGCATAAGACATCACAGCGGCTGTTAGAGTACAGAATAAAACAGATAGCAAAGGCGTTGTACCCGTAAGGGTACAACGCCTTTGCTTGTGGTATTTATTATCTTTGATCTACAGATCAATATCTACCGATCTTGTCAAAGTGGTTGTCGGGGAACTTTGAAGTATCTGTAATGCTGTAGTCGCCGTGGGTGGGATCTGCGAAGAAGGGATTCGTGTCTTTTGAAACGATATCGTTTGTACCCTTGCCTACACCGAACATGATGAACGCATCTTCATCAATATCCTTGTCATCAACTATACAGTTGTTTTCAATGTAGTTTACGGTAGTGTATACACACTCTACTTCACCAAGCTTTGTGATGTCATCGTGGTATTTGTAGAGTATAGGCCACTTAGTACGCCACTGCTCATATCCCTGCTCACCCTCCTTGGGAACTTTTTCAACACTTGTTTCGCCGCCATTCATAGCCGCACCGGGTTCGTAAGTTCCGTTTTCAAGATAGTCTGAGGTATGGTGTAAGAGGCTGGAGAAAAGGAATCTTCTGTACTCGCTGTAAGTTGAGTTGATATATACGTTGTCGTGAACCATGTGATCACGAGTACCGTTCATTGTTATGCCGCAAGCACCTGCATCGTAGAAAAGGTTACCGTATATCTCAACGCCCGCAGAGTCACCGTCAAGGTAGATAGAATACTGTGCACCTGATGCGCGGATGTTCTTGAAGAGATTGTATCGGACAATATTTCCTCTGTCCTCAAATCCCCAGTTGGTGTAAACAGCACCGTAATCGGCGGTGGTCATCATCATGTTATCGAATACGTTATACTCGATCACAATGTGATTGGATGAATTGAACTCAACAGCGGCGTGAGCGCCGTTCTCGAAGTAATTGTGAGATACTCTTGAGCCGGAGTTACAGTAGAAGTTGATAGCACCGGACCACATATCGATGAATCCGAAATCGTGGAAGTAGTTGTTGTCGATAACGATTCCGCTTTCCTTCAGCGCGAAATATGAGTTTTCGAAATCGTTTATTCTGTCTTTCCAGTAAGGAGTGAGGTATATACCGGTTGCACCGAAGTTGAACATTTCGTTTCGGGTGAAATGCATATTAAGGCAAGACGTAAAGTTCATTACTCTGTCGCCTGAGAAATTGCTGAAGGTACAAGCGTCGATGTTTACATGATCTGCCTTATTACCTGAGATAGCAATGGCGGCTTTGGATGCATTGAACGTAAGACCTGTAAGGGTAATGTAATCGGAATCCGACATTGTGAAGAATTCGTCGCCTGTTGCAATTGTATAAGTTCCCTGAGGGTCGTATACGTACAGAACCTTCGTTTTGGTGTCGTACCAATACTCGCCCTTACTGTCGAGCTGATCTGCAAGATTGCTGAAGTATACGGAGTCGTCCGAGCGTCCCTCAAACATAAAGACAAAGCTGCCGTCAGCCTCGCCGATGGGGTAACCGCTGGCGGGAACAAATCCCTCATACGTATTGAATGTGATCACGTTTGTTTCGGGATCGTAGGATTTAACGTCGAAGGTCTCGATGAGCCAGCCTACTCTGAGGAAGCCTGTAACCTTCATGCCCTCTGTGGTCTTGAAGCCTTCAACAACGTTCGGAAGGGGACCCTGAAGCATGATACTGCAGAATTTGTCAACTGTGGTGGTCAGATTAGTGAACGCATCATCTGTACCGTCAGAACGCTTATTGGGGTATCTTGCCTCATGGCAAATGCCGTTTCCGCTGAAGAGAGCGGTAATATTAAAGTTTTCGGGAACTGTATCGCTAAGGTCGATCTTACGAATAGAGTTGACCGCTTCATCCTTGAAAAGATGTTTTTCACTGTCATCGATTGGCTTGAAGGTGTTCTGCGGTAAAGAATATCCGTTTTGGAAGATAACGTCACCGTCGCCGTATGCGCGGTAAGTTACGGGAACAGCTTCACTTCCGCTGTCATCTTTGGTGAAGGAGATATTATTTAACTCGCCGTAGTTTCCTGCCATGAATGCAACGACTATCTCGTCTTTGGCAGTCTTTTTAAGCTCACGAACCTTAGCTTTTGCGCCTTCGAAGGTTGCGAGGGGCTTTTCCTTTGTACCGGGATTTTTGTCATCTCCGTCAACTGCTACGTATACGTCAGCGTCGTCGCAGTGAGTAAATACAGGTTCTGTGAACTCTGATTTCAATTCAGGCTCTTCATACGCGAGGAAATAAGTGAATTCACGTGCATCGTCCTTAACGTTGTAGCGCTGGATCATGATAGCAAACTCAGCGCGTGTAGCAAGGTCAGTGGGGGAGAGGGTTGTGACTCCGCCGCCTTTACCTGTGATGATACCTGTACCGGCTGTCCATTTGAATTCATTTTCAGCCCAGGATGCTACACTTCCGCTGTCGGGGAAGGAAGCAATGTCGATTGTGTTCTTGGTAGTGTCAACGTGACGATATGCCGCGTAACGCGCAAACATTGCGGCAAGCTCCTGACGGGTGATGTTACGGTCAGGGGAGAAGATGGGATCACCCCATTCGTCTGTGCCCGTACCTGTTACAACACCTTCTGCATATGCCCATGCAGCTGCCTTGGCATAATATGCATTTTTGTCAACGTCGATAAATGCTAACGGATATGCGTCGTCGGGTGAACCGTCATTGCGGAAAAGTACAGTAACTACCATACCGCGGGTAAGGTTCATGGTCGGTGAGAATTTCGTACCGTCGCCGGTACCGTTCATAAGACCTGTGCCGTAGGTGTAGGCTACTGCGTCGTAGTACCACTCGCCTTCCACAACGTCAGTGAAGGGAAGCTTTTCTGCAGCAGAAACACCTGTAACGCATATGCTGAGAAGCATTACTGCGGCGAGAAGTGCTGATAGAATTTTGTGTGCTTTCATTTTTTGTCTCCTTTGAAAACAGTAAGATATACTGATAACATTATACCGCGAAACGGTGTTTCCGTCAAGTCGGTTTTTACGGATACATCATACAAATATCCCACGCCGATGGCGTGGGATATAATGGATATATTGGCTTTGCTTATCAATAACGTCCGATCTTGTCGAAGTGGTTGTTAGGCATAGACACTCCCTTTGCAGGTGAATAGTCGCCGTGGGTGGGATCGGTGAAGTAATCGTTCTTGTCTGTGGTAAGCTCTAAATTACCCTCAATATCACCGAACTTATCGGCGATAGAGCCTTCTCCAATGTTAAAGTGCATATCGAAGAGATAATTGTTCTTGATGTGGTTTATCGTGTAGTAGATACTCTGAGGACCCTTGTCAACGTCCTCGAAATCAAGGAGAAAATCGTACAGGATAGGCCACTTTTCATACCACAGATCGTAGTAAGGCTCACCCTTCTCAGGCTTGCGTTTGAGATAATCGAACGTTGCGTTTATATCTCCATCGGGACCGAGCTTGATCTCGTCGCCGGACTCCTCGTCGATCATGTCGGAGTTGTAGGTAAGGAACCTGCTGCTGGGATTATTTGAGTTTATGCAGATGTTTTCGTAAACGTAGTTGTCGCGTCCGCCGTTAAGAACAACGTTTACGGCAGCCGCGCCGTAGAAGATGTTTCCGTAGATGTTCCATGCGTGGGCACCGTCATCGTAGATCGCATACTGCGCTCCGTCAGCCTTTTTTGGGATATTGGTGAACAGGTTGTATCTTACGTTATTGTCTCTGTAGGTAAGAGATCTGAATCCGTATACAACGCCGCCGTCGGAAGAATTGAGCATACAGTGATGGAAGTAGTTGTACGCGATATCTGTCATAATACAATCGTCAAAGCGGATAGCACAGCGGTTGGAGTTGTAGATCTCGTTATGAGTGATCTGACTCTTTACCGTTCTGCTCAAGCGTATGCCTGATGTGTCAACACCTACCGTAACGAGACCGATGTCGTGGATGGAGTTGTTGTCGATAACAAGACCGTCGCTGACGAGAGCGTAAGGGTGATATCCTGAAACTGCGTGTTCGCTGCCGGGGGAACTGATATGTATACCCTCGTCAGCAAAGTATGCAAATTCGCTGTTAGTGATCTTTACGTTGATGCATTGGTCTGCTTCAAAGCCGTAAGTACCGCCTGAATAGAGCAGTGTACCCATGTCGAACGTGAATCCGTTACAGCATGAGATCTTTATGGATTTGTTGGTAGCACCGCGGAAGTTCAACTTCAAGAAAGCGATGTTATCGGCTCTTTCCATTGTGATGAACGTGTCCTGGTGACCCATCAGATACTGACCGTTTGGCTTATACACGTAAAGAGTCTTTGTTTTAGCGTCGAACCAATACTCGCCGTCACCGTCAAGGTCGACAGAAGCTCCGGAGATATAAACAGACGCGTACTGTATATCGTAGTTTATGAAACCGTATTTGGGAGACTGCTTGAAGATGATGAGACCTGTATCCTTGTCGTATGACTCGATGTCAAGGTTGTCGGCGTGCCATGTTTTGGAGATGTTACCGCATAACATCACTCCATCAAAAGAATCGTATCCATCAAGCCGATTCTTGAACTGAGCAAGAGCGGTTACCTTCTTCTGCTCGGTCACGGCCCTCAGCTCGTCGCCAGATCCGAATACCCGACAGATCTCCATCAGTTCCTCGTGTGTATGACCGGGAAGGGGAATCTGCTGAATAATGGAGCCGTAAATATAATTAATGGTAGAACCTACCTTGTTAGGGTATCTTGCGACTGTGCAGAAGCCGTTGTTGCTAAAGAGTAAGCTTGATGAGTCGAAAAGATCTGCCTCATCAGAGGAGGAAAGGTCTACCTTCTTAATGGATTCTACGGCCTCGCTTGAGAAAAGTGCCTTGTCGCTGTCATCGAGGCTTTTGAACTGGTTTTCTTCTATAAATACGCCGCCTGTGAAGTAAACGGGACTGTCGCCGTACGCGCAGTAGGTGATCTTGAGATTATCGTTTCCGCCGTCCTCTGATGTAAACTGCAGGTTATTAAGCGCACCGTAGTCGCCACCCTTGAAGGCAACCTTGATCTCGCCTGAGGTCTTGGATTTTTTGATCTCCTGTACCTTAGCTTTAGCCGCTGCAAACGTTGCGAGAGGTTTTTCAAACGTTCCGTCGTTCTTGTCGTTACCGTCAACTGCAACGTAGACGTCCGCATCAGTTACAAGGGGGTAATCCTTTTCTGTGTACTGAGACTTTAATACAGGCTTTTCATACGCAAGAAGGTATGTGAATACGTTTCTTGCGTCGTCCTTCACGTTGTAGCGCTGGGTCATGATGGCAAACTCAGCTCTTGTTGCGAGGTCCTCGGGGGAGAGGGTCGCCTCGCCGCCGTTCTGCTTACCCGTGATAATTCCCGTGCCTGCCGTCCACTTGAATTCCTTTTCAGCCCAGGATGCAACCTTGCTGCTGTCGGAGAAGGATGTGATATCAGTTGTGTTCTTAGTGGTGTCAACGTGACGGTATGCGGCATAACGCGCGAACATTGCTGCAAGCTCCTGACGGGTGATGTTGCGATCAGGTGAGAAGAGAGGATCGCCCCATTCGTCTGTGCCCGTGCCTGTTACAACACCGCTGTCATATGCCCAAGTGGCAGCCGCCTCGTACCACGCACCGTCGGCAACGTCCGCAAAGGGGTTAGAAATATTAGCGTCGGGTGAACCGTCATTACGGTAAAGTACGGTAACTACCATACCGCGGGTCAGGTTCATTGCGGGGGAGAATTTTGTACCGTCGCCGGTACCGTTCATAAGACCTGCCGCATAGGTGTAAGCTACTGCGTCGTAGTACCATTCACCTTCGATAACGTCGGTGAAGGGAAGTGAGTCTTCAGCCGCGACACCTGTAACGCATATGCTGAGAAGCATTACTGCGGCGAGCAGAGCTGATAGAATTTTGTGTGCTTTCATTTTTGTCTCCTTTGAAAACAGTAAGATATACTGATAACATTATACCGCGAAACGGCGTTTCCGTCAAGGATATTTGTACGGTTACACCATACAAATATCCCACGCCATAGGCGTGGGATATTTTGAGTTATCGGTTATGAGCTTTGCTTTCGCAAAACGTTATGGATCTGTAGGCAGACGTTATGAGATACAGGTACAGCTTATAACGATGGGAGCATCCCATAACTCGTAGTTTTCCCGCAGGGAAACCATAACTTATCTTAGTATCTGCCGATCTTGTCGAAGTGATTATCGGTAAACTTGGATGTGTCGGCAATGCTGTAGTCACCGTGAGTGGGATCTGTGAAGAAGGGGTTCACATCGAGAGAATACTCGGTGTTGTTTTTATTGTCGCTCTTTTCGATCCAACCGTCTTCGAAGTTATGCTTGTTACCAAATATGTAGTTGTTATGGCAGTAGTTCAATTTTTCCTTGTAGAGAGCAGTTTCCTTGTAGCATGTGGGATCCTTGGCAATTGCGAGCATATCATAAAGTTCAGGCCAATTTGATTTCCACAGCTGTCCGTTTGGAGTATCTTCTGCAGGGATTTTGTCAAGACCGTTCCAGCCCTCTGTGAAATAATTTTTCCATTTAGCATATTCAGCAATATCATTAAATGCTCCTGCTTTACCTGTGATACCGGGACCCTTGATGAATACGTTATCGTATATCTTGTGGCTGCGTCCGTTGTTATTCATGAGGGCGCCTGCATTGTAGAAAACGTTGTTATGTATAATAACGTTTTCCTGATAGTCGTCCATATATATACAGAAGGTACCGCCTGTGTGAATGGGATTGAGCGGAACGATCTCCGATACTAAGTTGTATCTGATAACGTTACCTCGGTTGGTAACTACACGTCCGCAGTAGAACGCGCCGCCGTCAGCGGAGTTCTGCATACAGTGGTGGAGATAGTTGTATTCCATTACACAGTTGATATTTCCATACTTGAAATCAATACCGTAACGTGCGGAGTTGTAGATCTCATTGTGAGCAACACGTGCACCTATCTGGTAGCCGTACAGAAGACCGCCTGATTCTACGGGAACAGCCGCAAGGTCAACGTCGTGGATAAGATTGTTTTCGAATACGAATCCGGTGTTGTTAAGTGCATAGTAATCATATCCTTCTCTCTTGCCGGGGCGAGGACCTCTTACGTATACTGCTGATTCGGCACAGTATGCAAATGTACTGTTTGTGATCTTAATGTTCAGCGTTTCGTTTGAGAACAGAGCATACTGTCCGCCAACATATGTAACGGAACACTGATCCATAGTGAAGTTGTCGCCGTATACGTAAATTCCAGAGGCAGTACAGGTTCTGAAGTTGAGCTTTGTGAGGTTGATGTGGTTTACGTTCTTCTCAATGGTCATGAACGTACCGTATGTGGAAATGGTATATGTTCCCTTGGGAGCATATACATAGAGTGTCTTGGTGGCAGTATCGATCCAGTATTCACCTGCGCCATCAAGCTCGAGGGATGCATTGTTGATGTATATCTCCGTTGGCTCGTCAACGTTTACAAAACCGTGGTCAGGTGTGTTGGAGAATGTGACAAGTCCGGTTTCTTTGTCATAGTCGGAGATATTCATATTATCAGCGTGCCATACCTTTGATACGTGACCGCTGATCTGTACGCCTTCGTAGCTGCTATAGCTGTCAAGAATATCCTTGACGGCTCTGAGAACGTACAGCTGATTCTGAACGGTATATCCCATCAGAGTGTCTGCGTCAAACGTACCGTTTGATGCACCCACCATAAGCTCGTCCATTGAGTAGGGACAATCCGGCTTTGCTACGTTTCTGGTGAAACCGGGGTAATATTTATCGACACCGTTATCCTTGTTAGGTGTTCTTGCTTGCCAACAGAACGTGCCGTCGTTGGAAAGACTTGTGGAGGCGTTTATGAGTGATGCGTGGGGATTCTTTGAAAGCTCTACCTTTTTGATGTTATTAACGTTTTCAGCCCTGAAGAGATGCTTGTCGGCATCGCTCAGAGACACGAAATCACTTTCGTTTATGAAAACACCGTTTGTGAAGTAAACGGGACTGTCACCGTAAGCGCAGTAGATAACTGTTACCTTATCGTTTCCGCTGTCCTCGACGGTAAAAGTGAGGTTATCAAGCACACCGTAGTCGCCTCCCTTGAAGGCAACCTTGATGTCCTTGGTAGCAGTCTTCAGCTTTTCGGCAACTCTCTTTTTAGCCTCAGCAAAGGTAGCGAGAGGCTTGTTGATAGAGCCGTCATTCTTGTCGTTTCCGTCTACAGCAACGTAGATATCCGCGTCATTTACAAGGGGGTACTCGGGCTCTGTATAGGAATTCTTGAGAACGGGCTTTTCGTAAGCAAGGAAGTAAGTAAATTCACGCGCGCCGTCCTTAACGTTGTAGCGCTGTATCATGATAGCAAACTCAGCACGGGTAGCAAGGTCTGTGGGAGCAAGCTTGGTAACTCCGCTGTTCGCCTTACCGGTGATAATGCCTGTGCCGGCTGTCCACTTGAATTCCTTTTCAGCCCAGCTTGCAACGCTTCCGCTGTCGGGGAAGGATGCAATGTCGGTTGTGTTCTTGGTAGTGTCAACGTGACGGTATGCCGCATAACGGGCGAACATTGCGGCAAGTTCCTGACGGGTAATGTTGCGGTCGGGAGAGAACAGAGGATCACCCCAGTCGTCTGTTCCGGTACCGGTAACAACATTAGAATTGTAAGCCCATGCAGCAGCGGTAGCATACCACGCATCGTCGTTAACATCCGCGAAAGGATTGGAGATGTTAACAGCGGGTGAGCCGTCATTGCGGTAAAGAACGGTAACTACCATTCCGCGGGTCAGGTTCATAGCGGGTGAGAAGGTGGAGCCGCCACCTGTGCCGTTCATAAGACCTGCCGCATAGGTGTATGCAACAGCGTCGTAATACCATTCGCCTTCAGGAACGTCGGTGAAGGGTAACTTTTCTACGGCTGTTATGCCTGTGACACATACGCTGAGAAGCATTATCGCAGCGAGAAGTGCTGAAAGCATTTTAGTGAATTTCATTTTTTTCGTCTCCTTCGGAATTATTGTAATGTAATCTACTTTTTATTATACTATAAAGTATTTGTTCAGTCAAGCAAACTTAGAGATATAACATGAAACAAATATCCCATGCTGTCAGCATGGGATATTTGCAGGTGTTTAATTATCAATATCTTCCGATCTTGTCGAAGGGGATGTTATATACGTCAACACCCTCTTTGAAACGGTAATCTCCGCGAGAGGGATTTACAAACAGAGGATTCTCATCAAGCTCGTAACATAAGTTGTTTTCACCGACGGTACCCAACTTTTCGGAATCAAATTCACCGCCGATAAATATATTATCGCTCATATACGTGGTCGGGGGACCGTCATCACCACGTCCTGTAGAACCAATACCGGTGTCGCCGATGAACACGTTTCCGTCGATCTTATTATTGCTTCCACCGTTCTGGGCTATTTCGCTTTTTATTCCGTAGAAGATGTTTCCGTATACTTCCTGATTTGAAGAATCGCAATCGAGATAAATCGCGAGATATCCGATGTTCATGAATATATTATATCTCGTTATATTATCGGTGTGATCTACAGATCCGCACGTGTAAACTGCGCCGAAGTCAGCAGTTTTTGTCATGATTGCATCGAATATATTATACTCGATTCTGATGCCGATACATTTGTTGTAACGGATAGCGCCGTGAGCTCCTTGACGAAACTCATTGTGGACGATATTTGTTCCAACGTCATTCGTGACTTCGATCGCACTTGAAAAATATGTGGGAAGAGTGAAATCGTGGAAATGGTTGTTTTCTATTACGTTATTGCCGGGGGTCTGTGGCTGAGAATTAACACTTCCGTTTGAATTTATGAAAACGCAGGTATCAACACAGTTAAAGAACTCACTGTTTTTTACAGTAAGATTTCTAACGTAATCGGGACAGTGGATAGCTGCTTTCCCTCCGATGTTGTAGATCTTGCCAAGGTCAAACGTGAAGTGATCAGCGTAAACCACGATGCCGTCGCCTGACGTAGTGTTAAAGTCTAAGCCCACAAAGCTGATGTAGTCAGCTCCCTTTTCTACAGTTGCGAATGTGACTCCCTCATTGATCCAGTAGTCACCCTCAGCTCTGTAGACGTACAGAGTGGAGGTTTCGTTAACAAAACAGTATTCACCGTTTGAATCTACAAATTCGGGGAGATTTGAAAAATAAACCAGGTCATCGGTTCTTCCTTCATACATGAGCGGGAATTGGTCGAGACTGTACATAAGGAAATAACCGCTTTCGCAATTTTCAAAATCTATGGTGAGCACGTCAGTTTCGGGATCGTAATCTTTGATAGGGAAGGAGTCCTGGATCCAACCGGTACGCAGGTATCCGTTTATCTTCATTCCGTCAAGACTTTTGTAGCCTTCAACAAGACGCGGCAGTGCCAACTGAAGACGGATGCTTTCACGGTTGTTAACGGTTGTGGTCATATTTGTGAAGTAGCTGTTGTTAGGTTCTCGGGCTTCAGTAGTAAGACCGTTTTCACTGAATAAGAAGGTTTTGTAGGGGTCAAACCTATCAACTCTGCCCTTGAGATCAACTTTATAAACGTTTTTGCGGATATCGGGCTTGAACAGTTCAGCTTCTTCGCCGTTAACAACGGTAAATTCATTCTCTTCAATGTAAATACCGTTGCGGAATATAACGCTACCGTCTCCGTACTTGCAATACTTGATGGGTACGTCTTCTGTTCCTGCATCTTCTTCGGTAAAGGTCACGTTATTAAGCACACCGTAGTTACCCGCCTTGAACGCAACGACTATCTCGTCTTTAGCAGTCTTTTTTAGTTCGCGTACCTTAGCCTTTGCAGCCTCAAAGGTAGCAAGAGGCTTGTCGATGGTACCGGGATTTTTGTCGTCGCCGTCAACTGCTACGTATACGTCAGCATCATTTACCGGTGGGTACTCCGGTTCTGTATACTCAGACATTTGAACGGGAGGCTCATATGAGAGAAAATACGTGAACTCGCGGGCGTCGTCCTTTACGTTGTAACGCTGTATCATGATGGCAAATTCAGCGCGTGTAGCAAGGTCAGTGGGAGCGAGCTTTGTGACTCCGCCGATCCCTTTGCCTGTAATGATGCCTGTGCCGGCTGTCCACCTGAATTCCTTTTCAGCCCAGCTTGCAACG
>JAZUBZ010000111.1:0-3056 GCA_045638805.1 Eubacteriales bacterium
TACAAAAACTTCAACTTCATGCACGTGATGATCGCCACCTACGTGCGTATTCTCGCGCAGATGCCCGCCCTGAACCGCTTTATCGCGGGACACAAGGTCTACGCCCGTAACAACATCGAGATCGCTCTCACCATCAAGAAGGAGATGACTCTCGACTCTCCCGACACCGTAGTCAAAATCACGCCCACGGCGGACATGACTCCGATTCAGATTCACGATCTTCTGCAGGCGGAGATCGACAACTACAGAAACAACCCCGGCGGCGCCTTCGATGACACGGCAAAGGCACTCAACTACCTTCCCGGGTTCGTTATGCTCCTTGCTATCAAGCTTATCCGCGGACTTGACTACTTCGGACTTCTTCCCCGGTTCTTAACGAAATTAAGCCCATTCCATGCGTCCATGTTTATTACATCCATGGGTTCCCTCGGTATCCCTCCCATCTATCATCATCTGTACGACTTCGGAAACTGCCCTGTGTTCATGGCGTTCGGTGCAAAAGAGAAGAAGTACGAGCTCAATGCCGAAGGCGAAGTTGAGCGCCACGATTACGTTGGCTTCACCGTGGTCATGGACGAGCGAATCTGCGACGGCTTCTACTACGCCGCAGCTCTCAAGAAGATCCGCCGTTATCTCAGAGACCCGTGGCTCCTTGACACTCCTCCCGAGGAAGTGCTCGAGGACATTGAGTAAGTTTCAAAAAAACAAGGCTGAGCTACTGATATGCACCCCAAAAGTTAGACACTTTTGGAGGTGCATATTTTTATGGATAAAACGGGAAGGAAAAACAAAGTATATAGCGCAGAATTCAAAATTCGTGTTATAATGGATATGCGAGAACACCGATTGAGTTATCACGAAACAGTACGAAAGTATGAATTAGGCAATGATAAGCAAGGCGGGGCCAGAATGATGCTTCAAAGGTGGGAACGCATATATTTGGAAGAAGGAGCCGAAGGGCTGATGAAAGAACGTCGAGGCAGAGCTTGCAAAGCAAGCGGTTCAAACAAAGGACGCCCACCAAAGCTTGATCGAAAGGTAGAAGAAGATCTTATTGCCGAGAACCAAAGGCTCAGAATGGAGATCGAGTACTTAAAAAAACTGAGTGCCTTAGTTCTTGCGGAAGAGCAAGAGAACGGCAAAAAGCGTTCATAATTGCTGAACTAAGGCAAAAGTATCCGCTTAAAGATTTGTTAGAGCTTTCCGGGATAGCAAGAAGCACGTACTATTACTATCTGAAACAGAAGGATAAAGACAAATACGAAGGCGAAAAACAAGATATATTAGAAATCTACAATACACACAAAGGAAGATACGGCTACAGACGTATTTGTTCTGAATTAAAGGTCAAAGGTTATCCCATTAACCATAAAACCGTGTTGAAACTGATGAGATCGCTTCATTTGCGTGGAAAACAGAGTAAAAATGGTAAATACCATTCCTACAAAGGTGAGGTTGGTAAGGTTGCAGATAATCTATTGAGAAGAGATTTTCATGCTGACAAGCCGTTTGAGAAACTGACAACCGACGTTACTGAGTTCAAGATCGGTGATGAAAAGGTCTATCTTTCACCTGTACTCGATATGTTCAACCGCGAAATTATATCCTACTCTATTTCTACAAGTCCTAACTTGCAGCAGATTAGAGATATGTTGAATGGATTATTTGCCAAACTTCCTTCCGACGCACGACCACTGTTCCATTCCGATCAAGGTTGGCAATACCAACACGTTGAATACCAAAGACTTCTTGCCGAGCATAACATTACGCAAAGTATGTCCCGAAAAGGAAACTGTATGGACAACGGCATAATGGAAAACTTCTTCGGCAGGTTGAAGGTTGAGATGTACTACGGCGAAAAATTTGAATCCCCTAGGGGATTCATTGAAAAGTTAGAAGAATACATTCATTACTACAACAATGAGAGAATCTCTCTCAAACTAAAAGGAATGAGCCCAGTTCAATACCGAGCTCATTCACAAGCAATTTAATATTTAATTTTGTCTAAACTTTGGGGTTCACTTCAAAAAGTGAGCTTGATTTATGTCTCAATTTTATTTTTGAAGATTCGTTACTTCATAGTAGATGTCTGCACCGCCGTTACGAGTTGTACCCATAGCATTCACAGTATATTTGCCGTTGTTGTATATATATCCACAGTATTCGATAACAAACCCTCACGCGGGGCGTGAGGGTTTGTCCTATTCTTATTTCACCACAAATCCTGCAGGAAGCTTCCATGAGGAATTGCTGTAGTAGAAGGTAACGCTTGTCATAAGGTATTCACCGTCGTAGTACATACAGGACGAGCTTCCGCCGTCAAGGTTTGCGGCATTAACAGCACCGAACTCACGCATAACTTCGATAAGATCAGATGCAGATGCACCGAGATGACCGGATTTGCCGCGTCCGTCGGTGACAAACATGAGCACAGCTCCGTCAGCACGCTGACCGATAGCGGTACGGGGATTGAGTCCGCTTCCCATACCGTTCATTTCACGGGTCTCATCGTTAATAATGAGCTGTACAAAATGGTTATTGGCATCGGATGCTTCGTCCTGGAAGGTAACAGCATCGCGGATCTTCTTTTCCTTAACAAGTGCTTCAACCTCAGTAGCGCTCATTCCTGCAATATCAATGATCTGTAGGATATTCTTCTCGGTAAATCCCACCAGAACGAGTCCTGCATAGGACTGAGGCTCATTCATCTGTATCTCACCGTTTGAGACGATGACACCACATGGTCTGCCGCCGGTATTTCCGTTGGAGTTATAAAGTCCGCCGTTGATTCCGGCTACAGCTCCGTGAGATGTAACGAGCTCGTCGAGTGTTACACCTTCATCACGCCAAGGATAAATGGTGGCAAGACTTACTCGGGAAGGGTCCTTAATAACGAGCATTGTGCCAAAGTAGGTCGCGCCTGATATCTCATGAACCTCTATAGGCTCGTCGCTGTCGCCTATAGAACCACTCTGCGAACCGCTGTCAGCTGATGTATCGATATCCAGTGTTCCCTTCTTGCCTGATCCACCGATGCTTATAAGTCCCTCGTCGAC
>JAZUBZ010000112.1:0-5005 GCA_045638805.1 Eubacteriales bacterium
ATGAACGGTACGGGTGACGGCTCCGCCTTCTCACCCGCTATGAATCTGACCCGCGGAATGGTAGTTACCGTTCTTTACCGTAACGACGGCTCTCCCGCTGTTAACATTTCCAATCCTTTCGCGGATGTTAACGACGGTGCGTGGTACGCTGCCGCTGCTACATGGGCATACGCTGCAAAGGTCGTTACCGGTACGGGCGAGGATGAATGGGGTGACCCGCTTTTCTCCCCCGACCGCAACATTACCCGTCAGGAGCTTGCGGCTATGTTCGCACGTTATGCGGCATACAAGCACGTTGACACAACTAAGAACACAACTGACATTACTTCCTTCCCCGACAGCGGAAGCGTTGCCTCATGGGCTGAAAAGGAGTTCAAGTGGACTGCAGGTACGGGTATTATCACAGGTAAAGCGAACGGCGGTGCTACTACACTTGCCCCCACTGACCTTGCTACCCGCGCTGAGTTTGCCATCATGATCCAGCGCTACAACGTTAAGGATGATGCACGTGAGTTTACTTACTTCCTCGCTTACGAGACTCCTAAGCTGAAGTCCAAGTATACCGAGCCTGAATATCCCCTCGTAAAGGACGCTGACATCTACGTTGCAGTAGACGGTAACGACAAGAACGTCGGTACACTTGAAAAGCCTATCGCAACATTTGCAGAGGCTAAAAAGAGAGTTGCCGAAAAGCTGAAGACAGCAACAAAGGACATCAAGGTTGCCTTCATGGGCGGCGACTACGGCGTGCTTGACAACCTTACCTTTACCGCCGAGGACAGCGGAAACGATAAGGTTACAGTTACTTACTGCGCTTACGGCGACAGTGACGTTTATTTTACCAACGGTATATTTATTAACGGCGGAGACTTTACCGCTCTTGACGACAGCGAAAAGTATATGTTCAACTCCGATGCTGTAGCTGACATCAAGAAGGTAGATCTTTCCGCTCATCCTGCATCCGCAGACGTCACAGCATTCACATCTCTTTCCAATGAAAGCGGATTCTGCTGGCAGGCAAGAACACCCAACAAGATAAACGGTATTGATCAGTATTACACCGGTTGTACCATCAACGTCGTTACTCCCGACAGCCCCTATACTCTTGAAGAGATACAGGCAGAAGCTACAAAGAACGGTTATCTCAACGAGCATACCATTATCAGACCCTACACCGAGCAGAAGAAGCTCCAGGCTATCCGCAGTCTCAAGCCCAGAATGGACGCATACCACACCTACGAGAACGTTCAGGTATGCGGTTACGTTTCCAAAGTATGGCACTCAGATGCTCTTAACGTAACAGATTACAACAATTCTACGGGTGTTATTTCCTTCTCCAACGAGCCACAGTATGGTTTCGTCAACGTAGATGCCGTTCAGCAGGCATACGTCAACAACGTATCCGAAGAGCTTGACGACAAGGGCGAATACTGGATCGACGCCGAAAACAAGGTTCTGTACGTATATAAACCCGAGGGCAGCTATTCCATGGCTACAAAGGACACCTTCCTCACTATCCCAAGAGATGTTAACAACATCACATTCAAGAAGCTGAACTTCAGAATTTGTAACGGCATCGGAATCCGCTCCGACGGTGACGATTTCACGATGGATATGTGCTCACTCACTTACGTTGGCGGTGTCTACGGCCTTTTTACAAACGATTCGATAAATGTAACTATAACAAACTCCACCTTCGCTTACTGCGCCGAGACTGCTGTAAGCATCGAAGGTCCCGCCCCCGGAGACCGAACGGACTACGACTATAACATGCTTGATGGCAGCGGTCTTGTATTCAAAAACAACCTCATTCACGACGTTGACCTTGTAAGAGTACCTGTTGAATCAGGCGGTCTCAGTATCAGCTGGCAGGTTGCCGCTGACGTATCGCACAACGAGATCTACAATTCTGCGCGTTACGGTATCGACTACAAGTACGGTAATATCGACTGTATATTTGAATACAACTACCTCCACCACTGTATGCAGAACTCCGCTGACGGCGGTGCATTCTACTGCGGACGCGTTGCGTTCAACAGAGGTAACGTTATCAGATACAACGTAGTTGCTGATATCTACGCGCTGAATCGTATGCACACAGGCGGCACCTACTCTATCTACCTTGACGACGGTATGGAAAACCTCATCTGCTACGGTAACGTATTCTACAATGCAGGTACTATCATGAACAACGGCGGACGCGCACACGAAATCTACGACAACGTATTTATCGGCGAAAGCTCGGGTATTATCGGAAAGGATCCTATAATACTCGATATCAAGGATTATGCTACTCAGGACAGATTCAATGAAGGTTGGAACAATCTTGACCGTATCCCCGATGAGAACACACCCGCCGGACAGATATGGAAGGCAAAGTGGCCCGATCTTTACGATATCGTTGCTATCTGTAAGAATCCTTCCATTGACGTAACAAAGCTTGGTCTTTACTCAAAGGATCTCAACGAATGCTATAACAACTACCACTTTGACGCAGCTTCATCCAGCTTCTCCGATAATTGGGAAAAGCTAAGCCGTCACGAAAACAATCTTGAATTCCCCTCTGACGAGAATCCTATCTTCACCGATCCCACACACGGTGATTACAGTATTGCAGACACTTCAAAGTTTGCGGAAAACCATTTCGACAAGATCGGCAGATATTGATAAGTAAATCGAATAAGAACAATATATCCCACGCTATAGGCGTGGGATATTTGTTTGGTGTAACCGTACAAATATCCTTGACTAAAACAGGTTTTCATTTTATAATAAAGGTAGCATATTTATGTTTTTAAAGGAGACAAAAAATGAAAGTAACAAAAATTCTTTCAACGCTTCTCGCCGTACTAATACTTCTCAGCGTATGCGTTACCGGCGTAAGCTCCGCTGACAAAAAGCTTCCCTTTACCGACACCCCCGAGGGTGAATGGTACTATGATGCCGTAAAGTACGTTTACGAAAACGGACTTATGAACGGCACGGGAGACGGAACAAAGTTCTCACCTAATACAGGACTTACCCGAGGCATGGTAGTTACCGTTATCTACCGTGCGGAGCAGTCACCGCGCAACAAGTTTACAGGCGCGCTTCTGGACGTAGCGGAAGGACAGTACTATTCCGATGCCGCCGAATGGGCATATAAGAAGGGGATCGTCAACGGCACGGGATTTGACGAATGGGGCGAACCTTATTTCTCACCCGACCGTATCATCACCCGCCAAGAGCTTGCCACAATGTTCATCCGCTATGCGGAGTACAAGGGTGTTATTACAGACAACGACACAACTCTTGATAAGTTCACCGACAACTCTTCAGTTGCGGACTGGGCAAAAACTGCCATGACATGGGCAGTTTCATGCGGACTTATCACGGGTACGGGAAGCGGCAAGACCCTCTCGCCTACCGATACCGCGTCGCGTTCACAGTTTGCAACTATCTTCCACCGTTTCAAGACACTTTCATTCGAGTATTCCGTAAAGTACAATGAACCCATGATACAGAGCTTTTACACGGAGCCCGATTATCCCCTCGTGAAAGACGCTGATATCTACGTAGCAGTTGACGGTAACGACAACAATCCCGGTACCATTGAAAAACCTCTTGCTACCTTTGAGGCGGCTGTTAAAAAGATCCGCGAAGTGAAGAAAAACGGTGAGCGCAAGGTTGCGTTCATGGGCGGTGACTACGGTATTACAAGCGTAAACCTCTCTGAGGCTGACAGCGGTAGTGCTGAGTCTCCCATCACATACTGCGCTTACGGCGATGATGAAGTATACTTTACAAACGGACTTTATATTTCCAAGGCCGATTTCAAGCCTCTTGACGAAAGTGATAACCTCGGACGCTTCAACAGCGAAGTGCTTCCCGACATCAAGAAGGTAGATCTTTCAACTCTTCCCGGAGGAGATACGATAACTTCCTCCAGTACCCTCTTCACCGACGGTAGGTTCTGCACTCTTGCAAGAACACCCAACAAGGAAGGTATGCAGGACGTGTACTACCCCGGATTTACCGAACATGTTATTCATCCGGACAGTCCCTACGCAGATATAGATGAGCTTGTATCTGCTGTACACGCCGGTACTTTCAGTAGTAACGATGAGGTATCCACTCATATCGACCATACAAGACTTATCGCTACACATCTGGTTAAGAATAAGCTTCTTTCATACCACACGCTTGAGGGAGTTCAGCTTGTCGGTTATATCGGTAAGGTATGGAATCAAGATGTGCTCAATATCACATCCATAGACAAAGATACGGGTATAGTTTCATACTCCAATCTGCCTGCGTTCTCATATTATGCAATGATAGAAGATCAGCAGAAGGTATACATCAACAACGTTTCCGAGGAGCTTGACTTCAAGGGCGAATATTGGATCGATCAGAAAACCAATACTCTCTACGTTTACGCTCCCGAAAATGATTACTACATTGCGACTGCGGGTACATTTGTAAAGGCAGACCACGCAAGTCACATGAACTTCGTAAACCTTAATTTCCGTTGCACGACCGCAAGCCCCTTCGTACTTGATTACTGCGACTACGTGACCATTGACCGCTGTAATTTCTCATACGTTTCCGGCGATGACGGTGTATACCCCTCATTCTGCTTAAATCTCACCGTAAAGAATTCTACCTTTGAATATTTCTCAGGTTATGGCCTCGCCATAAAGGGTACCCCCCTCGGCAAACGCGCGGACTACGATTACATGGCGCTTGAAAGCCAGAATATTGTTGTTGAGAACAATCTCTTCCACGACATAGCACTGGTCGACATCCATTCCGATGTTGCCGCTGTTAAGCTTCTCAACAATGTTATCGGTGCTAAGATCGCTCACAACGAATTCTACAACTCATCCCGCCACGCCATCTCCTTCGGCAAGGACAGCCATGACGTTATTATCGAGTATAATTACATCCACCATTGCATGATCAACTCTGCAGACGGCGGTGCTATCCACAACGGCCGCGGAATGGTAGGTCCTGCAAATATCATCCG
>JAZUBZ010000113.1:0-2756 GCA_045638805.1 Eubacteriales bacterium
GGTGCTGCTTGCGGTAAGGTTGTATTCACAGCTGCGGACGCTAAGGCATGGGACGGGCGTGGCGAGAAGGTTATTCTCGTTAGCCTTGCGACTTCTCCCGAGGCCATCGAGGGTATGAAGGCTGCTCAGGGTATCCTTACAGTTCGCGGCGGTATGACATCTCACGCAGCAGTTGTTGCTCGTGGTATGGGTAAGTGCTGCGTATCCGGTTGCGGTGAGATCAAGATGGACGAAGAGAACAAGAAGTTCGAGCTCGCAGGTAAGACCTACGTTGAGGGCGACTTCATCTCCATCGACGGTTCCACAGGTAAGATCTACGACGGCATCATCCCCACCGTTGACGCTGAGATCTCCGGTAACTTCGGTATCATCATGGGCTGGGCTGACAAGTTCAGAACACTCAAGGTTCGTACAAACGCTGACACTCCCACAGACGCTAAGAAGGCTCGCGAGCTCGGTGCTGAGGGTATCGGTCTCTGCCGTACAGAGCACATGTTCTTCGGCGAGGGCAGAATCGACGCATTCCGTGAGATGATCTGCTCTGAGACTGTTGAAGAGAGAGAAGTAGCTCTCGCTAAGATCCTTCCCATGCAGCAGGCTGACTTCGAGGCTCTCTACGAGGCTCTCGAGGGTACACCCGTTTGCATCCGTTTCCTCGATCCCCCGCTCCACGAGTTCGTTCCCACAACAGAGGCTGACATCAAGACTCTCGCTGACGCACAGGGTAAGAGCGTAGAGACAATCAAGGCAATCATTGATTCTCTCCACGAGTTCAACCCCATGATGGGTCACCGCGGTTGCCGTCTCGCAGTAACATACCCCGAGATCGCAAAGATGCAGACAGCAGCTGTTATCCGTGCTGCTATCAACGTTAAGGCTGCTCACGCAGACTGGAACGTTAAGCCCGAGATCATGATTCCTCTCGTAGGCGACGTTAAGGAGCTCAAGTTCGTTAAGAAGGTAGTTGTTGACACTGCTAACGCAGAGATCGCAGCTGCAGGCGTAGAGCTTGACTACGAAGTTGGTACAATGATCGAGATTCCCAGAGCTTGTCTCACAGCAGATGATATCGCTGCTAACGCAGACTTCTTCTGCTTCGGTACAAACGACCTTACACAGATGACTTACGGCTTCAGCCGTGACGACGCTGGTAAGTTCCTCGACGCTTACTACGACACAAAGATCTTCGAGAACGATCCTTTCGCTCGTCTCGACCAGACCGGTGTTGGTAAGCTCATGAACATGGCTATCACTCTCGGACGTCCCGTTAACCCCAACCTCCACGTAGGTATCTGCGGTGAGCACGGTGGTGACCCCACATCCGTTGAGTTCTGCCACGAGCTTGGCCTCGACTACGTATCTTGCTCACCCTTCCGCGTTCCGATCGCAAGACTTGCTGCTGCTCAGGCTGCTATCAAGAGCAAGTAATTTAAGGGTTTGCTAAACTAAACCAAAATTATCCCCGTCGAGAAATCGACGGGGATTTTTGTGCTTGTTGTATTTTGCTTAAATGTATGTTATAATAGTGCAAAAGTTAGTGTTATAAAAGCGTGGTGAAAGTCCAAATGAAGACAATTAGCGACATTAGGTTATATAAAAGTTCCGAATCAAATACTCATACCGATATGGCAAGTAAAGAACTAAATACTGCCGTTCAGCGCGTAGTTATGAAATTGCGTGAGTATGGTTTTTCTTTGGGAGAATATGACCACTTGTATTTGAATTTTACTACTTGCAAACCCAAAGGTTTTCTTGAACTTATAGATGTGGCAGACCCCTATCATCCTTGGTACAGATATTGTGATATTGGTGTAACACAAAGTGAATATGATAATTTTAATATCCAACATATATATGAAAAAATCCATTTTGTTTTGGTAAGCCTATTCAATTCACAAGAAGATATTATAAAAAAAGCAATTTTTGAAGCGCAAAAAGGTTCGGAAATGTTAATGCACTTCAAGGAAAAGAAATCCGCAAAAGGAACGGCAACAATTTATTTAAGGTTGGGGGATAACGGAAAGTATCTTCCATTACTTTGTGTAACCGATGTTGATGGCAACGAGATTTTAAGAAGAGATTTGCCAGAAACGATAGATTTTAATATCATTGGTGAAATTCAGTTATCTAGCAAAAAAGTAGCAGTTAAACCAAGAAAAAATGCATTTACAACAGGGTTAAATCCAATATCCTTTGAATTGTAATTTCCACATTTTGTGTACCACCCCACAGGCTGCTTAGGGGAGCAAGTAATTAGATTTATAAGACAAATTTATCTCCCTGCTGATTTTTCGGCAGGGAGATTTCCATACATTGACAAACTATTGGTTTGGTGCTATAATAAATAAAAAAATTATATGTAATGGATGGATAATGTGAACCAAAAACTTAAATGCTTTATTAGAAATGAATTGTTAGGTTGGAAGCCGTGGGAAATAGTGTGGCTTTCTATTACAACAATTGTAATTATTGGTCTATCAATATATTGGAACGACACGCCTATGGGGATTGTTTCCTCAACCTGCGGCGTGATTTGTGTTGTGTGCACAGGCAAAGGAAAACTTTCAGCATATACATTCGGCTTAGTAAATAGCATATTGTATGCTATAATTTCTTATCAAGCTACATATTACGGAGAAACTATGTTGAATGCCCTATATTATGTGCCAATGCAATTTGTTGGTTTTTATATTTGGTCAAAAAATATAAATCCGCAAACACAAGAAGTTGCTAAACGTCATATGAAATGGGCGCAA
>JAZUBZ010000114.1:0-5293 GCA_045638805.1 Eubacteriales bacterium
CCTTAGCGCTTGCAAGAAGGCTTCCCGAAGCGGAGGGGAGGAACACAAGCATATCCTCAAGCGCACGAACTGTCTCGCGCATCATAGCCTCGGTACGTACCTCGGAATAGTTACCGTCGTCTGCCACTCTGACGGAAAGCACCTCAGCAGTGAAGTACCCGTGTCTCTCTATATAGGAGATCGCAGTAGCACGGCTGACGCCCTCTGCGATAACGCGGATGGTGTCCTCTGGAGTTTTAAGGGAATGCTTAATCTTGGCAACGCATCCCGTTCTGTAAAAATCATCGGGGGTGGGCACTTCCACTCCGATATCTTCCTGAGTAATGAGGAAGATATACATATCTCTTTCGAGAGAAGCCTCGCAGGCCTTAATGGATATATCTCTCTGAAGCTCAAACGTGACCGGCATTCCGGGGAAAGCCACAACTCCTCGGAGGGGGATCACGGGCATTGTCATTTTCTCAACTCTTTCTATAGTTACGGACATAAATTACCTTTCAAAAACCTCTTTGCATGGGTGTAAAAATAAATATAAATATTCCATTATAGTATAACATAAAACTTTCCTAAAATCTATAGCAAAATTAACTTTTAACAACAACCTGAGCCATTTTTCACCTTTTATTCATGTTTTTCTCGTCTCATGTGTGTTACGTGTACCGTATTCATTGACAATTATCTTATTTTGTGATAAAATGAGATGCTGTGTAAGTATATTTTACGTGAGGTGAAAGCTATGATACGGTACACGTTATGTGACCCCGATTTTGAAGAATACTCATTAAGTGAAGACGGTATGATGGCGCTTCCCCTCACCGTTCGTGAAGATGCGGATGGGAACGTCAGCATAGAAACATACTCTACCGTCTCCGCGGCAGTTAAAGAAGTATCCGAAAGGTTCGGCGGACGTCTTTTCACGGAAGAGGCTCACCGTGCTTTCATGAAAGCTCTCGAACCCGAGATGAAGCGTCACGGTTACTGCAGTGTACCTGAAACGGGTGACGTGCTTCTTGAATTTCTCCACGATACCGCAACCCTATCCGAGGCTGATGAGCCTGCTGCCGAGTACGTTATACTTCACACGAACGATGAGATAACCGATCTCAACACATGTACCACTGGATGGTGCCTTGAAGTAGACGACGAAGACCCCGCAGATGTTATATGCGCAGTAATAGTTGACGGAAAGATTGTCGCATTCGCTTGTGTCAACGACGTGTCGGAATACGGGTATGAGGTGACGGTTGAGTGTGCACCCGCTTTCCGCGGCAGAGGATTTGGCAGTGCGTGTGCGTACGGTATCGCGAAGCATGTGCTTGAGACTTATCCCGATGAGACCGTGTCCTACGTTTGCCGTGAGAAAAACGTCGCTTCCGTCAAAACTGCACACCGCGCAGGATACGTTCCCACGGGCAAAAGACGGGACTACGTTTTCTACAGAGATTGAAAATAGAATTTAGGAGATAACTATGGCATTTGACGCCGGAATACTGAGAGCCGTGGTGCGCGAGATCGAAAGCACTTGTTTGGACGGCAGAATAGATAAAATTTATCAGCCCGAGCGGGACGAGATAGTTTTCGTCATCCGTGCCGGGGGCAAAGAAAGACGCCTTCTCATAAACGCGGGCTCGTCATGTCCGCGTATGAACGTGACAACACTGAAGGCAGAAAACCCCGTGACTCCTCCCATGTTCTGCATGATGCTGAGAAAGCATTTTGCGGGAGCAAGACTCACATCCGTTTCTCAGCCTGGCTTTGAGAGAGTGGCAAGGCTCACCTTTGAGTGTCACGATGACCTTGGCTTCAGAACGAATAAGCACATCATATGCGAGATCATGGGTAAGTACAGCAACATCATCGTTACCGACAACGATGACAAAATAATCGGTATCTTAAAACCCATTGATTTTGCGGCAAGCAGTGTGCGTCAGCTTCTTGCGGGAATGAGGTATTCCCTGCCCGAGCCGCAGAAGAAACTTGAGCCTTTGGGTCTTACCCGTGAAGCATTCAACGAAGCGGCTCGAAACGCTGATCCTACCCGAAGTGCAGTAAAGTTCATCACCACAAATTTCGTGGGTCTTGCGGCTGTTACCGCGCGTGAGATCGTTTACCGCGCAGGCGGAAGTATTGACGCTACCCTTGAAGATTGCGCAGACACGCTTTACGAAAAGCTTGTTGAAGTAACCTCTGCCGCAGACGTAGGCGGTGTTGACGCTTCAATGGCAAAGGGACCTGACGGAGTACCTGTGGAATATCTGTACACCCGTCTCACTCAGTACGAGGATGGTTGCGAGGTAATTTGTTATCCCTCCGTAGGAGAGCTGATCGACGAATACTACGCAAAGCGCGCAAATGAAGAAAAGCTACGCCGACGTGCATCGGATATTTTCCGTATCCTTGCCGCCGCCGAAACGAGGATCACCAAAAAGATCGCTTTGCAAAGTGCAGAGCTTGAAAAATGCGAAATGGGCGAGACTTACAAGAAGTACGGTGACCTTATCACGGGCTCCATCTATATGATGAAGCGCGGAATGGATAAGGTAGAGCTTTCCGACTGGTACTCCGAGGGTGAAATGATAGAGATCACTCTTAACGAAAGACTTACTCCCGCCCAGAACGCTCAGGCGTACTACAAAAAGTACAACAAGTCAAAGAGTGCAAAGATTCACTTGACCGCTCAGCTTGAAAGTGCGAAGGCAGAGCTTGAGTATATCGGTACCGTATTCGATTCCCTCACCCGTGCATCCACTGAACGTGAGCTTACCGAGATACGCGCGGAGCTTTATCACAGCGGATACGCTTCAAAAATGAAGAACTACACGGAGAAAAAACGTCAAGCTCCGATCATCATGAAGTTTGAGACAAGTGACGGTCATACGGTGCTGTGCGGTAAGAATAACACGGCAAATGACTATCTCACAACAAAGCTTGCTAACCGACGCGACTGGTGGTTCCACGTGAAGGATCAGCCCGGAAGCCACGTTGTACTTGAGTGCTTTGACGGAGAGGACGATCCGTCGGAGACAGCCTTTACCGAGGCGGCGATGATAGCCGCATACCATTCCGCGGCGAAGGAATCTTCGGGAGTTGCCGTTGATTACACAAGAGTACGCGAGGTAAAAAAGCCTGCGGGATCAAAGCCCGGTTACGTTATCTATCACACCAACTGGACAGCATACGTTACCCCTGACGAAGCGAAGGTCAAGGCAATGGCGAGATAAAGGAATATTTAACACCGCCGAGGGTAGCAAAACGTTATCCTCGGCGGTGGTTGTTATAGACAGGTTCGAAAAAATATGATAAAATTATAAAAAAACTTGTCAGCAAATCTAAAAACGCCACACTATATGAGTGAAAGGAGGCGAAGAGATGCAAAAAACGAACGAAATGCGTGACAGACTTTCAAGTGAATTTACCGAAAACTATATGGAAAAGCTGTTTTATTTCTGTCTGAAGAAGACCGGAAGTCATGTTGAAGCGGAAGATTTGACACAGGATATTGCGCTTCAAATAATTACAGCTTTGAACAAAGGAACAATTCCAACGAGTTTTTCTGCGTGGATTTGGCAGATAGCACGCAACCGTTATTCGGTATGGGCAAAAGCAAAACATAATCGAAATGAGTCGGTAACCGGTTCCGACGTAGGAGAGTATGATATTCCCGATGAGAGTGGTAGTATACTTGATGAAATGATATTTGCAGAGCAAATGGCACAGCTCAGACGTGAGCTTGCATTCATCAAAAGTGATTACCGAGACATCATCGTTGCCTATTACTTAGAAAACAAAAACGTTCGAGATATAGCGTCGTCACTTTCACTTTCAACAAGTGCGGTACAGCAGAGACTTCACCGCGCAAGAATCATTTTGAAAGAAGGCATGGATATGGCAAGAGAATTTGGAATCAGAAGCTATAAACCCGAGGAAATCAAATTTTCCAACAGTTGCAGTACATTTGGAGAGCACGGTCAGCCTTGGAGTATTCTTAATCACGCAATGTACACGAATATTTTCTTAGAGGCTTACGGTAACCCATCTACTGCAGAAGAGTTATCTATTGAGCTTGGCATCGCGCTTCCATACATGGAGGACGAGCTGAAATATTTGACAGAACAAACCTTTCTCATCAAGAGAGAAAACAAATACGAGACGTCATTCCCTATCATCGACAAGGACGTACAGGAAAAGATATGGGGGTACAACACATCTATAACCGAAAGACTCACGTCCCTTCTTGAAAAGCTTGTTGACGATTATACTGTAGCTTGTAAGGCACACGGTATCAACTGTTACGGCAGGTACGTAACTTATGAAGACGCAAAGTGGGTGCTTTTAATGTTGGCCTTCGATACGCTTTCCCGTGTGGAATATAAAGGAAATTTCGAATACACCAAGCGTCCGAACAACGGCAATTGGGATATCGTGGGTTATCAGAATTCTTCCGTATCGTTTCCCCCGGCGATCGGGCTTCACGGATCGGACAAAGGTTTCAGTCACTACAGATATGCTTACGAAAACATATGGGCAAATACGCCCGATTTCCTGAACCGTGAAGAATCACAGACATTAAAGGCAGCAGTGGATGGAAGAGCGTCTGATTGCGATAAGGTAATCCTTGAAAAGCTTGAAAAATACGGATATATTAGAAAAAGCCATGATACGTATGAACCTGCGATAGTCGTACTTGACGAAAGCCGCAATGAAGATACCATGCTCAGTTTTTCCGAAGAGGAAAGAGATAGCATAAAGCATACTGCAGGAGAGATAAAAAATATTATCCGTACTGCAAATGAGTTTGCTTTCAGACTTACTGCAGAGTCACTCCCTCCCCTTTTCAAAAACGATGAAAGAATGTGTTATTTTGCATGCCGCAACAGTACCATGTCAAGAGATATCATTTTCATGCAAGCTGTGAAAGACGGATATCTAAAATATGATGAACGCACAAGCACAGCCGTAGGCGCATATATATGTATTTGAGTATTCTACGCAATGTTACAGCCGAGGGTAGCGTTTTGCTATCCTCGGATGTGGTTGTTTTACCTAAAAGAGATTCTTCGCATACGCTCAGAATGACACGTCGTACGTTATTTTTGTCATCCTGAGTGTAGCGAAGGATCTCTCGGACATTTTTATACATCTTACTGATATAATTATTAAGGGGCTGTCTCATTAAGGAAAAAATGCACAAATAACTGTAGGGACCGGCGTCCCCGACGGTCCGTTTCGTAGGACTAAGACATATTATGTGTCTGTAATCCATAGTTACGGACCGTCGGGGACGCCGGTCCCT
>JAZUBZ010000115.1:0-14844 GCA_045638805.1 Eubacteriales bacterium
ATCGACGAGGTTCACATGCTGTCAATGGGCGCGTTCAATGCGTTGCTGAAGACTCTTGAGGAGCCTCCGGAGCACGTGGTATTCGTGCTTGCAACAACAGAACAGCATAAGCTACCCGCAACGATTATTTCCCGTTGTCAAAGATTTGACTTCAGACGTATTACCGTAGATAATATCGCCTCCCGCCTAAAATATATCGCGGGGGAAGAGAATATAGTAATTGAAGACGAAGCGGCAGGACTCCTTGCAAGACAGGCTCAGGGCGGTATGCGCGATGCTATCAACCTGCTTGAGCTTTGCGCAGGCGGAGGACACGAGGTAACTGCCGAAAGAGTTAGAAACGTGCTTGGTATCACGGGCCTTGAAAACGCTTACAGATGCGCACTTGCAGTTAAAGAGCGTAATTTCGAAGCTCTGTTTTCCGCAGTTGCGGGCGTTGTTTCATCATCTAAGGACGTTATGGTATTCTGGCAGGAGCTCGTATCATTTTGGCGCGATATGCTTGTTGCCAAGAGTACGAGAAACGTTTCCGACTACCTTGACCTTACAGCACCCGATTTTGAGCTTCTTCGTGACGCGGCGTCACGCTTTACAACTGCAGAGCTTGTATACCACTCGTCACTTCTTGACGAAGCACTTGTGAATATGCAGAAAATACCGCAGAATAAACGTAACTTTGCGGAGATTACCCTTGTAAAGCTTGCCTCTCCCGAGCTTCTTGTGAATACGGATGCGCTTTTAGCGAGACTTTCCGTCCTTGAAGACAAAATAAAGCTTTTGGGCAGTGCTCCGGTAGTTGCAAGACCTGCGTCTGATCCTGAAAAGGTTGAGTCAAAGCCAGCCGAAGTAAAGGCGGCTCATGAAAAGACAGATACCCCGTCACAGCCCGCGCCTAAAGCGGCTCCCCAAAAGAAGAGTGACGATGGTATGCGCGAAGTATCCGACAAAAGCGAGATCATCGAAAGAGTAAAGGCATCCATCCCTATGATAGCGGGATTCTTAACCTCTTCACGTATCCTGGTGTCACCGGATAGACGTCACGCAACGGTGCAGGTGGGAAACCCCATGGCACAAATGATGCTCACCAAGGCTGAGTCCATGCAGGCGCTTACCGAGGCGTTTATCCTCAGCGGAGCATGCGACAGTGGATGCGAGATAAAGGTTGAAGCAGCGGAGATAAAGGAAGAAGAAAAATCTCCCCTTGACGAGTTAGATATTTTTTAAAACATAAATTATTTTCACATAATCGGAGGAATATACCATGAAAGCAAGATTACCCAAGGGTATGGGCGGCGGCCCCACAAATATGCAGGGAATGCTCAAGCAGGCTCAGAAGATGCAGGAGGATATGGCTGCGCTTCAGGAGGATCTTGACGCGAGAGAATACGACATCAAGGCTGGCGGCGGTGTTGTTACCGTAAAGATCAACGGTAAGCTTGAGATCAAGAATATCGAGCTTGATCCCGATATCGTTGATCCCGATGACGTTGAAACACTTCAGGATATCCTCACAGCGGCAGTAAACGAGGCTATTAAGACTGTAAACGCTACAAACAGCGAGGAAATGGGAAAGGTAACAGGCTCACTTAATATGAGCGGATTCCCCGGACTTTTCTGATATGAACGATAACTTAGGACCTATCGAGCGCCTTGCGGATATGTTCCGCCGTCTTGACGGCGTTGGTAAAAAATCCGCCATGCGCTACGCCTTCTGCGTATTGAATTTCACGGAAGAAGAAGCAGCTGAGTTTGCGGATGCGGTAATGTCTGTAAAACGGGATCTTGTGCTTTGCGAGAAGTGTCAGAATATTTCAGCAGAGACCGTGTGTCCCATATGCTCGTCGGTCAACCGCAACCACAGAACGGTATGCGTAGTTGAGGATCCCCGCGCTGTTATCGCAATCGAGAACACGGGACATTACAGCGGTACATATCACGTGCTTCACGGTGCGATATCTCCCATGAAGGGCGTATCTCCCGAGGACATTAAGATAAGAGAGCTTCTTATTCGTCTCAACAGCGAGGACATTGAAGAAGTCATCCTTGCCACCAACCCCACAGTTGAAGGCGAGGCAACCGCGATGTATCTTTCAAAGCTTATCTCTCCCCTTGGTGTAAAGGTGTCACGAATTGCAAACGGTGTTCCCATAGGCGGAGACCTTGAATACGCAGATGAAGTTACACTCAGACGCGCTATCGAGGGCAGATACGTTTTATAAGTATTATTTTGGCAAAAAGGTTGACTTGCGCCAAAAATTAAAGTATAATTAAACTGATAAATCTAATGCCGCCACGGCGGTTTTTCGGAGGTTATTATGAAATTAGGATTTGTAAGTGCTATCCTCGATACATACACATTCGAGGAAATGATCGACACAGCATCCAACATGGGATTTGAGTGTGTTGAGGTTGCTTGCTGGCCCCAGGGTAAGGCTGAAAGACGTTACGCAGGTGTTTCTCACATCAACGTTGATGACACAAGCGACGAGTACATCGCGTACGTTAAGGACTACTGCGCTAAGAAGAACGTAGAGATCTCCTCTCTCGCATTCTACCCCAATACCATGGACAGCGATCTCGAAAAGAGACAGGCAAGCGTTGACCACCTTATGAAGGTTATCAACATGTCCTCTCTTCTCGGAGTAAACATGGTTACTACATTTATCGGTAGAATGCAGGAAAAGACTGTTGAAGAGAATATCGAGGAATATAAGAAGGTATGGCCCGCAATCGTTAAGTTTGCAGAAGAGAAGGGTGTCAAAATTGCTATCGAGAACTGCCCCATGATCTTTACAAACGACCAGTGGCCCGGCGGACAGAACCTCGCTACTACTCCCGCTATCTGGAGAGAGCTCTTCTCCATCATCGACAGTCCTAACCTCGGTCTTAACTATGACCCCTCTCACTTCGTATGGCAGATGATCGACTACATCAAGCCCATCTACGAGTTCAAGGACAAGATCTTCCACGTTCACTACAAGGATATCAAGATCTACCGTGACCGCCTCAACGACTACGGCGTAATGGCAACACCTCTTAAGTGGATGTCTCCCAAGCTTCCCGGTCTCGGCGATGTAGATTGGGGTAAGTACGTATCTGCTCTCACAGATATCGGTTACACCGGTTACACCTGCATCGAGGTTGAAGATAAGGCATTCGAAGGCTCTAAGGACAGAGTTGAAGCATCCCTTATTCTCAGCAAGAGATACATGGAGCAGTTCGTTATCTAAGTAAATAAAACAAGCGGTACGCTCTGAGCGTACCGCTTTGAAATTTTATTGAATATTATTAGAAACCCACCTAACATTTTCAAAAAAGTACAGACTATATAGGTGAAAGCATTGATCAATCGCTTGGAGATAAAGATGAATAAAAATGAATTGCTGAAATATATTGACAACGGACTTCTTGACAGTCTGTTCGGCTTCTGCTATGCACGTACAAGTGACAGCTACGAAGCAGAAGAGCTGTGCTCCGATATAGTATTTGCTATTGTAAAAGCGGCAAATACCGATGGAGAAGTTGAAAGCGTGTACCCGTTTATTTGGAGAGTAGCACGAAATGTGTACGCTGACTTTTCTAAGAGAAAAAAGCTCCGTCAAAATATGAGTTATACAGGAGACTATGATGATGTGCTTCGGTATATGGCGGAGGATAATACGGAAGACACCGCGGATGAAATGTTGAGTGCTGTCTACAGACGTATTGCTTTTCTCACAAAGGCATACCGTGAGGTAATGATACTTTATTACATAGACGGTCTTTCTACGTCCGAGATAGCAAAAAGGCAAAACACAAGCGAAGGTGCTGTCCGTCAAAGACTTTTTTCAGCAAGACAAAAAATCAAAAGTGAGGTAGAAGAAATGACAGAAACCTATATTAGACCTACTGTCCTTGACAAGATCGACTACGTTATTTGGGGAACTGGAAATCCTTTTTGGGGAGACCCGCGCACTGTATGTACAAGGATGTTTTCAAACCACGTCGTTTGGCTTTGCCGTAAAAAGCCGATGAGCGCAACCGAGATCGCAGAGGAACTTAACGTACCTACCGTTTACGTTGAGGAAGAGCTTGAAATTCTTCGAAAAGGCGAAAACGGAGAATACGGACTTCTCCGCAAACTGGACAACGGTAAATACGCAATAAACTTCGTTCTTCTTGATAAGGACGTGATCGAAAAAGCGAATGCCATTTATACTGAGCAGTTGCCGAAAATCTGTGATATTATATCAAACTTTATTAAGGAACACGAAGAGGAATATCTTGCGTTCCCCTATCTTAATAATAAGGTAGACATGAACCTGATCATATGGCAGCAGATATTTAGTATATCCGGAGCTTTTTCGGACAATGTTCAACAGGTTTTGAAAGAAAAGTATTTTGCAGACGTTACCGAGGCAAAACGTCCCTTCACTGTATTCGGTTACGTTGATAACGGAAAATATTACGGCGGCGGTTGGGATGGCGTTGAAGCGCAAAATGTATGCGGATTTTCAAATGTACATCTTGATAACATTTACATCACCCGTATCAAGAAGCACTTTTCTTGCGGCCTAAACGTATCAACGGATAAACAGCTTCAGCTCGCACTTCGCGCTATTGAAGGGCTTGATATTACGTCTTTGACAGAAGACGTAAAGGAACACGCCGCAAGAGCTATCGAATGCGGATATCTCTACCGCGATGGAGACAAGCTGTACACGAAGATTCTTGTCAGCAGACTTGCTGATATAGAAAGACTGTACGATATCAGCAACGGCCTCAGAGACGGTTATTTTGGTGTTGAAGCAGAGGCAGTTGCCGAAAAGTTAGCTGAGCTTATCAAAAATGCTGTTCCCGATTATCTTCACGGAGAATGGAAGCACGCAAATACCCTCGCGAATATGCCCGTCCTCGATGCTATTGTGGAACACCTTATTGAAAAAGGTATGCTCACACCTCCCGAAGACGGAATCGGTGCTGAGGGATGCTGGATGAGTGTGAAGAAGTGATTTTATGTAAATATACAAGCAATTGTTACAATCTCGAAGAGGAATCGGGAAATCCCTCTCCCTCTTCGAGATATTTTTAATATCAGGGGACACAATGAATAAAATTAAAGATACAATTAAAAATATTCAATTTATGTTTCAATATTCTTGGAAAATTGGACCAACAAATCTATTATGTGCACTTTTTGAAATAACAATTGAAACCGCAGAACCTTTTCTATTACTTATAATTCCTAAATACATAATTGACGCACTTGTTTATGGTGAACCATGGAACAAAGTATTGTTTTATACGTTACTATATATTGGAGTGTTTTCGTTGATCAAAATTGTACGTTTGATATACGATGGTGTTTCCGCACACATTATTAACGGTTGTGATGTAAAAAATGGTTTGAATTATTGTGTAGATTTCCTCAATATGGATTATGAAAACTTGGAAAATGACGAGTTGAGAAACATCAATCAAAGAGTGGCAGGAAATATTCGGGCAAATACATTTGTTTACGAAGTGTTTGTACCGACAATCAGTAATTTCCTAAAGTTTTTCGGGTACTCGTATATTATCGCAACATTGCACCCGTTATTGATTTTATTTCTCCTCGGCCTTGTGTTTATAAACTCTTTGATTTCAAAAAGATTAGAGAAAATAGGTTATGAATTCGAACCGATTACTGCAAGATTTTCGAGAAAACAATCATACCTTTGGGACACGATGATCGGCTTCGATTTTGCAAAGGAAGTCAGAATCAACAAAGCTGAAAAATGGCTTCATGAAAAGTACAGAGATGTATGCGAAGAGTATCTCACTGAAAATGTAAAATTACAGAAAAAGTACTTGCCACTTAATCTTGTTAAATCCGTAGTTTCTTTTTCGGAAACGTTTGCAACCTATGTCTACTGTGCACTGATGGCAATTACGGGAAGCATTACCTTGGGTTCATTCAGTGTTTACGTTGGTGCAATAACAAACTTTTCTTCATCACTTAATTCTATGGTTGGTTCATGCATTCATAATTCGTATATTATAAAGAGAATAGATGAATACCACGAATACCGCAAACGCATTGTACCTAGCCATGAAAATACAGATCCCGAATCCAATCCGCCTCTTGACAACGCACCGTCAATTGAATTCGTAAATGTTTCTTTTAGATATCCGGGTACGGATTTTGATGTGCTGAAAAACATTTCACTAAAGATTGAAGCGGGTAAGAGACTTGCCATAGTTGGATATAATGGTGCAGGAAAGACTACTCTTATAAAGCTTTTGTGCCGTCTTTATGAGCCAACTGAAGGAGAAATACTGTATAACGGAACAAATATTAAAGATATACGCTATAGGGACTATATGGATATCCTTTCGGTCGTCTTACAGGACTTTAAATTATTTGCTTTTTCTGTCAGCGAAAATGTCATATTATGTCGAGAAACTGACACTGAACGGTTAGAATACTGTATCGAAAAGTGCGGACTCAAGGATAAGATAGCTTCACTACCAAAGAGACTTAATACTTCCATCGGACGTGAATTTGACGAAGACGGAATTGAGTTTTCGGGAGGTGAAGGACAAAAGTTAGCTTCTGCAAGAGCACTTTATAAAGGTGGTAATATCTCAATCATGGATGAACCTACGTCTGCTCTTGATCCCATAGCAGAGTACGAACTATACCAGCGATTTGATCAAATCATTCATAACAACACAGCACTATATATTTCTCACAGATTAGCTTCAGCTAAATTTTGCGATAAAGTTGCTGTGTTTGTGAAAGGTGAGATAGTTGAAGAAGGAACTCACGACGAACTTATGTGTCAAAACGGTGTGTATTATGAGATGTTCACTAAGCAAGCAGAACACTATAAGGAGGACTTAGGCAAATGAAAAAATATTTTTCTGATTTCAAAAGAGAATTGGGTAACCTCATCTTTATCCTCAGTACCTCATGGAAGATAAACAAAGTATTCTTCTTCATAAAAATACCGGTTCTTTTGACCGGAGTTGTTTCATCATTCTTTCCGTTGATATTTCTGAGATTGATACTAAACGAAATACAAGATGGTAAAAGCATTTCAAAGGTACTTGTCTACTCCGGAGGATATGCGGCTGCTGTACTTTGTGTTAATCTCATAAATAACCTAGTAGGTGTGATACTTGACATACAAACGAAGAAAACCGTATACAGAACCAAAGAATTACTCGGCAAAACAGTCATGCAGTTTTCTTACGCTGATCTTGAACAACCACGAATGAAGGATTTCATCGAAAAGGCAAAGAACAGTGACTTGTTTTTCGAGATAATAAATGATCTATTATCGTTGATATCAACAACCGTGACTCTTGTAGGAATGGCTGCAATTATTATTACACTTCAACCCATAGTTTTTATAATGATAGTTGTAGTTATATTGACTCGTCTTTATGTAGAAAAGAGGAACCGCAAGATATATGAGAAATACCGTAATATTTATACCCCTATAATGAGGAAAATGTGGTATTTGGGCAGAGTTACTAGTACGATTGAATTCGGGAAAGAGGTAAGGATAAACAATCTACAAGAATATTTATTTGGTAAATACAGAGATGTTGCGGACAATGAGTATTTGTATACGAATAAGGGACAAATGAAAGAACTTACCAAGAGTAACTTACTCGTTAATATTGCTGTTATAGCACAGGAATGTGTCGTTTATATTATCCTTGTCTACAAAGTGTTTTTCGGTGGAATGCCTATCGGAGATTTTTCCATGTATATGACGGGTATCAACAGTCTTACAGGATGTTTTCAAGGAATAATTTCTGCGTTTTCTAATTTAAGAAAGAACGGTGAGTTTGCTGAAGATTTCAGGTATTGTGTTGAGAAGTCAAATGAATCCAACCTGACCCAAACTGCAAATATTTCTGCAAAAGATATAAATTCCGTTGAACTCGAGTTCAGAAACGTATCATTTAAGTATCCTAACACCGACAGAATGATATTAAAAAATGTATCGCTTATACTAAAAGCGGGTGAAACACTTTCCCTTGTGGGGATTAACGGTGCAGGAAAGACAACATTTGTAAAATTGGTTTGCCGTCTCTATGAACCGACAGAAGGAGAAATACTTATAAATGGTATTCCGATAAATACAATTCCTTACAAAGATTACTGTGAATTATTAGGAGTAGTCTTTCAAGACTTCAAGATTTTTGCATTTACTGTAGCAGAAAATGTTGCACTCAGTACAGACTATGATGTTTCCGAAGTTGAACGTTGCATGGAAGAAAGTGACATAATGAAAAAAGTGGAGAGTCTACCCGACAGAAGTGAAACCTTCCTTTCAAAGGAATTTAGTGAAAGCGGAATTGAGTTTTCCGGCGGAGAAGGCCAGAAGATTGCTATCGCACGAACTCTTTATAAGGATCCTCCGCTTATCATTCTTGATGAACCCACAAGTGCTCTTGATCCTATAGCTGAATATGAGATATATCAAAAATTCAGTAGTCTTGTAAAAGGACGTACTGCAATTTACATTTCTCACAGACTTTCATCGACGAGGTTTACTGATAAGGTTGCTGTTTTTGAAAACGGAGAACTCTCCGAGTACGGAAATCACAGAGAGCTTTTGAAACTTGATGGCGGAGTTTATAAAAATATGTTTGAAATGCAGGCACACTACTATGTATGAAAAAACATAGAAAGTCCTGTAAACCAACAAAACAATAAGGCGTGAGTCCGAGGACTGACGCCTTAAAGCATTTATTACAGGTTGTAGTACTTATCAAATTCAGCGGGAGTGGGGATCTTTGCAAGCTCTGCACACTCTGCGCGCTTTGTCTTGATAATGTTGTTGATAAGCTCGATGGGGAATACGCCGCCTTCGGTGAGGTAATCGTGGTCTGCCTCAAGAGCGTCAAGCGCTTCGGGGAGAGATGTGGGAAGGTGGCTCAGCTTTGCCTTCTCCTCGTCGCTGAGGTGGTAGAGGTTTACGTCGTAGGGACCCCAGCCGTTTGCGTGAGGATCGATCTTGTTCTTGATACCGTCAAGACCTGCCATGAGGATAGCCGCATAGCAGAAGTAGGGGTTACATGTAGCGTCGGGGTTACGAAGCTCGAAGCGACGCTTGTCGGGGCTCTTAGCGTACGCGGGGATACGGATAACAGCACTTCTGTTGGAGGTAGCGTAGCCTACTGTTACGGGAGCCTCAAAGCCGGGAACGAGACGCTTGAAGGAGTTTGTGCTGGGGTTGGTGATTGCACAGAGGGATGCGATGTGCTTCAGAAGACCGCCCATGAAGTAGTGTGCAGTCTCGCTGAGGTGAGAGTAACCGTTATCGTCGGAGAATACGGGTTCGCCGTCCTTCATAAGGAGCATGTGAACGTGCATACCGCTGCCTGCCTCGCCGTAGATGGGCTTGGGCATGAAGGTTGCACTCTTACCGTACTTGAGAGCTGTGTTGTGGATGATGTACTTGATCATCATGGAAGCGTCAGCCATGTGAACTACTTCACCAAGCTCAGGCTCGATCTCGAACTGACCGGAAGCCGCAACCTCGGGGTGGTGGTAGTTGATCGCGATACCTGCGTCCATCATGTGCATGCACATCTCACTGCGGCACTCGTATGAGATGTCGAAGGGCTTTGCGATGTGGTAGTTCTTCTGCTTGGGAACAACAACACCCTTGCCTTCAACTGCGCTGTTCCAGTAGGACTGTACAGCATCTACCTCAGCACCGATGTGTCTGCCGCTTACCTCCCAGTTAACCTCATCGAAGAGATAGAATTCGAACTCGGGAAGGATGTACATCGTATCAGCAACGCCGCTTGCCTTCATGTGGTCAACAGCAGCACGGATAATGTTACGGGGATACTGAGCGAGGGGACGGTTCTCGGGGCTTGCGATGATCATTGCGTTACCTGTCATGGACAGAGTAGGGATACTGCAGAAGGGGTCGATAACTGCTGTGTCGGGATCGGGGATGAATACCATGTCGCTCTTCTCAACAACTGCGTAGCCGTAGTTGGAAGCATCGAAACCGATACCGTTCTTCATTGTCTTCTCGGAGAAGTTTTCTGCGGGAATGGTTACGTGTCTGTACTGACCGTTGATGTCGACCATCTTAAAGTCGACCATCTTGATGTCGTTTTCTTTGATAAGATTTAAGATATCCTGAACGCTTTTAGCCATAGAGCTGTACCTCCAAATTATATTGTATTTAAATTATAACAAATTTTTGACTTTCCGTCAATAAGTATTACATGATAACAGGGATATTTTCCCGTTATTTTTGCAGACTTTCCTTGAACGCTTCGATCCTGTCGAGAGCCTTTGATATGTGCTCAACGGAGTAAGCATAGGAGATTCTTGCAAATCCTTCGCCGCAGTCACCGAATGCGGTACCTGGGACTATCGCTACGTTGTACTCGTCAAGAAGTCTCTCGCAGAACTCCTCGCTTGTAAGACCGAAACCTGAAATGTTGGGATATGCATAGAACGCACCCTCGGGTTCAAAGCACTTGATACCCATGCCGTTAAGTCCGCTGACAAGGTATCTGCGGCGTCTGTTGTACTCACGGCGCATCATGTCAACGTCAGCGTCACCGTTTATCATTGCTTCAACTGCGGCAAACTGGGATGTAGTAGGCGCGCACATAATTGCGTACTGATGTACCTTCAGCATCTGACGCGTAAGCTCGCGGGGAGCGCACATGTAACCCATTCTCCAACCCGTCATGGCATAAGCCTTTGAAAAGCCGCTTGCGAGGATTACTCTCTCATGCATGCCGTCAATGGATGCGATGGACGTGTGGTCAAAGCCGTAGGTAAGCTCACCGTATATTTCGTCAGAGAGTACCATAATGTCGGTTCCGCGGAGCACCTCAGCGATACTTTCAAGATCACTCTTCGTCATTACCGCACCTGTGGGATTGTTGGGGTAGGGAAGAACGAGAAGCTTAGTCTTGGGCGTGATAGCGGCACGAAGCTCATCTGCTGTCAGCTTGAAGCGGTTTTCCTCCTTGGTGTTGATAAACACCGGCACACCTCCGCACATCTCACAAATGGGAGCATAGCAAACGAATGCGGGCAGGGGAATGATAACCTCGTCACCGGGACAGATGACAGTGCGCATGGCAAGGTCGATAGCTTCACTTCCGCCGACGGTCACGATAACTTCGTTTGCGGGATCGTAGTTGATACTAAAGCGTCGGCTTAAGTATGAGCTGATAGCCTCACGAAGCTCAAGGGTACCGCTGTTTGACGTGTAGTGTGTTTTGCCTTTCTCAAGGCTGTTTATACCCGCCGCGCGGATGTGCCAAGGGGTCTGAAAGTCGGGCTCACCAACGGTCAGGGAAATAACGCCCTTTCTTGTAGAGAGCAGATCAAAAAACTTTCTGATACCCGACGGCTTGATGTTTTGCACGGTGGGGTTCATTATCTTGCTATAGTCCATTAAATAATATTACCTCTGTCGTCAACGGGAATAGCACCGTATACGATGCCCTTGTCCTTATATTTACGGAGTACGAAATGTGTCGATGTGGAAGTTACGTCCTCAAGGGTCGCAAGCTTTTCAGCTACGAAGAAAGCAACCTCGCGCATTGTCTTACCCTCGATCATTACAGCAAGGTCGAATCGGCCTGACATAAGATACAGGCTCTCTACCTCGGGATAATTGTATATCTTCTCAGCAACGTGGTCATAGCCGCGGTTTTGCTGAGGTGTGATCTTAAGCTCGATAAGAGCGGATACGTATTCGCGGTCGGTCTTATCCCAGTCGATAAGCGCCTTATATCCGAGGATAACACCTGCATCCTCGTACTCTTCAACCATGCGCTTGATGTCACCCGTTTCCTTATCAAGCATACGTGCGATAGCTTCGTGGGACAGTCTTCCGTCGTTTTCAAGAAGTGTCAGCAGTTCGTTCATTTGTTTTCTCCTGAATTACTTAAAGTGTATGTTGGCGGACATCACGCATCAGCGTGTCTTCCGCGGATCTTATTCTGTATTGTGTCATAGGAAAGACCGTACTTGCCTGCAATGTCAGCTGCGTAGCTCTTTCCGTCGGGGGATTTTCTAAGAATTCTAAAACTTCGCTTTGCTCCGTCAACCTCTGCCACAAGATTGTCGATCTTAACGCCTCCGTCTTCGTTGACGCGAGCATTAAGCTCAGCAGTACGTGCCGCGAGGTCATGAAGGTGTGTGGAAAAAATACCGCGGCAACCGACGGCGGCGAATCCCGTGATTACTTCTCCTGCGATAACGGATGCTTCATAAGCACCTGTTGACGAGAATGACTCATCAAGCAGAACGAGACTTTCATCGGTTACGCTGTCGAAGATACCTTCGAGACGTGAACACTCTTCACCGAGACGTCCTTTGTCGATGGTGTCATCGCTTCCCTGAGGGAAATGGGTGAACACGGCATCAGCAGGGGACACGGTACAGCTTTCTGCAGGTACGGGAAGACCGAAACCAGTCATAGCAAATGCGATACCTACAGCACAGGTGATGACCGATTTACCTCCGCGGTTAGGACCTGTCAGTACGTACAGCATTCCGTCCTCATCAAAGGCGAAATCGTTGGGTACAACGGGCACGTCAAGCTTCAAGGCAACAACGGGATTGCAAAGTCCCTTTGCAGTAAAGCGTTTCTCAGAAGCGGGGACAAGAGTAGGATATGCGGTAGGACAACCCTTGGCTTTTAAGGTGTCGAGACACTCTGATGCTTTCATCACGAACTCAAACTCGGGAAGCATACGGAGCAGGAAATCTGTATTTTCAAGCACATATGCACGGATGACTCTCTTCCATGAGCGGATGGACGAACGGAAAACATCGCTGAGCGCCGCGCTGAGAGCATACGTTAGAGCCAGCTGCTGATTCTCCGACTGCTCACGTCTGAAGGGAGTGAGCGGCGCGATACAGGTGCGCTCGTCTGACTTAAAGTCAAGGCGCAGTATCTTGTCGATAAGCTGCCCCGACTTGAATCTGTCGTTGTTGAGGGAGATAACTCCCGCAGACTCAGCCTTAAGGCTTGAGTCAAGGTTTACACCGATGGTTACGCTTTTGACTTCTCTTACTCTGCTCGTAAGCTCGTCAAGCTGACGGTTTATATTTTTGTAATAGTCACTTTCCGTGAGGGTATGTACCACCTCACAGAGAGTCTTAAACGCGGCACTTGTGAGAGAATCCTTCATGGGGAGGAGCACCTCTGCCATAAGAGATACAACTGACGTGTACAGCTCTATCTCGGTGATGCTGTACAGGTACGCCTCTGCAGAGAATGCGGGATCATCCCCGATGCGGCGAAGCTCCGTGATGTCTCCGATGAGGGGGATAAGGCGGCGGAACATATCCGTGATTTCAGGATGAGCGACAACGTCGCGGAACATATCCTGACGGTAGAGAATGGTGTCAGGGTCATTGGTGAAGAAGCGTCCGATATCAGTAGCAGTCACGTCAATAAGACGGTACAGCTCAAGCTGCTCCGCATTGTACTCGGAAAGACCGCACCCAGTACGTTCCTCGTGAAGCATTCTCTTTTCCTCTGTTGGATAGAGAAGGCTGATGTTTATGTTTTCAAGCTTTTCTGACATATTTCAGTGTTTTGACCCGTCGGGGTCAGGACAAAAACCGTGTAACTTACGCATAGCGTTGCGGAGTTTGCCCAATATAATATTTTATCATATATATTGCATAATTACAATATTTTCGGCGTGATTTTTTGAAAAAAGCTCCCTTACAGATGCTCTGCGATGAATTTGAGTGAGGACTTAAGCTTGTCAGTATCAAGCTCCATACCGTTAATAACGGGGGATTCAAGCGTTACGGTGCCTCTGTAGTCCATCTCACGAAGGAGACGGAAGACCAGGTTGAAGTCCACGACTCCCTCGCCGGGATGAGGAATAGGACGGAGGGCGGAGAAGTTACGGTATCCGCCCACAAAATCGCTTACGTGAACGTGGGACAGGTTGAAACGGACAAGAGGATCGCTGAGAGTTTCTTCCACCTGATCGTGGAGGGTTGCAAAGCGGGTGTCGAAGATAAATCCGCAACCGGGATACTCTTCGCAGGCGCGTATCCAGTTGGAATGAGGGTCGTGCGTTGTACTGGGCACGTTTTCTATGAGAAGCTTCAGTCCGTGTGACATAGCGATGGCGGAAAGGCTCTGCAGCTTGTCGCAGTTGTATTCGATGTGGCTGTCGGAATCCTCGCCTCCCCAAAGGTGGAGCACCATCATTTTCGCCCCCACAGCCTCACCGAAGCTGCAGTTGAGACGGAAGTTTTTGAGAGCCGAGGCATACAGCTCGTCCTCACCCATGTAGTCTCTCACAGATGCGAGATACGCCGCGTGGGAAATGTCCGTACCTACACCCTTTTCGCAGTGGATAACGGGGTAGGGTACAGCAGATGCTTTGACGCATTCCGTGACCTCGGATTTTTTGTCATAATAATGCTTCAGCATCATAAGCTCGCCTCCGAAAAGGAGACCGTCTTCTTTAAGAGAAGCGATGACGTCTACCGCACGGCGGTAGTTGAAATCGTTTTCGCGTCCGACCATTGTACCGGTGGAGCAGAGGATTCTGCCGGTGTTATCGTAAGTCATATTTTTACACTTTCTATAGTGGTTTTTAGTTATTATCCGAGTGAATAAAATACTATTATATTATTATAATAAATTATTGCATGGAATTCAAGTATATAATGTAAAAACAGATGTTTTAAGTCCTCTACATCGCTCATTTACGCTAAAAAAACAAGGGTGAAAAGGCAAAAATCTCCTTGACAATTATTGGGGGATGTGATATACTCTAAAGGCAGATGAATATTGGGATATCGTCAAGCGGTAAGACACAGCACTTTGACTGCTGCAT
>JAZUBZ010000116.1:0-5025 GCA_045638805.1 Eubacteriales bacterium
CCGAGGAAATAGGTTCCTCGGGTTCTGTACCGGTACAGGAGACGAGAGTAAACATGCATATGAGCAAGACAAATGCGAGTATCTTTTTCATATTGAAATATCCTTTCAGCTTTCTAAATTAAAACCGAAGGACAAAAGACCTTCGGTTTTGTATGTTTAAGTACAAAAATTAATTATTCAGCAGGAGCTTCTGTTTCAACAGCAGTCTGTGCTACATCCTTATCAACAGCGGGTGTAAGGTAGTAAACGATACTGTCACCGGGTTCAACAAAGATATCGGAAGCACGACCCTTAGGCGCCTTCTTGTTGATCTTATACTCCCAAACGTAGAAGTAGCCGCCCCTTGTAGCTTCTGCTCTACCGGAAATTGATGTGATAGCGTCATCCTCGATCTTGTGACGAACACCGTTTGTCTCAAGGATCTGTCTTACAGCGTCAAGAACTGTAGGCATATCATCAGCAGTACCGGTAATATCACCAACAAGAGTATCAACGAGAAGAGTCTTATTACCTTCAACGTCAAGTGTGATCGCAGCGAACTTAACGCCCTCAACTGTTACCTGCTCAGCACATGAAGGAAGCATTACGCAAATAAACATAACTGCGAGAACGAGCGCTAAAAACTTAATTTTTTTCATTTTTACCTCCGAAAACAAGTTTTATTAAACTCACTGAAACAATTATATATTAAACTTGGCTTTTTGTCAATAGATTATAACAAATATGCGTGATTTTAAGATTAAAATCACGTATTTGTCAGTTAAGCAATGAGCAACCTATAGAAAAACAGACCATATATGTTTCAAATATGACTATAATAACAGCGGATACGATAGTTAAAATACTGTACCTCCATATAACCTTCGTTATTCTGAATAAATATACTGCCGATATACAAAGCGTACACACGGCACAGATTCCTGCACCTGCAGTAAGCATTAAGGGACACCAAAACAGCGCGGCAAAGTATGAAACTACGGCGCTGAGGCTGAGACTGCATTTTAAGCCGCATATCATCGAGTAGGAGATAATGACACCGAATAACAAATACACAACAGCCCACATAATAAACAGAAGCCACAAAGGAGGTGCAAACGGCGGATGCTTGGTCAAGCGCCAGACAATGCCTATTACGTCACAAGATACCCAAGTGAACACCCCCATGCTAAAAGCGAGAAAACACGGTATTACGAGACAACGCGTTCTACCCAAGAAAAGGCAAATCTCACGGTTAATTATGTGTTTCAGTTTCATAATCTTCTCCGGCATTAAAAATCAGCTGTAAAAAGATTATTATAGAGTTGAACATAATATTACAAATTAATGCTTATCAATCTCGCCAAGAATCTACACCTGAGCGCTCAAGCGCCCCGAGGATCCTCGTATATACTCCGCGATGACGTTTGTCTTCCTCTTTGAGAAGTGCTTTGAAATGATGTCTTTCTGTAAGCCCATCAATCGGACAGGTTTTTGTGATAACGGGCATATTCTGTCTTGACGCACAGCTTCCAATCTCCCCCTCTCTGAGGTATATCATTGGACGTATAAGCATAACACCGCTGTTCTCATACTCCATTACAGGACAAAAGCACCCTGCTCTGCCGGTAAGTATAATGTTCATCATGTAAGTTTCACACACATCATCAAGATGGTGACCGAGAGCAAGCGCAGTACAGCCTAAATCTATCGCCGCGTTATGCAGTGCGCCGCGTCTCAGCTTTGCGCAAAGGCTGCACGGGTTCTCTTCCTTACGCTCCTCAAAGACGATCTTTCCGATATCGGTCTTGATGACAGTATAATTAACTTCAAGCTTCTCGCAAAATTCACGCACGGATGCAAATGTATCGTCACTGTCTCCGTAGATACCGTTATCAACAGTGACTGCCTCCACGTCATAAGAAAAATCCTCAAACCTTCTCATGTACGCGAGCGCTGATAGGAGGACCAGTGAATCTTTTCCGCCCGATACTCCAACGCATATCTTATCACCATGCTTTATCATTTCGTATTTTTCCACCGCTCGTCTTACGCGGCTTAGAATCTTTTGCATACTTATCTCCTAAAACAAATACTGTTTAGTATGGTTGACGATACTTTTCGGCAGTTAACAATAGTGACAATTTTAAAAAAACGACATATACTGTCACAGATAACAACACATATTACCTGAAGCGGAGAGAGCGTTATGTCAACTAAAATATATATCGACCAAGGCCACAATCCGAGAAATCCCAACGCGGGTGCCGAGGGAAACGGCCTTCGAGAACAGGATATAGTTTACGAAATAGGAGTACGTCTTGCGGCTATTCTCAGAAATGCCGGACTTGACGTGCGCCTATCCCGACCAACACCTACGACGCAGCTTGGAATATCAAATGCAAGCTCACTTGAGGCAAGAGTAAACGAAGCAAACTCATGGGGCGCGGACTATTTCATAAGTCTGCACACAAATGCAGCTTCAAATCCATCCGCCAATGGATCTGAGGCTTACGTTTACCGTAAAAGTGGTGTTCCATACAGTCTTGCCGAGAACATATTGGCACAGCTTAACATCACGACGGGTCTCAGAAACCGCGGAGTCTTTGCAAGGCCCACTCTATACGTACTCAAAAAGACAAAAATGCCCGCAGTACTCGTCGAGCTTGGGTTTATTACAAATCCGGGAGATGCCCGTCTTATGGATACATCTCCCGAATTATTCGCGCGAGGCGTTGCAAACGGAATTTTCGCGGAGATCGGAATACTTTAAGATTGCTCTTCCGAGACGAGGTCGGGACGGCGTTCTCTTGTGATCTCAAGGGAACGTTCGTGCCGCCATTTTTCAATGTTTTCGTGATGTCCCGAGATAAGCACGTCGGGAACTTTTTTTCCGTGAAATTCATAGGGTCTGGTATACTGAGGATATTCAAGAAGTCCTGAAGAAAAAGACTCCTTTTCGTGACACTCGGGATCTGCCAAAACACCGTCGCAAAGTCTGCCTACAGCATCAGCTACGATGCAAGCGGGAAGCTCTCCGCCTGTCAAAACAAAATCTCCGATTGAAAGCTCCATGTCGATGATCTCTTCGATGAGGCGCTCGTCCACACCCTCGTAGTGACCGCAAAGAATAATGATTCCCTTATATGTCGCAAGCTCCGCGGCTACCGACTGGTTGAATATTTTTCCGCGAGGTGACATATAAACGGTCAGATACTCACTTTTGTTAACATATCCCCTCATCTCACATATTGCTTCATAGGTGCGGTAAATGGGCGGAGCAGCCATAAGCATACCTTTACCGCCACCGTATGGGGTATCATCCACACGTCTGTGTTTATCCTCAGAATAATCTCGGATATTATGCGTTTTTATATCAAGCTTCCCTGCTTTCCGCGCTCTGCCGATGATACTTTCACTAAGTATCCCGTCGACGAACTCAGGAAAGAGGGTCATAATGTCAATGTTCATATACAGTCGCCTTTCTTAGATCAGGCGAATCATTCGCCACGCATACCGTCAATAAGAACGACGCGTACGCCTGCATTTTCGCCTTCGACAGCTACTGACTTGATGAATTCGGGAACAGACGGGATCATAAAGGATCCTCCGTTTATGTCATCAATAACGTATATATCCTGAATTCTACCGGTCATGATCTCTCGAACCTTACCGATAACTTCACCGCTATTATCATCAATCACGGGAAGTCCGATCTGGTCTGCTATAAAATATTCTCCTTGTCTCAGTCTGAAATCCTCTCTTGCGGCATAAAGTTCCTTACCCTTCCAGAGCATAGCGTCCTCGAGAGTATCAATACCTTCAAGCTTTGCAAGGACAGCCTCCTTCTGTATGGAAGCTTTTTCCACTTTATAAGGTGTATAAGTATCACCGTTTTTAAGATACAGCGTACAAAGGGTTGCAAGAACCTTGGGCGTGTCACAATAATTTTCAAGTCTTACGTTTCCGCGAACTCCATGCGTACCTACAACACGAGCGCAGAGCAAATATTTACTGAGTTCCATAACAATCTCCAATATTGATTATTTCTTTTAACAGTATACCATAACAAGCTGTAATTTTCAAGCCTAAAATTTCGCATACTTGTGTGCTGATATATTGCAAAACTTTACACTTCTTTTGTTTTAAACATCAAAAATCATGAATACGCAAAGCAAAAACTGCTATAATTATACATATTTTTTCAGTTTAACTATTGATTTATATGAAAAGTTGTAGTATAATCAACAGTATAATTATTTTGTGATAATTATATATTAAAGCAACTAATTTAGCTGTATTTTTACAGCAGAACGGAGATACACATAATGAACAGAGTTTACAATTTTTCGGCGGGTCCTTCTATGCTCCCCATGCCTGTGCTTGAAAGTGCGGCTGCGGATCTTATTTGCTATAAAGATTCCGGAATGTCAGTAATGGAGATGAGCCACCGCTCACCTGCATACGACGCTATCATCAAGGCTGCAGAGGCTTCTCTCAGACAGGTTATGAACATTCCCGATAATTATAAGGTTCTTTTCCTTCAGGGCGGTGCATCTACTCAGTTTGCTGCAGTTCCGCTTAACCTTATGAAGACGGGCAAGGCTGATTACATCCTCAGCGGTCAGTTCTCAACAAAGGCATTCAAAGAAGCTCAGAAGTACGGTGACGTAGTAGCAGTTGCTTCTTCCAAAGATGCAAATTTCGCACACGTTCCCGCTACAACACGCGAGACGTTCAGACCTGACGCTGATTACGTACATATGTGCTTCAACAACACAATCTACGGCACAAAGTTCAATTACATCCCCGATACCGGTGACGTTCCTCTCGTAGCTGATATGTCATCCTGCATCATTTCTGAACCCGTTGACGTTTCTAAGTTCGGGCTTATCTATGCAGGTGCTCAGAAGAACATGGCTCCCGCAGGTCTTACCGTTGTTATCGTAAGAGAAGATCTTATCGGTAACGCTCGTCCCGAGACTCCTTCCATGCTCGACTACAAACTGATGGCTGACAATGATTCAATGTACAATACTCCTCCCTGCT